>CALPIE020000067.1 GCA_943323545.2 Bifidobacterium breve | reverse complement strand
TGTATTTTTCCAAGATGACCAGCACCTAAAACGCCAACTTTTAACATAATGTAGTATTTTGAACAAAAATAGCAATTAATTGATAATTGCTTCGTCTGTTGGGAAAATAAAATTTCCTCAATTGATAATTGATAATTGATAATTTGTTTTCTATTTTTACGGAAATAAATTTTCTCCCAAATTGAAAAACACAAACAAGCATCAAGGACTTAGAAATCAATTAGCTAAAATTTTAGAAGAAAAAGGAATTACCGATAAAAATGTGTTGGAAGTCATTAAAATCATTCCGAGACATTTGTTTTTAGATTCGAGTTTTGAAGATTTTGCTTATCAAGACAAAGCGTTTCCAATTGGTGCTGATCAAACTATTTCTCAACCTTATACCGTTGCCTATCAAAGTCAATTATTACAAGTAAAAAAAGGAGATAAAGTTTTAGAAATTGGAACAGGAAGTGGTTATCAAACGGCCGTTTTATGCTTGCTTGGCGCAACCGTATATACTGTTGAAAGGCAAACAGAATTATTTAAAAAAACAAAATTATTATTGCCGAAATTAGGTATAAATCCAAAACATTTATCATTTGGAGATGGTTATAAAGGATTGCCTAATCATGCGCCTTTTGACAGTATTATTGTTACTGCTGGAGCAGCCATTATCCCGAATCCTTTAATGGCACAATTAAAAATAGGGGGGAAGCTTGTTATTCCGGTTGGCGATACAAAACAAATTATGACAATGCTTATCCGTAAAAACGAAACCCAATTTGAAAAACACGAATTTGAGAATTTTAAATTTGTTCCTTTGTTGGAAAATAAAAATTAACTATTTATCTAAGTTGCTGAAGTTTGTCTTTCAATCGTTCCATTTCTTCAAGGATAGAATCAATCTTAGGCTCATTGGAAACAGGAAGAATGTAATTGTTCTCTGCTAAAATAGTTGCAATTGCTTTTAAAACATTGCTATCGTTCCCATGTTCATTTTGTATTTTTTCTTTTATCCATAAAGTGATCAGCATATCATAATCAATATCGAGAAATTGTGATAATTTCAGCACTTGATCGCGAGTCGGATAACGAGATCCACTTTCAAATTTGCTAATCAACGCCTGATCAATACATAATAAGTTAGCTAACTCACGTGTTTTGATGCCTTTTTGTTCTCGGGCATTTTTCAATAAAGTTTTCAAAAGGAAGTAATTAAATGTAAATGACAAAAATAGTCATATAAAATAAAGTAGAAAATTTAAAACGCTTTTTTTATTCGATCAATATCTCTTTTAGTATCTTGTTCTTTTAAAGATTCGCGTTTATCGTAGGTTTTTTTACCGCGACAGAGACCAATTTCTAGTTTAGCAATTCCTTTTTCATTGGTAAATAATTTCAAAGGTATTATCGTTAATCCTTTCACTTCAACATCACGTTCAAGTTTCTTAAGCTCTCTTTTGTTAAGCAACAATTTTCTTTCGCTTCGAGATTTGTGATTGAATTGGTTACCAAAGGCGTATTCTTCAATATAAGTATTGATAGCGAAGAGTTCATTATTGTTAAACTCGCAAAAACTTTCAGCAATTTGAGCTTTTCCTAATCGGATAGATTTAATTTCGGTTCCTGTTAAAACAATTCCAGCAGTATAGGTATCGATGATTTCGAAATCGAATTTGGCTTTTTTATTTTGGATGTTTATCGTTTTTAACATAGCAATACAAAGGTACTAACAATTGGTACAAACCACAATTAAATTTATAAATTTGCTACATGCAAAAATCGAATAATCCGCTTCACGGAATTACACTTCAAACCATATTAGAAAAATTGGTTACCTTTTACGGATTTGATACACTGGCAGAATTGATTAACATCAAATGTTTTAAGGATAATCCAAGTGTAAAATCGAGTTTGACTTTTTTACGAAAAACCGAATGGGCTCGAAAGAAAGTAGAAGAATTGTACCTACGAACATTGCCTAAATTGTAAAAAAAACTTTATCTTTTAAAATTCTTTTTAAAAAGAGAATACACTAATGAATTCCTAAAAACACCATTGTAAAATTCATTTTCTAAAAAATGCGCTTCTTTTACAAAACCGCTTTTTTGCAACACGCGTTCCGAACTATAGTTTTCGGCATCGAGTACGCCTTCAACAGAGTGCAGTCCCATGTCATCAAATCCGTATGCCAGAACTGCTTTTAGTGCTTCAACGGTAATTCCTTGTCCGTTAAACTGTGGTAAAATCATATAACCGAATTCACTTCTATAATGCTCTAATTGAATCCTATAATGACCTATAATGCCAATCAATTTTGGGTTTCCTTTTAATGTAATTGCCCAATTTATCCCTTCATTTTTTTCTATTTTATCATCAATCATTTTAAAATGTTCATAAGCTTCTTCAATGGATTTGACTAAAGGTCTTGGAATAAATTTCATTGTTTCAGGATTCCCTCTAAGTTCCATAATTTCATTTACATCTTCTTCCGAAACTCTGCGAAGGAATAATCGTTCTGTCTCTATATTTTTAAAAGGGTGAAAATTTATTGTAAGCATCTAAAAACGAAAATTAAAATTTATGATTTATTTAAGTACTTTTTTTCTTTTATTTGCCAAATATATAATTTATCTATTTATTTATGAGTGAGCGATTAAACAAAATCAATGTATTTATTTTATTATTTTTAGGATTTTCATTTGTTTGTGCACAAGAAAATCAACCTCCAGTATCTGTATATAATTACCATGATGCTTTTGGACCTAATTTTTATACTAAAAACGCAACTGAAACCCGTTCTTCTAGCGGTCAGCCAGGCGCTAAATATTGGCAAAATAGAGCTGATTATAAATTAACAGCTTCATTAAATGAAACTTCAAATGAAATTAATGGAACAGCTTTAATTACTTATACCAATAATAGTCCAGATAAATTAGGTTTTGTTTGGATGCATTTGGATCAAAATCTATTCAAAAAAGATTCACGTGGAAATGCTATAATCCCTTTAAAAGGAAGTAGAAATGGAGCAAAAGGTCAAGATTTTGATGGTGGACATAACATTAAATCAGTAAAAATTGTTTCAACTTTAAACGGTATTTCAACAGAGAAAGAAGCGAAATTCACTATAATTGATACTCGTATGCAAGTTGATTTACCTCAAGACTTAAAAGGTAATGGTGGAAATGTAAAACTTAAAATAGATTTCAATTATATTTCACCAATTTACGGTTCAGATAGAACTGGAGTTTTAGAAACTAAAAATGGTAAAATTTTTACAATTGCACAGTGGTACCCAAGAATGTGTGTTTATGATGATGTAATGGGCTGGAATACTAAGCCGTATTTAGGTGCAGGAGAATTTTATTTAGAGTATGGTGATTTTGATGTTACCATTACAGCACCAGCAAGTCATATAGTTGTTTGCTCTGGCGAATTACAAAATCCAACAGAAGTTTATACTTTAGAACAGCAAAAGCGTTGGGCAGCTGCTAAATCAAGTGATAAAACTGTAATAATTCGTTCAGCTGAAGAAGTAACAAATAGTACATCTCGTCCTGCTGGAAAATCGACATTAACTTGGAAATTTAAAATGAGTAATTCTCGTGATGTTTCATGGGCTTCTTCAGCTTCTTTCATAATAGATGCAGCAAGAATTAATTTACCAAGTGGAAAAACATCATTGGCTATTTCTGCTTACCCTTCAGAAAGTGATGGTAAAGATGCTTGGAGTAGATCTACTGAATATACAAAAATATGTATAGAAAACTATTCTAAAAGATGGTTTGAATATCCTTATCCAGCTGCAACTAATGTTGCTGGGAATGAAGGCGGAATGGAATATCCCGGAATAGTTTTTTGTGAATATACTTCAAAAGGAGAAGGTTTGTGGGGCGTAACAGATCATGAATTTGGACATACTTGGTTTCCTATGATAGTAGGTTCAAATGAAAGACAGTTTGCTTGGATGGATGAAGGATTTAATACTTTTATCAATTCTTTAAGTGCTGATGATTTTAATAATGGCGAATACAAACAACCAAAAATGGATATGCATCAAGCCTCATTTGGATTAACAGACCTTAGTGTTGAACCAATGATGACAGCTCCAGACAATTTGAAAGAAGCGAATCTTGGATTGTTAGCCTATTTTAAACCTGGTTCTGGTTTAACAATGTTAAGAGAAACAATTTTAGGAAAAGAACGTTTTGATAAAGCCTTTAGAACTTATATAGAAAGATGGGCATATAAACATCCTACTCCAGATGATTTTTTTAGAACAATTGAAAATGTTTCTGGAGAAGATTTATCTTGGTTTTGGAGAAGCTGGTTTGTAAACATTTGGCAACTTGATCAAGGAATTACAAAAGTCAAATATGTAAGAAATGATGCAAAGAATGGTGCTATAATTACAATTGAAAACCTTCAAAAAATGCCAATGCCAGTAATTATAGAAGTTAAAACTAAAAGTGGTTCAACTTCTAGAATTACGTTACCTGTAGAAATATGGCAAAGAAATAATATTTGGTCTTTTAAGCACAATTCAACAGAAGAATTAGACAGTATTGTTCTTGATCCAGATCACGTTTTGCCAGATATTAATGAGGAAAATAACGAATGGACTGCTGCTAAAAACGGAGTTGAAAAAACCGAAAATTTTGATGCCTATTTAGGTGATTATTCAAGTAAACTTATACCAATTAAAATTAATTTTACTGAAGATGATGGTAATTTAGTTATTAATGCAGCAGGTCAGCCTTCTGTTCCTTTAAATAACGATGGAAATGGAAAATTTTCATTAAAAGAAGCTGGATTAGAAATTGAGTTTACGGAAGATAAAAAAGGGTTTTTGTTGAAAATCGGAAAACAAAGTTTTGGTTTTACAAAAGATTAATCATTTATATTAGAAGTATAAAAGGTACGTTTTGCGTACCTTTTTTTGTTTATGCTGCTTTTGGATTCCGTTTTAATATCAGAGCACTAATTAATGCAATAACAATTCCTATTGGTAGAATTTCCATTAATGTATAACAAATTCTCAAAAATGGATTTTTATAATTTTCTCTCATAGTTTCCATTTCTGTAATTTTGGAACTCATTTCTGTAGGATTTAATCCACTTGATTTAATTCCTTCTATTGCTTTGGTTGCATATTTTTCCATAAAATCGGGCATAAAGAAATGAAATTCAATCATCCAAACTAAAGTATAAACACTAGATGCTATTAATGCTATAAAAAATCCAATTTTAAAGGCATTCCAAAAAGTTACATTTCCACTATTGTGTTTATCGCGGTAATTTTTTATTCCAACAAAAACAAAAATAAAAGCGATAAACATTCCCAAAAAACCAATTACCATGCTTTGGTTTTCGGTGCCATTTATTTTCCAAATAATAGTGGAAACAATCATAAATGACATGGTAATTAATCCAGCGATAAGTCCGTAAGTAATAATAATTTTTTTCATAATGATTTAAGTTTAAAAATTTATGCAAATATTATTTTTTTCATATTTTACATTCAAATACTAACTAATTAATTGTAGTTTTTTTAAGTTACTGTAAGTTGTGTTTTTACCTTTATTTCTAGTTTTACAAAAAGATTTGATGAATGTGTTTTGATTAGTTTAATTTCAAAAATACTATTATTTTTATTTATATATTGTTTTTTAGTTTAGTTTTGCCATAAACAAGTCATGAAATATTTATTTTACTCTCTTTCTATATTTTTAACATATTCAACATTTGGTCAAACTAACTGTGTTGAAGGTTTCGCTGGAGTTTATCCATGTAACAAAGTAAATTTGTTGTCATATATGAATTTTTCTGCTATTGGCGGAATTACAAATACTGAAGGAAATGATTGTTGGGGTTGGACTGATCCACTAACCAACAAAGAATATGCAATAATGGGTTGTACAACGCATACTGCATTTATAGATATTAGTAATCCTACAAACCCTATTTATGTGGGTAAAGTTTCATCTCATAATAATGTACGTAGTATATGGAGAGATATTAAAGTGTATAATAATTATGCATTTATTGTTTCTGAAGCATCTGGTCATGGCATGCAAGTGTTTGATTTGACAAGGCTTAGAAATGTTACTACTCCTCAAATTTTTACTCCTGATACTCGATATTCAGGCTTTGGAAATTGTCATAATATAGCAATTAATGAAGCTACTGGTTTTGCTTATTGTATAGGAACTTCAACTTTTTCTGGTGGGCCGCATGTTGTTAATATTCAAAATCCACTAAATCCTATATTTTCTTTTGGATATAGTGCTCAAGGATATACCCATGATGCTCAAATAGTTATTTATAACGGACCAGATACCCAGCACAATGGTAAAGAAATCTATTTTGGATGCAATGAAGATAAAGTAATAGTTTTGGATGTTACTAATAAATTAAATCCTATATTATTATCTACTTTTTTTTATTCTAATACAGGTTATACACACCAAGGTTGGCTGACTCAAAATAAAAAGTATTATATAGTTGGTGATGAACAAGATGAGACTAGTTTTGGAATCAATACGAGATCAATTGTTATAGACATGACTGATTTAGATCAACCAGTTTTAAAATTTGATTATTTAGGTACAACGCCCTCAATAGATCATAATGGTTATACAACTGCAAATAAATTCCATCTGGCCAATTATAGAGCTGGTTATCGAGTTATAGATATATCAGGTATTGACGTAAGTCAAATGAATGAAGTTGCATATTTTGATACGTATCCTGCTAATAATACTGCAAATTATAATGGCGCTTGGAGTGTATATCCATATTTTTCTAGTGGATCTATTGTAGTAAGTGATATTGATAGAGGGTTTTTCCTGGTTAAATTAGATCCTTCATTAACAACTACAGAATTTGCTCAAAATGATTTTAAAATTTTCCCCAATCCAGCCAATTTTAACATCACTATTACAAGTGATATAAATATTGAAAAGATTGAAATTTTTGATTTATTAGGTAAAAATGTATTTATGAAGGATAAACTAATAAGTAATTCTGAAATAGTTGATATAAGTACTTTACAATCTGGCATATATATATTGAAATGTAATGAGAACAACATACAAAAATTAATAATTAAATAAATTTTATTTTAAAATGAAAAAATATTTTTTATTTGGAATAGTTTTGCTTCTCTTTTCATGCGAAAATGAGGATATTCAAGAAGCCAAAATTGAAGGTAAAGTTTTATGGAGTAAAACATTTGGTGGATCTCAAGAAGATAAAACGAATGCAGTTGTGAGTACTCCAGATGGAGGTGTAATTATTGTTGGAAACTCAAAAAGTAATGATGGTGATGTAATTAGTCAGTTTGGATTAGAAGAAATTTGGGTTACAAAATTAGATAAAGATGGTGTTGTTGTTTGGAATAAAACAATTGGTGGTTCAGGAAATGATTACGGAATGAGTATCATTAGAACTAACGACAATAATTATGTAATTGCTGGATATTCTGACAGTTCGGATTTTGATGTGCCAAGAAATATAGGGATGCATGATTTTTATATTACTAAGATTAATGAAAGTGGTACAATTATTTGGTCAAAATCTTATGGTTTTTTAAGTCATGATCATGCACATAAAATAATTCAAACTAGTGATGGTGGTTATTTTGTTGCAGGTTATGCAGATTATTCAGGTTTATTAGGTCAAACAGGTAACGGAGAAGGTCATGTAATGGGAAGAAATCCTAATACTACTTTACATGGAGTAGGGGAGTTTTTCGGAATAAAGTTAAATGCTCAAGGAGAATTTATGTGGTACAGATATTATGGGGGTACTCAAAATGATAGAATAAATGATGTTGTTGCAGCTGATGATGGTGGATTAATTTTAGTTGGTAGTTCTGAAAGTAATGATTTTGATGTTGTTGGGTCTCATGGAAGTTATGATTATTGGGTTATAAAAATTGATAACATGGGTCATTTACATTGGAAAAAAACATATGGAGGAAGTGATATTGATCAAGCTTATGGAGCAGTAAATACCGGCAATAATTCCTATTTAATTGTTGGACAGTCGAATAGCATTAACGGTGATATTAAAAAGCCACTCGGGAATAGTGATGCATGGATAATTCACATTAACGATCATGGACACTTACTTTGGGAAAAATCTTTTGGAGCAAGTCAATTTGATACTGCATTATCAATTAAAAAAATAGAAACTAATAAATTTATGGTTGTTGGTCATTCAAGAAGTAATGATTCTCAAATAGAAAATAAAGGTCAAAATGATATTTTCCTTTTTACTATAGACACGCAAGCTAATTCAGGTTTACTTTGGCAAAAAACTTTTGGTGGTTCAAATATAGATTTAGGTTATGACTTTACTCAAACAACTGATGGAGGAATTGTTATAGTTGGAGACACTCAAAGTAATAATGGTGATTTTACAGTTAATAAAGGATTTAACGATCGATTTGTTATAAAAATAAAATAAAATTTATAACAAGAATTTTAAACTATTCTCTAAAGAAAAACACCAATTCTAAAATGAATTGGTGTTTTTTTATTAAATTAAATAAAATTATTTTTTCAACTATTGATGGATGATTTTTTATTAATTTACCAACTCATTTTGATTCCTAAATACCAATTTTCCATCAAAACTGTCTAACAGAATAATATTTTCAGTAATTACTTTCCCTGCTAAAATTTCTTTAGAAAGTTGGTTAAGCACTTCCCTCTGAATTACTCTTTTTACTGGTCGAGCTCCATATTGAGGATCAAATCCTTTTTGAGCTAGATATTCAATTGCTTCTGGAGTAGCATCCATAGTAATGTTTTGAAACGCTAACATTTTAGTTACATTTTTGAGTTGCAATCCCACAATTTGCTTGATGTTAGCTTCTGTTAATGGTGTGAACATTACAATTTCATCGATACGATTTATAAATTCAGGTCGCACAGTTTGTTTCAATAAACCTAAAACTTCAGTTTTTGCAGCTTCAGTAACAGCTTCTATATTTCCTTTTAGGTTTTCGAACTTTTCCTGAATGATTTGGCTTCCAATATTTGATGTCATGATGATAATAGTGTTTTTAAAATCGGCAACACGACCTTTATTATCGGTCAATCTTCCTTCATCTAAAACTTGCAATAATATATTAAAGGTATCAGGATGTGCTTTTTCAATTTCATCTAACAAAATAACTGAATAGGGTTTTCTTCGAACGGCTTCTGTTAATTGACCACCTTCATCATAACCAACATATCCTGGAGGCGCACCTACCAATCTACTAACACTATGGCGTTCTTGATATTCACTCATGTCAATTCGCGTCATGGCGTTTTCGTCGTCAAATAAATATTCTGCTAAAGCTTTAGCTAATTCTGTTTTTCCAACACCAGTTGTTCCCAAAAAAAGAAAACTTCCTACAGGTTTTTTCATATCTTGTAATCCAGCTCGACTTCTTCGAACAGCATCACTTACGGCTTCAATTGCTTCTTCTTGACCAACTACTCTAAGGTGTAATTCGTCTTCCAGTTTTAATAACTTTTCTCTTTCACCTTGTAACATTTTCATGACCGGAATTCCAGTCCATTTGGCAACCACTTCCGCAATATCTTCTCTAGTCACTTCTTCTTTTATTAATGAAGTTCCAGATTGGTTTTCTTGTAATTGTTTGAGTAATTTGTCTAATCGTTCTTGAGCTTCTTTAATTTTGCCATAGCGAATTTCAGCTACTTTACCATAGTCCCCATCGCGCTCAGCTCGTTCCGCTTCGTATTTAAAATTTTCAATTTCAGTTTTTACCGTTTGGATACTATCTACCACATCTTTCTCAGATTTCCATTTGGCATATATTTCATTACGGTCTTCTTTTAAATTTGCCAAATCCATGCCCAATACTTTAATTTTACTCACATCGTTTTCTCTTTTGATGGCTTCAATTTCAATTTCGAGTTGCATTATTTTTCTATCTAAAACATCCAGTTCTTCGGGTTTGGAGTTGATTTCCATTCTGATTTTTGATGCCGCTTCATCCATTAAATCAATTGCTTTATCGGGTAAGAAGCGATTGGTAATATAGCGTTGAGAAAATTCTACTGCAGCGATTATTGCATCATCTTTGATTTGTACTTTGTGGTGGGTTTCGTATTTTTCTTTAATGCCACGAAGAATAGAAATAGCACTTTCGGTATCGGGTTCATCAATCATAATTTTTTGAAAACGACGCTCGAGTGCTTTATCTTTTTCGAAATATTTTTGGTATTCATCTAAGGTTGTAGCTCCAATTGCACGCAATTCACCTCTTGCTAAAGCCGGTTTTAATATATTGGCTGCATCCATTGCTCCCTCTCCACCACCAGCACCAACTAGAGTATGGATTTCATCAATAAAAAGAACTATGTCTCCTTCAGCGGCAGTCACTTCTTTAACTACAGCTTTAAGACGTTCTTCAAATTCCCCTTTATATTTCGCACCTGCAATTAAAGCGCCCATATCTAGGGAGAAAACAATTTTGTCTTTTAAGTTTTCAGGAACATCTCCATCTACAATTCGGTGAGCCAAACCTTCTGCAATGGCAGTTTTACCTACGCCAGGTTCACCAACTAACATTGGATTATTTTTAGTTCTTCGGGTTAGGATTTGCAAGACGCGTCTAATTTCTTCATCTCGACCAATAACAGGATCAAGTTTACCTGATTTGGCTAATTCATTAAGATTTCGCGCATATTTGTTAAGCGAATTATACGTTTCTTCGGCTGAGGCTGAGGTTACCCTTTCTCCTTTTCGAAGTTCATCAATAGCTGCTTTTAACCCTTTTTCTGTTACTCCTTGATCTTTTAGAATTTGCGCCACTTTACTTTTAGAATTGAATATGGCAAGAATTAAATGTTCGATGGAAACAAATTCATCATTCATTTTTTTGGCGATGATTTCAGCTTCATTTAAAGTCATATTGGCAATATGTGAAAGCATAATATTGCCTCCTGAGACTTTTGGATAGCTTTGAATGGTGCTGTTTAGTATTTGTTCAAAAAGTGGTACATTAACATTTAGTTTTTTCAAAATAAAAGGTGCTACATTTTCATCGACTTCAAAAATAGCTTTAAAAATATGCTCGTTTTCTATTTGTTGCTGTTCAAAACTTTGTGTTAGTTGCTGTGCTTGTTGAATCGCTTCTTGTGATTTGATTGTAAATTTATTGATATTCATAGTTATATAGTTTTATAGTTGTGATTTATTAACTTTGCATACTGTTGGTCAAGATATGTTCCAATGTAAAATACAAGACAAAATGTCTTAATGATAATAATTTTAATATTTAAATCAAGACAAAATGTCTTAAAACCAGACAATTATGAGTTTTTTTAATAAACTATTTGGCGAAGGAGAAACTACCAATTACAGTTCTAAAGTAAATTGGATTGCATTAAATTCAATAAATCAATTAGATGAAATTACAAATCTTTCTAAAGAAAATACGGTGCTTATTTTTAAGCATAGTACACGTTGTAGTGTTAGCAGAATGGTTTTAAAACAATTTGAAAATGAATTTGTATTGCAAGATGAAATAGTAACTTACTTTTTAAATTTATTAGAATATCGCGATATTTCAAATGAAATTGCAACAAGATTTAATGTAGTGCATCAATCACCACAAATGATAGTTATTAAAGATGGACTTACTATTTATAACGCATCACATGAAAGTATTGATGCTAATGATTTAGAAGATTTTATTTAATAAATTAAATTTATTTTCTTACAAAAGGAGGTAATAATTTACATGAAACTTCTCCAAAACCAATACGGACTGAACTTTTTTGACAATATCCTTTCATAATTACAGTATCGTTATCGTTTATGAATTTACGTTCGGTACCGTCTTTCATTTTTATAGGATTTTTACCACCCCATGTCAATTCTAACATCGAGCCATAGCTATTTTCTGTTGGTCCAGATATTGTTCCAGAACCCATCATATCTCCAGAATTAACTCTACATCCATTTGAAGTATGATGTGCTAATTGTTGGGACATCGACCAATACATGTATTTAAAATTCGATTTTGATACCAATACAGGTTCTGTATTTTCTGGTGCTATGTATACTTCTAAATTTATATCATACGTATGTTTTCCTTTTTGTTGAAGATAGGGAAGTGGTGTTGGTTCTTGTTTTGGCCCTTTTGTTCTGAATGGTTCTAAAGCATCCATAGTTACAATCCATGGTGAAATTGAAGAGGCAAAATTCTTAGCTAAAAAAGGTCCAAGTGGAACATATTCCCACTTTTGAATATCTCTTGCACTCCAATCATTGAGTAAAACCATCCCGAAAATATAATCTTCGGCTTCATTTATAGGGATATTTTCACCCATAATATTTACATCTGTTGTGATGAAAGCTGTTTCTAATTCAAAATCTACCAGCCGTGAAGGACCAAAAACAGGTGTTGTTTCTCCGTTTGGTAAAGTTTGTCCCATA
>CALPIE020000066.1 GCA_943323545.2 Bifidobacterium breve | reverse complement strand
TAACTCGTAAAATGATCGTGTCATTTTTTGATGTTTGTCCTTCAATGATATATAATTTTCCTTTTTGATAAGAAATATTACTTTTATCAAAATCAACATCACCATAGGTTAATGTGTTTTTGATGTCTAAAGTATCAATCCAATCTTCAGTAAGTTTTCTAGAAGCTTCTATGCTATAATTAAAAGGTTTGTTTCTTAAATCATTTAAAACACGAGCATTTGGCATATAATTACAACGTATGTCTTTACCAGATAATACCATTGAAACAAAAAATAAGCCTACTACAAATCCAACTAAATAATAGGCAAAACGTTGATAAAACTTCATTGCGATTTTTTTTGCAAAGGTAATTTAAAGAAGTTGAATATTATTATTTGATAACTAAAAAACAATTAAATTAATATCACTATCCGAAAGATTAAACCAATCGCCTATTGCTTTGTTAGTTAAGATTCCGTGGTACATATAGACGCCATTTTTTAAACCTTTATTACAACGAATTGCACTTTCAATTCCGCCATCTTCAGCAATATGAATTAAAGATGGAGTAATAATATTACTTATAGAAAGTGATGCAGTTTTAGAATAGCGAGAGGGAATATTTGGCACACAATAATGAATGACATTGTTTTTCATAAAGGTTGGCTTTTCATGGGTTGTAATTTCAGATGTTTCGAAACAACCTCCTGTATCAATACTTACATCAACAATTACAGCGCCTTTTTTCATATGTTCCACCATTGTTTCAGTAACAACAATAGGACATCGGTCTTTGCCACGCATGGCCCCTATGGCTACATCACATCGACGTAAAGCTTTTAAAAGTGATTTTGGTTGTATTGTTGAAGTGAACACACGTTGATTTAAATTGTTTTGTAATCGACGTAATTTCGTAATTGAATTATCAAATACTTTTACATTAGCACCTAATCCAACAGCGGTTTTAGCAGCAAATTCGCCAACAGTTCCAGCTCCGATAATAACAACATCTGTTGGAGGAACTCCTGTTATATTACCAAATAACAATCCTTTTCCAAATTGATTATTTATCATTAATTCGGATGCAATAAGTATCGATGCGGTTCCGGCAATTTCACTTAAGGATTTTACTGCAGGATAAGAACCGTCTTCATCTTTTATATATTCAAAAGCTAGTGCTGTAATTTTCTTTTTAGTTAAAGCTTCGAAATATTCTTTTTTACGAGTTTTTAATTGTATTGCTGAAATGATGATTGTATTGGGATTAATCATTTCAATTTCTTTCATTGTAGGAGGTTCGACTTTTAAAAGCATAGGACAACCAAAAACTTTTTTAACATCACTGGTGATTTCGGCACCTGCATCACTATATTCTTTATCAGAATAACTGGCGCTTTCTCCTGCGCCAGCTTCAATTAATACTCTATGTCCATGAGAAACTAATGAATTAACAGCATCTGGAATCAAACAAATTCTGCGTTCTTGATAACTAGTTTCTTTTGGAATGCCAATAAAAAGTTCACTTTTATGTCGCGTAATTTCCAGCTTTTCTTCCTGTGGTAAAAGTTGTTGCTTGGTAAAAGGGGTAATAGCCATAGTGTTGAATGTAATAATGGCACAAATTACAAAAAAACTTTCTTATTAAATTAAATTTAGAAGTCTTTTCCCATCTGGAAGTAATTTTATTTCAATGACGGAATATTCTTGTGGTATTAAATTCGGAATTTTTTCAGCCCATTCAATAAAACACCAATCGCCAGAATACAAGTATTCATCTATACCAAAATCTAACGCTTCAGTTTCATCTTTTAATCGGTACACGTCAAAATGATAAATATACTGATTATTAGGAATTTGATACTGATTAACTAAAGAAAAAGTCGGACTACTTGTAGCGTCTTTTACGCCAAGATATTTGGCTATAGATTTAATTAAAGTAGTTTTGCCAACTCCCATTTCGCCATTAAAAAGTATCACTTTTTGTAGATTTTGAGCAAGAATTTTTTCAACTACTTCGTTGATTTCTTCATATGAAAAGATGATTTGCATTTTTATAACTATGTTTTTAGTGGCGAGATAAATGCCGTTTTATATGCCACCGCGCCTCCTGGCTCCGTCGCTAAAACAGTCTGCTAGACTGTTTTATAACGCTTGGCCCTATTTTGGATTAAAAACTAAAAAAGGAACGATAACTTCTTCTAATGAAATACCTCCATGTTGATAGGTATTTCTGTAATAACTAACGTAATGATTGTAGTTATTTACATAAGCCAGAAAGTAATCATTTTTCGCAAAAATATAAGAACTACTCATATTTATTATAGGTAAACCAATTTTTTTAGGATCTTTTACTGCATATACATCTTTGTTTTCGTAAGATAAACTTCGTCCAGTTTTATATCTTAAATTTAAACTAGTGTTTTTATCTCCAATTACTTTTGTTGGATTTTTACAGTTTATTGTTCCGTGATCAGTTGTAATAATAAGTTTAAATCCGAGTTTTTGTGCCTGTTGAATAATTTCTAAAAGTGGAGAATTCTTAAACCAACTCAATGTTAAAGAGCGATAAGCTTTATCATCAGAAGCTAATTCTTTTACCACATCCATTTCTGTTTTAGCATGTGAGAGCATGTCTACAAAATTATAAACTACAGTAACTAAATTATTATCTTTGAGTCCTTTGAAATTTTCAGCCAGTTTTTTACCACTTGCTAAATTGGTAATTTTAAAATAATCTTCTTTAATATGTAAACCTAATCGTTTTAAATGCGCTGTTAAAAATTCGGCTTCATATAAATTTTTTCCACCTTCATCAACATCATTTTTCCAGTATTGTGGAAATTGTTTTTCCATTTCCAATGGCGTTAATCCAGAAAAAATTGCATTTCTAGCATACTGTGTTGCTGTTGGTAAAATAGCAAAATAGGGAATTTCCTTTTCGAGTTTGTAGTAATTTGAAACTGTACTTTCCATGGCTTTCCATTGGTCGTAACGTAAATTATCAATAACTACAAAAAGAACAGGTTTATCTTTTTTTACCAATTCTGGAACAACTAATTCTCGAAATAATGTATGCGATTGAATAGGTTTATGTGCTTTTGGTTCAAACCAATCTTCATAGTTTTTTTCAATAAACTTTCCGAATTGCGAATTGGCTTCTACTTTCTGCGACTCTAAGATTTCAATTAATCCATTGTCATTAATGTTCTCTAATTCTAATTCCCAAAAGATCAATTTTTTATACAATTCAATCCAATCTTCAAACGAATTTACCATAGCCATATCCATTGCTATTTTTCGAAATTCTTTCTGATAATCTAAAGTTGTTTTTTCAGAAATCAATCGTGAATGGTCTAAATTCTTTTTTAAACTCAATAATATCTGATTGGGATTAACAGGTTTTATTAAATAATCGGCTATTTTAGATCCGATGGCTTCTTCCATTATATATTCTTCTTCACTCTTGGTAATCATTATTACTGGAGTTGCAGATTTTTTTTCTTTTATTTCTTGTAGTGTTTCTAATCCACTCATTCCGGGCATATTTTCGTCTAAGAAAACGATATCAAAATTGTTTTCGGCAAAAACATCCACGGCATCTCGGCCATTATTACAGGTGGTAACTTCATAATTTTTCTTTTCTAAAAAAAGAATATGTGGTTTAAGTAAGTCGATTTCATCATCAACCCAAAGAATTTTTATTTTATCCATAATGGCAATTTTATTTTGTGCAATTTAGCATTTATACAACGATAGATATGCTAATATTATTGTAAAAGTTTTTGTTTTTATATTTAACGTATTTTTTACTCCAAGCATTTCTATTTTCTGTAAATTTGAAGACTTAATTTTTTTTATGAAAATAGCAATTGTTTGTTATCCAACATTTGGTGGAAGTGGCGTTGTTGCGACTGAATTAGGTCTTGAGTTAGCCCATCGCGGACATGAAATTCATTTTATTACCTACAGGCAACCTGTTCGATTGGCTTTATTAAATCCGAATGTTCATTACCACGAAGTGAATGTTCCCGAATATCCATTATTTCATTATCAACCCTATGAACTTGCCTTATCAAGTAAATTGGTAGATATGGTGAAATTATACAAGATTGATTTGTTGCATGTTCATTATGCCATTCCGCATGCTTATGCAGGTTACATGGCAAAGCAAATGCTAAAAGATGAAGGTATTTATTTACCCATGGTTACAACATTACACGGTACAGATATTACCTTAGTGGGAAATCATCCTTTTTACAAAACAGCTGTTAGTTTTAGCATAAATAAATCAGATGTAGTAACATCGGTTTCTCAAAGTTTAAAAGACGATACTTATAATTTGTTTAATATCAATAAAGAAATTCATGTGATTCCTAATTTTATCGAATTGGATAAAAATAGAAATGAATCTTTAATTTCATGTCAACGTTCTGTAATGGCAAATACGGAAGAACGAATTGTAACACACATTAGTAATTTTAGAAAAGTAAAGCGTATTCCAGATGTAATAAAAATTTTCTATAAAATTCAACAACAAATTCCAGCTAAACTAATGATGGTTGGTGATGGACCAGAAAAAGAAAAAGCTGAAAAAATGTGTATTGATTTAGGAATTCAAGACAAAGTTATTTTCTTTGGAAACAGTAATGAAATAGATCAAATACTTTCTTATTCTGATTTGTTTTTATTGCCTTCTGAAACAGAGAGTTTCGGACTCGCAGCTCTTGAAGCTATGGCTTGGAGTGTTCCAGTAATTTCAAGCAATTCAGGAGGTTTGCCTGAAGTTAATTTTGAGGGTGATTCTGGCTATTTAAGTGATGTTGGAAATGTAGATGAAATGGCTGCAAATGCACTAAAAATATTAAGCAATAACGAAACCTTAAATACGTTTAAACAAAATGCCTTAGCGGTAGCCAAACAATTTGATATTAAAAATATTTTGCCATTGTACGAGGAATTGTATAAAAACGCCATCAATCAAGTAGTAGGATGAAAAAAATAATTTGCCTTTTATTGGTTTTAGTAGTAGCATCTTGTTCTCCTACAAAAACTAAAGAAACCAATGCATTATACCAAGTTTTAGTCACAAGCCAATACGGTGGTGGTAACTTTCAGTTTTATGAAATATTTACCGAAGCCAAAGAGTTTAAAATGCTACTCGGAGATGATGAATTAAAAAAACTCGTACAACCAAATGATATCAATACTTCTAATTTTATAATCTTAAATATGGGTGAAAAAACCACAGGAGGATATTCTATCGAAGTCGTTAAAGTAGAAGAGTTATCAGATAAAATTGTGGTTACAGTGAAAGAAAACAAACCCGGTGTGGGCGAAAATGTTACCTATGCGATAACAAATCCCTACACGGTTGTTAAGATAAATTCCAAAAAACCAATTGAAATAAAGTAGCCACTAATTCACGAATTAATCTGTGAATTAGTGGCCAAAAAGCATTTGTAGTTGAACTATTAAAATTTATAACGCACACTAAGCGCAACGTCGGGACCAAAATTATTATCTCTATATACATCCGAATTGAAATACACCTCAGGTCTAAAATCTAATGCAACTTGCAGCGGAATATTAAAATTATATTCTATTCCAATATCACCAGCAGCAAATAGAATTGCTCCGCTGTCAGTAACATTAAAGTTGTTATTTAAATTATTGTCATAACGCCAAGTTCCTAATCCACCACCAACTCCAACATACCAATAAAAACCTTTATCAATATTCCAAAACCATTGGTACAAACCAGCTAGTTTTATAGCATCTACATTTTTGCTATTTCGCCATCCCAAATCAAATTCCAAACGGTTATTAGTGAAAATTTTTCTTTGATAGGAAACTTCACCACCAAAGCCATCGTTGTCGCCTAATCGCAAACCAATTGCGTTTTTCGAAACTGTTTCTTGAGCTTGAAGACTCGTTGTTAATCCAATTAACATAAAAATACTTAAAATTACTTTTTTCATGATTGTTTTATTTTTTACAAATATCATTCATATAGCTTTCTTGTAGGTTACATAATATTCATATACATTTATATAATTCCTACTTCTGCTATGAAGATATTTTTGTTACTACCGCTAATAACAATGGATTTCAAATTTTAGTATAACTTTTAACGCAATTTTATGCACTCGCATTTGTTCAAAAGTTATTAAAATACAAAACAATAACGCTTACTTTTTTAGACGAAAACCTATATATTTGTTGAAAACAAACAGCAATGGCAGGAAATAGCTACGGAACACTTTTTAAACTTACCACATTTGGTGAATCGCATGGAGAAGCTCTTGGCGGAATAATAGACGGCTGTCCTGCCGGAATAACATTAGATTTAAATGCCATCCAAAACGAAATGCAACGCCGAAAACCAGGGCAATCTACTATAGTAACCCAACGAAAAGAAGAAGACGAAGTGCAATTGCTATCTGGAGTTTTTGAAGGTAAAACTACCGGAACGCCAATCGGATTTATCATTCCGAATACCAATCAAAAATCGGATGATTATTCGCATATAAAAGACTCTTACCGACCAAGTCATGCTGATTATGTGTATGAGAAGAAATACGGAATTCGTGATTACCGTGGAGGCGGAAGAAGTTCTGCTCGTGAAACAGCTTGTAGGGTAGTAGCAGGAGCAATCGCAAAACAAGTACTTCCTACCATAAAAATCAATGCGTTTGTTTCTTCTGTAGGGACCATTTTTATCGATAAACCCTATCAAGAATTGGATTTTAAGTTAACCGAAACCAATGCTATTCGTTGTCCCGATTTGGCGACTGCCGAAAAAATGGAAAACTATATCAAAGAAATCCGAAAAGAAGGTGATACTGTTGGCGGAACAATTACTTGTGTTCTGCAAAATGTGCCGCTTGGTTTGGGTGAACCCGTTTTTGATAAATTACACGCCGAACTCGGAAAAGCAATGTTGTCAATCAATGCGGTGAAAGGCTTTGAATTTGGAAGTGGATTTTGTGGTGCTCAAATGAAAGGAAGCGAGCATAACGATTTATACAATGAAGACGGAACCACTAAAACCAATCTTTCTGGTGGTATTCAAGGCGGCATTTCTAACGGAATGGATATTTATTTTCGCGTGGCTTTCAAACCGGTCGCAACATTAATTCAAAAGCAAGAAGTGCTCACAAATAACAACAAAATTGTCGAACAACAAGGTAAAGGGCGTCATGATCCTTGCGTTGTACCACGCGCCGTTCCTATCGTCGAAGCTATGGCTGCGTTGGTGTTGGCCGATTTTTATCTGATAAATAAAACCTATAACCCAAATTATTAAAAGCAATTCCAGCTATGCGTTACAAGTTTGTTTGTAAAATTCATTTTTTCAATAATCAAAAACGTGCTTCCTTTGGTCGCAGTTTTTGATCAAGAAAAAATAGTATTTTCCTTCTCAAAGCTTTCCACTACTATCTGGGCTAAAACAAAATCTAAATTCAAATGAATACTTCCAAAAACCATCAAAATCAAAAAAAATCAATCTTTAGTAATCTTACTATGCAAATAATTATTGCTATGATGGCTGGAGCTTTATTAGGAATTTATATCCACAATAATCTAAATGATGTAGATGCCAAAAGTTTTAGCGATAAGATTAAAATGTTGGCTACAGTTTTTATTCGATTGGTTCAAATGATTATTTCGCCATTGGTTTTTACCACTTTGGTGGTCGGTATTGCAAAATTAGGCGATATTAAATCGGTAGGAAGAATAGGAGGAAAGGCTATGATTTGGTTTTTTTCTGCCTCATTTGTTTCCTTATTAATTGGGATGTTTTGGGTAAATACGTTACAACCTGGAGTTGGATTAGATTTAGGAAATGTTGATTTGTCAACTGCTGCCGAAGTAACCGATAAAACACAAGGCTTTTCGGCACAGAATTTTGTCGAACATATTATTCCAAAAAGTATCGTAGAAGCTATGGCAAATAACGAGATTTTGCAGATTGTTATTTTCTCTATATTCTTCGGATTGGCAGCAGCATCCATCGGAGCCAATGCAAAACCAGTTGTAAATGCTTTAGATAAAACATCACACATTATTTTGAAAATGGTGAATTACGTGATGAAATTTGCTCCAATTGGGGTATTCGGAGCAATCGCTGGAGTTTTTGCCATTAAAGACGTAAATGATTTATTAATTACCTATGCTAAATTCTTTAGTTCCTTTATGGTCGGAATTGGTACACTTTGGCTATTCTTATTATTAGTTGGTTATATCTTCTTAAAAAGTCACATGACCACTTTATTAAAACGCATTGTGAGTCCGTTAGTCATCGCGTTCGGAACCACAAGTAGTGAAGCTGTTTTTCCAAAACTCACCGAAGAATTAGAGCGTTTTGGTGTAAAAGACAAAATAGTTTCTTTTATGTTGCCACTTGGTTATTCTTTTAATTTAGATGGAAGTATGATGTACATGACTTTTGCCAGTATTTTTATAGCACAAGTCTACGGTGTTCATTTAGATACGCCTACTCAAATGACGATGCTTTTGGTTTTAATGCTTACGAGTAAAGGAATTGCTGGAGTGCCGAGAGCAAGTTTAGTAGTCGTTGCGGCAACTTGTGGGATGTTTAAAATTCCGATTGAAGGAATTGCGTTGATTTTACCAATCGATCATTTTTGTGATATGTTTCGAAGTGCTACTAATGTTTTAGGAAACGCAATTGCTACATCGGTAGTAGGAAAATGGGAGAAAGAATAATTACAAGAACTTACTACTAGTCTCTTGACTTGGCATCATACAACTCTCTTTCTTTCCATACCACTTGTACCTGTTTTTTGCAATAAAATCATAACCTAAATTCTGTATGGACTTTGGTAAAATGCTAAAAATTGTAAGTAAAGAAATCCATCCTCCCAGTTCTTTAGCAATAATTAGAGCTGCTTCGGCTTTTGTATAGTAAGCAATTCTTGGCTGATAAAGTACAATACTGTCCGTTTTTGAACGATCAACGCCAATGTGGTTTATAATTTTTTCTCCCAACTCCGATTGTAACGACACAAAACGAAACACATCTTTTTTATCGTGTTTAATTACGTATTGAACAGAAGTATCACACAAATTACAAACTCCATCAAATAGAATAATTTTTTTGTCTATTGGTAAATTTTCCATTTTTTACTTTTTTATTCTTTCAACAAATTCAAGTGCTTCTATACTGACTGTTGACATAAACACACCATAATTAACAATCGCTTTATTCTTCTCTATTTTTTCGATGCTGCCAACTGCTTTTCCATCAAACATGCGAACGCGATCTCCAATTTTTAAAGTAACTTTAGGTTTAATTAATTGTGTAGCCGCTTTGATTTTTTTTTCTTTTTTGACTTTTCGAATTTCTTCTACTTTGACCGTCACTTCTTGAACGATTTGTTTTTTAGCTACTTCTTTTTCCTTTATTTCTTTTGCTGTGGCTTTTTTTCGTTTCGAATTTTCGATTTCTACTATTTTCAAAACTTCACCAATTAATACTTTTTTATCCTTATTGTTGAAATATTTCTCTGCAATATCATCTATCTTTTGTCCAATATAAATTAGTCGTTGATTGGCATCATATAACTCTTGGTATTTTTCTAACTTATCTTGAATTTTAGCATTTATGGTTTCCATTTTTTTTCCTTCTTCACGCGCTTTCGATTCTTCCTCTTTTAAATTCAAAGAGGTTTTTTCCATTTTAGAACGCTCTTTTTGAAGTGTAGCAATGGTTTTATCGAAACGAACTTTTCCGACTTCTATTTTCTTTTTGGCTCGGTTGATTAATCCGTATGGAATACCGTTTTTTTGTGCGACTTCAAACGTAAACGAACTTCCGGCTTGACCTAAAACCAACTTGTACATTGGTTCTAAAGATTTCTCATCAAATAACATATTAGCATTTGACGCAAAAGGAAGTTCATTAGCCAATATTTTTAAGTTGGAATAATGTGTAGTTATGATTCCGAATGCTTCTCGATGATAAAATTCTTCCAAAAAAGTTTCTGCTAAAGCGCCACCCAATTCAGGATCAGAACCCGTTCCGAATTCATCAATTAAGAACAAAGTTTTAGCGTTGCATTTTTTTAGAAAATAATTCATATTCTTTAACCGATAGCTATAAGTACTTAGATGATTTTCTATCGATTGATTGTCGCCAATATCGGTTAAAATTCGATCGAATAAAAAGGTTTCGCTACGTTCGTGAACCGGAATTAACATTCCGGATTGCAACATCAATTGCAATAAACCAACGGTTTTAAGGGAAATGGTTTTTCCTCCGGCGTTGGGTCCTGAGATAACAATAATTCTACTATTGGTATTTAACTCGATAGTTTGGGGAAATGTTTTTTCTTTCTTAATCGAATTGTTCAAATACAAAATAGGATGATAAGCATCTCTGAAATAAAGTCTTTTTTCTTCTATAATGTTGGGTAAAATGGCATTGATTTTTGTAGCATATTTTGCTTTGGCAGCTATAACATCTATGTCACTTAAAAAAGCTTGATACTGTTTTAATAAATCTAAGAATGGCCTAATAGCATTAGAAAGTTGTTTTAAAATTCGCGTTATTTCTTCACGCTCTTCGTATTCTAAATTGCTTAGTTCACGAGAATATTTAAGAGTAGCTTCAGGTTCAATAAATGCAATACTTCCTGTTTTTGAACTTCCTATAATGGAACCTTTTACTTTTCGTCGGTACATTGCTAAAACTGCTAAAACACGACGATTTTCGACAAAGCTTTCTTTTATTTCATCTAAGTAACCAAGCGAATTGTATTGTGTCAACGCCATTCCAAAACTCTGATTGACTTTTCCACGAACAACATTCATATCGCGTCGAATTTGCAACAAATCGGGCGATGCATTGTCTTTTATTTCGCCATATTTATCAACAATATCATCTATTTTTTGAATGATGAATTTGGTGTATTCTACTTGTAATGCACTTTCATTGAGCTTTGGATAATAGTCTTGGAATTTTTTAAAGAAAACCAACAAAGTATTTACAGTCTCAGATAGCGTGGCAATTTTTCTAAAACTTCCTACTTCAAGAAAACTATCTTCAATTCCCAATAATTTTAAATCATTGGATAGATTTTCAAAGCCGTGATTGGGTATGGCATTATTATTTGAAAACGAAGAAACATATTCTGATGTTTGCAATAGGGCATTCATCAATAGTTTTTTATCTTTATACGGAATTATCTCCAACGCTTTTAATTTACCTATTTCGGTATTGCAACTATCAGAAATAGTTTGCAAAACGGTCGTAAATTCTAAATCCTGAAGCGTTTTTTCGGTAATTGAAATCATAAAAAGTTGCAAAGTGTATTCTATCAGTTCGCCATAAAAATGGCTCGGGTCAAAGTTACAAAGTTTTAAAGTATATATATTTGTAAAAAACAGTTAAATGTTGATAAATATGCAAGCGTCATGGGAAAAATTTCTAAAGAGTGAGTTTGAAAAAACCTACTTTCAAGAATTGTTGTTAACTGTTGATAATGAATATCAAACACATATTTGTTTTCCTCCAAAGGAATTGATATTAGCAGCTTTTAATTATTTTGAATACAACAAATTAAAAGTGGTAATTATTGGGCAAGATCCCTATCATGGTGATGGAGAAGCAAACGGTTTGTGTTTTTCTGTAAATGACGGAATTGCAATTCCGCCTTCATTACGCAATATTTATAAAGAAATAAATAATGACATTGAAACTATTTTTATGCCACCTTCGGGTAATTTAGAACGTTGGGCAAAACAAGGTGTTTTACTTTTAAATGCTACATTAACGGTTCGAAAAGATAATCCGAACAGTCATAAGCATTTAAATTGGAATCGTTTTACGGATGCCGTAATCCAGAAAATATCAGATGAAAATAATGGAATTGTATTTTTACTTTGGGGGAATTTTGCTCAAAAAAAAGGAATTCATATTGATAGACAAAAACATTTGGTTTTAGAAAGTGGACATCCATCTCCAATGAGTGCCAACCAAGGAAAATGGTTTGGAAATAAAAGTTTTAGTAAAACAAATCAATATTTAAAAAATAACAATAAGGAAGAAATAAATTGGTAGAAAAAACTATAAAACGGTAAAATAATAAAAACCAGCTTCATCTAAATTACCATTGATTTCTGAAGTGTTAATATTTAAAAAGAGGTTGTTGTTAATACTTTCAGATCGCAATTCTATTGTTTGTCCAGAAGAGCTATTATAACCAAAACTAATTCGATATTCACCACTAGATGTTAAAGGTAAACCAGCTCTAAATTCATAACCATCACTTGAGGGATAAAAATGAGCACTAGCATAGTAAAAACTTCCTCCAAAAATACTCCCAGAAGTTACATCAATGGTAGCAGGATTAACATCTATTATCTCCCAGTCGGTGGCATTAATTTTCTTTTCTAAAAGGTAGCTAAAATTAAATTTCTCTGCATATCCGGTTGATTTTCTAACATCTAATAAGTTGTTTTGGTTTGGCACATTTAATAACCTGCCAATATAGCAATTGATGTATATTTTATCATTTACATTATAGCCAGTAGGAGAGGTTTCAATACGGACCAAATTGGGTGCAGTTATAAAAAC
>CALPIE020000065.1 GCA_943323545.2 Bifidobacterium breve | reverse complement strand
TTAGGATTCAGGATTTGGGATTTAGGAATCGGTTTTAAATCCTAATTCCTAATTCCTAATTCCTAATTTAAATTTTTAATGTCAAATCCATTAATAAAAATAACTGCCCTTAAACGTGATTTCGAACTCGGAAGCGAGATCATCTATGTATTAAAAGGCATCGATTTAGAAATTAACAAAGGTGAATATGTCGCTTTAATGGGACCTTCTGGCTCTGGTAAATCAACATTAATGAACCTTTTAGGATGTTTAGACACACCAACATCAGGTTCATATATATTAAACGGAAAAGACGTCAGTAAAATGCACGACGACGATTTAGCCGAAATTCGCAACAAAGAAATCGGGTTCGTTTTTCAAACCTTCAACCTATTGCCAAGAACTACCGCTCTAGATAATGTCGGATTGCCAATGGTGTACGCTGGCTATCCAAAATCGGAACGAAATAAAAGAGCGACCGAAGTATTAACTCAAGTAAATCTTGCCGATAGAATGGACCATCAACCCAATCAACTTTCGGGTGGTCAACGTCAAAGAGTAGCGATAGCAAGAGCATTGGTTAATAAACCATCCATTATTCTTGCCGATGAACCGACTGGAAATTTAGACAGCAAAACATCAGTTGAAATTATGAATCTTTTCAATGATATTCACAAAAAAGGAAATACTGTAATCGTCGTTACGCACGAAGAAGACATCGCCAAATACGCGCATCGTGTCATCCGTTTACGCGACGGAATGATTGAAAGCGATACTTTAAATCCGAATTCTCTTTAATCGTTAGAAGCGAAAGACTTGGGCTTTCTTGTTATCCATTTTCCTGCTTTACTTCCAAAAAAATTGTAAAAACAATTTGTTTTTCCATTCAATCAGGGCTATAAAATAATCCATTTGAATTTTTGTTACCTTTGAAAATAAAAATTACAGTTTAAAACTAAACTTTTAAACTAATAAACTTTTAACCTTTTAAACTTCTCATGAAAGTATATACTAAAACTGGCGACAACGGAACCACCTCTTTATTCGGAGGCACACGCGTTTCTAAACACCACATCCGAATAGAAAGTTACGGAACAGTTGATGAATTGAATTCGCACATCGGATTAATTCGCGACCAAGAAATAAACTCAGCATACAAAAACGTATTAATTGAAGTCCAAGATCGATTGTTTACTGTTGGTGCCATTTTAGCAACACCTCCAGAAAAGGAAACTTTAAAGAACGGACAACCTCGTTTGCAAAATCTAGGTATTATAGAAACTGATATCAAATTTCTTGAAAACGAAATCGACACCATGGAAACACAACTGCCTCCGATGACTCATTTTGTATTACCTGGCGGTCATACTACTGTGTCATATTGTCATATAGCACGCTGTGTATGTCGACGTGCAGAGCGATTAGCAGTACATCTAAATGACTTCGAACCCACTGATGAAATGGTAATTAAATACTTAAACCGACTTTCTGACTACCTTTTTGTCTTGGCACGGAAGTTGTCTTTCGACCTGCACGCAGATGAAGTGAAATGGATACCAAGGAAATAGTGATTAATTGGCAGTTGGAAGTAAAATTTCTAAATATCAAAAGTAGTTTTTATGGTTTATTTTTACAAAATTTATGAATTATAAACAATTCAAAAATGAACACTGAACACTGAATACTGAACACTAAAAAAACACGTTCTTAACTTTAATTATAAAATAAATCATTTTTTACTTGACTTTTTCAGTAATAAATTTATTTTTGCATAAATTATAAAATCGAAAGCAGATGTATTGGACATTAGAATTAGCATCATATTTAAGCGATGCACCGTGGCCAGCGACCAAAGATGAGCTTATTGACTACGCAATTAGAGCTGGAGCGCCTTTAGAAGTAGTAGAAAATCTTCAATCAATTGAAGACGAAGGCGAAATATACGAATCAATGGAAGAAATTTGGCCCGATTATCCAACAGACGAAGATTATCTTTGGAACGAGGATGAATATTAAAAAAATAAAAAAACAACAAGAAAAAAAGTCTCCTTTGGGGCTTTTTTTTTGTTTAAATTTGCACACCTAAAAAATAAAAACCATTATGAGTTTTATTAATTCAATTATAAAAGTTTTTGTCGGCGATAAATCGGAAAAAGATGTTAAAGCTACACAACATTATATTACTAAAATAAAAGCTATTGAACCAACGTTAAGTTCTCTTTCACATGACGAATTGAGAGCTAAAACTACTGCTTTTAAAGAAACTATTAAACAGGCTCGAGCTTCACAGGATGCTCAAATCGAATTAAAAAAAGCAGAAGCCGAAAGTACAGAAGATATCGACCAAAGAGAAGATATCTACAATGCCATTGACGCTCTCGAAAAAGACGCTTATGAAATTACTGAAAAAGTATTAAAAGAAATTCTTCCCGAAGCATTTGCTGTAATTAAAGAAACTGCAAAACGATTTAAAGAAAATACTACTTTAACAGTTACTGCAACACCAAAAGATAGAGAGTTATCGGCTACAAAACCATACATAACTCTTGAAGGTGATAAATCAACTTGGGCAAATTCATGGAATGCAGCAGGAAAAGAAATCACATGGGATATGATTCACTATGACGTTCAGCTGATTGGTGGAATCGTTCTTCATGAAGGTAAAATTGCTGAAATGCAAACAGGTGAAGGGAAAACTTTAGTGGCTACGCTTCCGCTTTATCTAAATGCATTGACAGGAAACGGAGTGCATTTAGTAACAGTAAATGACTATTTGGCTAAACGTGATAGCACTTGGAAAGCCCCTTTATTTGAATTCCACGGCTTGACTGTTGATTGTATCGATAATCACCAACCCAATTCAGATGCTAGAAGAAAAGCCTATGAAGCTGATATCACCTATGGTACAAATAACGAATTTGGCTTTGATTATTTAAGAGATAATATGGCGCATGCCCCTGAAGATTTGGTGCAACGCAAACACAATTTTGCTATTGTAGATGAGGTCGATTCAGTTTTGATTGATGATGCGAGAACACCATTAATTATTTCAGGCCCGGTTCCCGATGGTGACCGCCACGAATTTAATGAGTTGAAACCAAAAGTGGAAAACTTATTCAACCTACAACGGCAACTGGCAAACGGATTTTTAGCAGAAGCTAAGAAATTAATCAAAGAAGGTAATTCTAAAGATGGTGGTTTTCAGTTGTTAAGAGCCTATCGTTCCCTTCCAAAAAATAAGGCATTGATTAAGTTTTTGAGTGAAGAAGGTGTAAAAGCACTTTTACAAAAAACTGAAAACGAATACATGCAAGACAACAACCGCAAAATGCCAGAAGTTGATGAAGCAATGTATTTTGTAATTGAGGAAAAAAACAATCAGGTAGAATTGACTGATAACGGAATCAAATTCCTATCTAAAGATACCGACGAACATTTCTTTATTTTACCAGATATAGGGACTGAAATTGCAGCAATCGAAAAACAAAATCTTGAAAAAGACAAAGAAGCTGATGCAAAAGAAAAATTATTTCAAGATTTCGGAGTAAAAAGTGAACGAATTCATACGTTAACTCAACTCTTAAAAGCATATACGTTGTTTGAAAAAGATGTAGAGTATGTAATAATGGACAATAAAATTCTTATTGTTGATGAACAAACAGGTCGTATTATGGACGGCCGTCGTTATTCTGATGGATTGCATCAAGCAATTGAAGCAAAAGAGCAAGTAACCATCGAAGCGGCAACACAAACTTTTGCGACGATTACCCTTCAGAACTATTTTAGAATGTACAGCAAATTGGCAGGTATGACTGGAACAGCGGTTACTGAAGCTGGTGAACTTTGGCAAATTTATAAATTAGATGTAGTCGAAATTCCGACAAATCGCGCCATGTCGAGAGTCGACAAAGAAGACTTGATTTACCGATCAGTGAGAGAAAAATTCAATGCCGTAATTGAAGACGTTACCCAATTATCGCAAGCAGGAAGACCAGTTTTAATCGGAACAACATCAGTAGAAATATCTGAATTATTAAGTCGAATGCTTAAAATTCGTGGCGTTGCTCACAACGTTTTGAATGCGAAAATGCACAAGCAAGAAGCACAAATTGTAGAAGAGGCCGGAAAATCGGGAGTAGTAACCATTGCAACCAATATGGCTGGTCGTGGTACTGATATTAAATTATCTCCAGAAGTAAAAGCGGCTGGTGGATTGGCAATTATTGGAACCGAACGACATGATTCACGTCGTGTTGACAGACAGTTGCGTGGTCGTGCTGGTCGTCAAGGAGACCCAGGAAGCTCCCAGTTTTATGTTTCCTTAGAAGATAACTTAATGCGTTTATTTGGTTCAGATAGAGTAGCCCGAATTATGGATAGAATGGGATTGAAAGAAGGTGAAGTAATTCAACACTCAATGATGACGAAATCAATCGAAAGAGCCCAGAAAAAAGTCGAAGAAAATAATTACGGAACTCGTAAACGATTATTAGAATATGATGATGTTATGAATGCACAACGTGAAGTAGTATACAAACGTCGTCGTCATGCTCTACATGGTGAACGTCTAAAACTAGATATTGCCAATATGATGTATGACACTTGCGAATTAATTGTAAGTGAAAATAAAGCACAAAACGATTTCAAAAACTTCGAATTCGAATTGATTCGCTTCTTCTCTATAACGTCACCAATTTCATTAAGTGATTTTGATAAACTATCTGAAATGGAAATAACAGGTAAAGTTTACAAATCAGCATTAGCCTATTATACCGAGAAAACAGAGCGAAGTGCACGTGAGGCATTGCCTATTATTACCGATGTATACAAAAAAGAAGGTAATAAATTTGAGCGTATTATTGTTCCATTTTCTGACGGAATAAAATCATTAAATGTGGTTACCGATTTAAAGAAAGCATTTGATTCCAATGGTAAACAATTGGTTGCTGATTTTGAAAAAAACATCACACTTGCTATTGTTGATGAAGCTTGGAAAAAGCATTTACGTAAAATGGACGAATTGAAACAATCAGTTCAATTGGCAGTTCATGAGCAAAAAGATCCGTTACTAATATACAAATTTGAAGCGTTCAACTTATTTAGAGCAATGTTAGAAGGAATAAATAAAGAAGTAATTTCATTTTTGTTTAAAGGAGATTTACCCCAACAAAACAACAACATACAAGAAGCTAGAGAAGTTCGTCAAAAAGACAACTATACCGAATCTCGTGAAGAAATTCAAAGTAGTGAAGAAGCCAATCGCGAAGCGGGACAAACGCAACAACGCCAAGTTACAGAAACCATTGTTCGTGATGCTCCTAAAATAAACAGGAACGATACGATTACTATCAAACATGTAATGAGTGGCAAAACTGAATCTATGAAATACAAAAAAGCTGAGAGTATGATTGCTAGTGGTGAATGGGTTTTAGTGAACGAATAACCAAAGTTCTTATAAACTCCAAAAAAGATATCCCCAATTGGTAAAACAGTTGGGGATTTTTTTATGTGAAATGTGAATTTTAAATAAATTTCTTATATTTACAATACCAATTAAGATAACTAACACCCGTGGCGCAGCCGAACTGTTTGGAGCGTTAGCGGAAAAAATTAAAAAAATAACATCATGGCAAAAAGTCAAGACGCAAAAAAAGCCGTTAAAAAAGAACCTCTTAAAACAGCTAAGGAAAAGAAAGCTGAAAAAAGAGACAAGAAAAATTCTCCTAAAAGAGATTAAACTAAATTTAATTTAACCGCAAGGTTCGCATAGTTTTACGCAAAGGTCGCAAATAATTATTATTTGCGACCTTTGCGTTTTTTTGTTTATAAGCTATTGCGACTTTCACGCGCAGGCGGGAATCCAATTGCTAAAAATAGATTCCCGCCTGCGCGGGAAAGACACATTGTAACTGATATTAATTACAAACTATCTGGAAAAATTTTACCAGGATTTAATATATTATTTGGATCAAATACAAATTTTATGCGCTCCATTAATTCCAAATGAACTTTGGAAAATGCAATATCCATAAAGTTTTTTTGAACATAACCTATTCCATGTTCACCTGATAATGTTCCTTTTAAGGAAACAGTTAGTTCAAAAATTTCGCGTATTCCTTTTGAAACTTCAAAATTCCAATTCTCATCTGTCATGTCTGATTTTATAATATTGACATGTAAATTTCCGTCTCCTGCATGACCATAACAAATTGATTTGAAGCCATATTTCTTGCCAATTTTTTTGATCCCAATTAATAATTCAGGTAAAACATATCTTGGTACAACAGTATCTTCTTCTTTGTATATTGAATTCGATTTTACAGCTTCAGCAACCGAACGACGCATTTTCCATAAAGCATTTTTTTGATCTTCAGTATCGGCAAATAAAACCTCATCAATTTCAAATTGTTCTAACACTTTCATTATCTTTTCGGCTTCTGAAAACAAAATTTCCGGATAATTCCCATCGACTTCAATTAATAAATGCGCTTGTATTTTATCTCCAACTTGAACTCCCAATCCATCAACGTATTTCAAAGCCCAATCAATGGCATCGCGTTCCATAAACTCTAAAGCACTCGGAACAATTCCGGCTCTAAAAATAGCTGAAACAGCTTCACAAGCTTGACTAGAATTATAAAACGGAACCAATAGCAAAACGTTGTGTGAATTAATAGGTAATAATTTTAAAACGATTTTAGTAATAACTCCCAAAGTACCTTCACTTCCAACCATTAATTGAGTTAAGTTATAACCCGTTGAATTTTTTAAGGTATTCGCTCCTGTCCAAATGATATCTCCCGTTGGTAAAACCACTTCTAAATTCAGCACATAATCTTTGGTAACACCGTACTTCAAAGCCCTTGCTCCACCTGCATTTTCGGCTACATTCCCTCCTATCCAACAACTTCCTTGACTGCTAGGATCAACAGGATAAAACAATCCTTTTTCGGCAACCGCTTCGCGTAAAACTTGTGTAATTACAGCTGGTTCAACTGTAATTTGAAGATTTTGCTCATCAATTTCAATAATTTTATTCAAGCGTTCCATAGACAGTCCAATGCCTTGATAAACACACAATGCACCACCACTTAAACCCGTTCTTGCTCCCATCGGTGTAGTAGGAATTTTGTATTCGTTAGCTAATTTTAAAATTTCAGAAATTTCTTTTGTATTAGCTGGTTTTACAACCACATTAGGTGGAAAAATGTAATCTTCTGTTTCGTCATGACCATAATGATTAAGCGTTTCTTTATCAGTAAAAACATAAGAAAAACCAACTATTTCGATAAGTTTTTGATGGACTTCTGGAGTGATTTGCATTGTTTGATAATTGAAAAGTAAAAATAAGATATTTTGCAGAGATAGACAAAGATAATTTTGTGATTTAACCGCAAAGAGCACAAAGAAAAAATCGCAAGGTTCGCAAGGTTTCTAACTTTACTATGAGGCCGATTTCTCCTTTTTCAAATTAGGCAAAAAGTAGCAAATGATTCCGATTATTGGCAGAAATGAACAGACTTGATACACAAAGCCAATAGAAGTATAATCTGCTAAAACCCCTAATAAAGCTGAACCTAAAGCTCCCATTCCGAAGGCAAAGCCATAAAAAAGCCCAGAAACCAATCCAAGTTTTTTAGGTACTAATTCTTGTGCATAAACAATTATAGCTGGAAAAGCAGATGAGATAATTACTCCAATAACAATCATTAATACATCTGTCCAAAATAAATTCACATACGGCAATAATAGTGCAAATGGGGTAGCTCCGAAAACGGAAAACCATATTATATATTTCCTGCCAAATTTATCGCCTAATGACCCTCCAAGTATAGTACCTAATGCATATGCAATCAAATAAATAAACATGTGAAATTGTGCTTCTTGTATAGAAAGTTTAAATTTATCTATAATATAAAATGTATAATATGTAGATAAACTAGCAGAGTAAAAAAACTTTGAAAAAATAATAACTAATAAGATTCCAATATAAATTTGAACTTTTCGTTTTGGTAAATTATGAATGTCAAAAAAGGGTGTTTTGTGTTTTCTAAAAATTAAATGATCGCGATACCAAAATGCAATTTTACTTAATATACCAAGTCCAATTAAAGCTGCAATTACAAACCAAAGAATATATTTTTGAGTGTTTGGAACTACTATTAAAGCAACCAATAAAGGTCCGAGTGCCGTTCCGAAATTTCCGCCAACTTGAAAAATAGATTGTGCAAGTCCCCTTTTTCCGCCAGATGCTAAATTAGAAATTCGAGCGGACTCGGGATGAAAAATAGAAGAGCCAATTCCAATAAGCATAACCGAACCTATTATCCAATAAAAATTATTAGCAAAAGCGATGGAAACAATTCCAGCTAGTGAAAATAACATTCCATACAGTTGTGAAAACGGTTTTGGATTTTTATCGGTATAATAGCCCACAAAAGGTTGTAAGATAGACGCTGAGAATTGAAACGAAAACGTAATTAATCCTATTTGTGTAAACGACAAATGATAACTTTCTTTTAAAATTGGATAAATAGACGGAATTATCGCTTGTATTAAATCATTAATCAAATGCGCAAAACTGATAGAAAAAAGAATAGAGAAAACGGTTTTTTGAAGTAGTTCTTTGTTGTTTTCTATTGTTGCGTTTTGTGTTTGCACATTACTAATTTTTGATGGAACAAAGTTACTTTTTTAACCGTAAAGACACAAAGTTTTAACGCAAAGTTCCAAAGGAATTATGCAGCCAAAGATTGAACAGACATATAATAAATAAAAAACTCCATGACCCGAGACCAAATATCGAACAGGCGAAGCAATCTCTGTGTAACTTCTGTGGACATATGTATAACAATTTTTATGTAGATTTGTAGATGTAAAAAAAATTTCAAATTGAAACGACCTTTCAAAAAATCGGCTTTAACAGAAAAAGATGGCGTTGTACCATTACAATCCTTGAATACTTCTTCTGTAGAAGTGATTAAGCAAATGCGCAAAAATCAACCTTCAACTTCAGCTTTGATTACTGGCATTTTAAATGGCGACAAAACTGCTTTGAGTCGTGCCATAACGTTGGTTGAAAGTACTAATCCAGAGCATCTTGAGAAAGCCAACGAAATCATTCAGGCTTGTTTGCCACATGCCAATAAATCGGTTCGCATCGGAATTACCGGTGTTCCCGGCGTAGGAAAAAGTACATTTATTGAAGCATTTGGAAAACTGCTGACTTCATTAGGAAAAAAAGTCGCTGTTTTAGCAGTTGATCCAAGTAGTACAATTAGTCACGGAAGTATTTTAGGCGATAAAACCCGAATGGAAGAATTGGTGAAAGACGAAAACGCTTTCATTCGTCCGAGTGCTTCGGGAGAAACACTTGGTGGTGTAGCAAGAAAAACAAGGGAGACGATTATTTTATGTGAAGCATGTGGTTTTGACACAATCGTAATTGAAACTGTTGGTGTTGGGCAAAGCGAAACCGCGGTTCACAGTATGGTCGATTTCTTTTTATTATTAAAAATTTCAGGTGCTGGCGATGAATTGCAAGGCATTAAACGTGGCATTATGGAAATGGCGGATGCGATTGTGATTAACAAAGCCGATGGCGATAATATCAATAAAGCAAAATTAGCGAAAACCGAATTTAATAGAGCGTTGCATTTGTTTCCGGCTAAAAAATCGGGTTGGATTCCGACAGCCACAACATGTAGTTCAATTACAAAAGAAGGAATTAATGAAGTTTGGCAATCAATTTCTGATTATATTGAATTGGTAAAATCAAATCATTACTTCGAAGATAAAAGAAAAGAACAAAGTCAATATTGGATGATGGAAACGATTAATGAGCAATTAAAATCGAATTTCTATAATCATCCCAACATTATTAAACAAATTGAAGAAAGCAAAAAAGCTGTGCAAAACGATGAAATTTCTCCATTTGCAGCAGCTTTCAAATTATTATCAACTTATTTTAAATAACTATTCTTCTTCGTAACCTTCCATTTCTTTATCGTAGAATTCACCCGCAAGCGTTATTAAATGTTCCATTTCACTTTCTAATTCCTTTTCATCTTCACCTTCTAAATCTTCTATAAACTCCACTTCATCATCTTTTAAATTGATAATAAAGCGAGGGAAATCGAGGTGAATGATAAAAATATCATCTGGAAAATCGGAGTTGTCGGCAAGGACGAATTTTGGTAATTGCATAATTTTGAGTTGTTGGTTATCGGTTGTCGGTTGTCGGTTGCGAGTAACTGACAACCGATAACCGACAACTTTTTTTATTTATCAGACAAAATTACTGGTGCACTTCCTTTTCCCATAAAAATAATTTTAGTGTTTGGTGAAGTAGCAATTTCTTTTTGCGCTTTTATTTGTTCGTATTGTAGCTGCTTATCGGTCAAGCCGGAAGAAATAATTCTTTGGTAATCGGCAATACCTTGTGCTTCTACCCTTTTTCTTTCGGCTTCTTGTTTTTCTTTTTGAAGTACAAAAGTCATTTTTTGAGCGTCCTGTTCTGCATTAATTTTACTTTCGATAGTCGTTTTTACAGATGCTGGTAAATTGATATTTCGAATTAAAAGTTGTTCTAAAACCAAGCCTCTTTTTTTAAAATCGGCTTCGATACTTTTAAAAATACGTTGCTGAAATTCTTCTCTTTTAGTAGAATATAAAGCTACAGCATCATAGTAAACAGCATTATCACGAATACGAGTTCTGGTAACTGGACGTACAATTTTATCATTATAATTCTCACCGATTCCTTTTAGGATTTTGGGAGCATCTGCAGGAATTACGCGGTATAAAACCGTTAAATCAATTACTACTTCCAATCCGTCGTTAGATAAAACTCGAATGGCATCGTCACCTTCTTGTGCGCCTTCATTATGAATGGCCGACATGGTGTAATTTTGCGTTTGAATATCAAAAACGGTAATATCCAATAACGGATTTATAACATGCAAACCACTTTCTAAAACATCTGATTTTACATTTCCATACAACGACTTTACTCCTACTTTCCCTGCATCAATTTGTTTGAATGTTGAAGAAATAATTCCCAATAAAATAATTACAAATCCAGTAATTCTAAAAATTCTTGAAAATTTAGAAAGTGGATTTGTAACGTCTTTAAAAGAGTAACCAACAATAATTAATATAATTCCAATAATAATTAATAGTATCATTTATAAATGTTTTTTTATTATACGGTGATTATACGCAACTATGTAGTTTTAGTTACAGCAATTTCTTACTTTATTTAGATTTTGATATGCCCCCAATTCTCACCTGTTCGAATGCGATACAATTGTTGAGTAGTAATATTAAATTGTTTGGCAATCATCACCAGTCGTGTTTTATTATCTTCTCGTTGTAACATTTTTTTGATTCGAATCACTTGAGTAGAAGTTAACTTTTTCCCATCTGCTTTTAGATTATGGGCGAGAGTTTTAGCCCTTCCTTTAATTACTTCGGGATTTTTAGAATGATGCGCTGTATGTTCCGCCTGATTTGCCCATCTTAAATTTTGAACTTGATCATTTTTTTTATCATAATCCAAATGCAAAACAAAGGTTTGATCTTCGTTTCCTTTCGGTAGAAAGTAGTCGGCAACTAGGCGATAAAGCAAATAGAATTTGGTTTTACGTACGCCATCTACTTTGTAGTAATACTGGAAAGTTCTGTATCCTTCTACAGAACCCCCTTTTAGTTCTCTACCATTTTTAATGTCATCTGCAAAACTTACAAGTCGGCCATAATTAGAAATGGCGTATCTTAATTTTAAAGGAGCGAGTAATGGAATTTCTTTGAATTCTTCTCCTCTATAAAATTGTATCATTAGTAGTATTTATTTTTTTTGATTCACTCAAAATTAATGATTTTGTAATAATATGGAATCGAATGTACAAAAAAAGTGCAGCAGATGACAATCCCGCCAGTAGTCCAATCCAAACGCCAACTGCCTTTAGTTCTGTGTATTCGCCTAAATAATACGATATCGGAAATCCGATTATCCAATAAGCAACAAAGGTAATATACATAGGAATTTTCACATCTTGTAAACCACGCAAAGCCCCAAGTACTACAACTTGTATTCCATCAGAAATTTGAAAAACTGCAGCAACCAACAATAATTTAGCGGCAATAGTAACTACTTCGGTATTATCAATCAATTGGGATTGATCATTCATATTTAAAAATAAGGGTGGTAATAGTTGATGAAAAACAACAAACAAGAAAGCAAAAACGATTTCAATTAGTATAGCCAATAAAAACACTGAACGCGCAATAACCACTATGCTTTTATAATCTTGCAATCCTTTTTGATTACTCACTCGTATCATAGAAACAACACTTAAACCAATAGCGAACATAAAAGTTGTAGAAGCCAAACTCAATGCTATTTGATTGGCTGCTTGACTTGTTTTACCAATGGTACCACAAAGCCAAATAGCTGCTGTGAAAAGTACAACTTCAAATAACATTTGCATAGCAGATGGGAATCCTAAGTCGAAAATTTTTTTAATAGTAGTTGTTTTTATTTCATCAAAATTAAATTCTTTAAAATATTGTTTTAACCTTTCTTGTTTTAACATTATATAATGTATGAATACTACCATCAATATT
>CALPIE020000064.1 GCA_943323545.2 Bifidobacterium breve | reverse complement strand
AGAATAAAGATTCCAATCTGATAATTTAGAAATAAGCTTGATTTGATTACCAGTTCCACGAATATTTATATTGTCCTTGTGCCATTTATTAAAATCACATGAACTTGATGAAGTATTTGTAACTCTTATTGACAATGCAATTAAACTTTGTCTTTTAGACTCTCCATCATTAATTATATTTTCATCTAGCATTGGTTCTGCATACGCATCGTTTGAAAATGAGACCATCGTATTTTGATCTACCCAATAAGCAGCATGGTAATCTTTTGGTGTGTACCACGTTTCGTCATAATAGCCAGGGTAAAAATTAAGTTTTAATTCACTAAAACTGTCTGCATTCGATTTTAACTTAGAAAAAATTTCTTCCCATTTAGATCTAGAACAAATAGCCGAGTGATTTTTTTTATTGTTTAAAAATATTTTCACCCTTTCATAAGCCTTATAGTTATATAATAGACCTAATTTTTTATTTTTTTCATCAAACTCAGGATAACAGCAACATGCTTTCAAGGGAGAATATGTCTGCCATTCTTCTTCTGAAGTTATTAATTGAAATCCTGGTAGAATTTCATTAAAATTATATTCACATTTATCTGAGATACCCTTAGTGTAGTTTACAATTTCTTTTTGAGTATTTTCTTTGTATTTATTAGGCTTTTCACGTTTACTTAGATATTCAATATTGATTTTTGATACTCTTACTCTACTACTTATATCGGTAAAAAGATAATTGTCTATTCCCAATAATGGTTCAAATGGACACTTATGCACAAGAAACTCATTGATAAAAAAATAATACTCATTTGAAACTTTACGAATAGTTATTTTATTGTAATCATTTAAATTTATATTGATCGAGGATGTCCAATTTATAAGGTCAACCCAATTATCGTTTTCGATTTTTATGAGTTTAAAATATCCATTTTCACTAAATCCAAACCTGAATTCACTTTTTTGAGAAACACCCCATTGTATTCCATTCAGACCATTATCATATCCTTTCTCAAACTTCATTGTTGCCTCAAGCTGAAAATCGTTTGAATAGTTTATATATTTATTAAGATTTAGGTACGCAATAGATGGTGTAACTCCTATTATTGATCCTTTGCTTTTTCCGCTTTTTCCTCCAAATTCTAGGTACCCATAATTATATCTTGAAAAACAATTGTCACAATTTGTTTCTAGCCCTTTATCAGTAGTAAAATCATCGTAATAAATAACTTCTTGACTTAAAGCCATTAAGTGTATAGAGGATAGAATCAAAAGAAAAATAAATCTCATAAAAAATTAATGTGATTATTTAGATTTGATTATTCGGATATGAAATGCAGATTTTTCTGTTCTTTCCCTTAATAAATCAGGGTCAATTTCATCTGGCATGATTTCGCCTTTAGAATCGCATTGAAATCCATATACATTATCTTCACTTATCCAATAGTTCGTTTGTCCATCCTCTGGTTTATACCATACTTCTTGATCGAAATAACCAGAATTTTTTAGATTAAATCCTTTATTTGAATTCCCACCACAATTGTATAAACGTTCCACAAAGTAATCTTTTTTAGCACTTTGGAATAATTTATTCCAATCTTCTTTGATAGCAACTCTAAATCCATTGTTCTTTAATTTTGTATTATTAGAAATACTTTTAAATGCTTTCGAATTATACAATAAACCATAAGATTTATTTCTTTCATCAAAATTTATGTAACAGCAACAAGGTTTTTTTGGTGATAATTTATCCCATTCAGCCTGTGAACTGACTAAAGTGATCCCCTCGGTAAAGGATAAGTTTTCGCAATGCCATTCTTGAGTTCCAAAAGGAGTAGTTTCGTAGACAGCTCCTTTTTCAATTTCTTTTTCTTTTAAATCTTCCTCTAAATTAGCAATAATTTGATGTATCTGCACACTATATTTCTCATAACTACTTTTGTACTCAATTGTATTACACTCTTTTAAAAATGTTGTTTCTTTATTTTTTAACATTCCAAGATTTTCAGTATTTCTTGCTTCATCCAACAAAAACTGATCATACATTCGATCACATTCACACACTACTGTGTTTCTACTTAAGACTAATCCTGCTTCAGCAGAAGGGCCTAAATACAATGTATTGAAATTAGCATCAAATAAATTTATAGCTCCTTTAAATATGTTCTTGCGCATTGGTTTTTTAAAATCTGGTTTTCTTTTTGATGGCTTCCCTATATTTTTATAAATTATACCAAAAAACAACCCAGGGTTAGAAATTATTGAAGAAATCTCTGAATATTTTTTTCCAACGAAAACATTCACACCATAATTAAACGACCAGATATTATTTGAAAGCCCACTACCTAAGTCGTGCACTTTACTTAGAGCGACTTGAATATTTTGATTCCCAAAATAATTAAGTCGTAAAGCGGTTTCCTTAAAAAATCCATTCAATTCTGGACTACCCATAAAGGATAATCCTGCAAACTCTTGATCTTTAGGACCAAATGAATAAAAACCATCTATGTGAATAACATCATTAACATATTGAAAACCAGGAATTACACTTACTTGATAATTATCACTTAATGACACTGAAGAGAAAGCTATGTCATTTTTATCATACAAGTAGATTGAATTTCCTCTGTATTTATTATTCATTCCTTTAAGGGTTATCCCAAAATTTAGTTGGCTATAATAATCAGGCATTTCCAAGTATTGTCCAAATTTCCATTGTATTCCAAACTGCCCGCAAAATTCATTTTGTTCGTAAATACCACCTGTAAACGAATTTAAATAATACCCGCCAATGGCATAATTGTACTTGTGAGATCGGTTCTTTTGGGTATAAAGTAAATTCTGTGAATACCGGGTATTCAAATTAGTTTTAAAACCTACTACAGTTACACTTGGAGAATTTTGACGCATGTTCCAAAACTGCTGCCTATGGTTCAAATAAAAACTAGCACCATGAGATTCCATAATTTTTGCCGGATTCATAAACAAGTCATTAAATGAGCGAAGATTATTAATAAACCTTTGCTGTCCATATACCGAACCAAATAAGATACAATTAATTATAAAGATATAAATCTTTAATTTTAACGAACTAGTCATATTTAATGCTTAAAATACCTGAATAATTTCTTTTCCTAGATTTAGATTGAATTACATAACTGTAGTCACCCGAAGGAAGATTTGTGCCGTTAACATCTTTACCATCCATTGGAACATAGATAGGGTTAATCGAAGCATCTTGAAGATAAACTAATTCGCCACGCATAGTTCTCAATTCAACCGAAAAATCTTCCCATTGTTGAATGCCAGTTATAATCCAGGCATCATTCGCTCCATCATTGTTAGGTGAAATTCCTTTTGGAATATCCAGATCTTCACCGGATAAAACAACGATTTTAAATGAATCTTGACAATTGTAAGCATCAGTCATAATCAATTTATAATTCCCTCTATTAAGAGATTCAATATTCAAAGAAGAACTTGTAAAACTTGGATCAGAATCTAAACTCCATAAAAATTTTAATGGTTCTACACCTGAAGCAGTAGCTTCAATAGCACCATCTTTTCCGTAAATTGCCTTAACAACAACAGGATCTAGTAATTTAGGTAACTCAAGTACATTTAAAGAAACTTCAGATTTAGATACGGATTCACAACCACTATTTGGATCATAAGAGGAAACATAGAAAACTTTACTTTCAATAGGTAGTAAATTAAACTTCGAACCCTCAAAGATATAATCACCACAAGAATTGGATAAATACCATCTTAAATTTTCAGTTGGAGAATTCAGACTTAATGAAACAGAATCTTTATTATTAAAACATTTTGTGACTGTTATTTTAGAAGGAGAAGGTGCTTTTGGCTTAGAAGATGTTAAACAGGTATTTCCAAAAACTCGAAAATTATCAACAACTAAACCTGGCTGAAAATTAAAAGAATTATCTGATGTAAATGAAAACCCAATATAAAACCCACTATTTTCAGAGCATTTTGGTACTCTTACAGACTCTGTTGAGACCTCGTCACCTTTTCCTGATTGATAATTTTTAAGCGCCTGCCAATTTACTCCATCAAGGCTAAATTGCAATGTACCGTAATCACGGTCTTGCTCTCCATTACACTTCCAATCAAAACCTATTTGAATATTGTAGTAATTTTCAGTGTTAATGTAGCGATAAACAATTTCACTCTGAACATTATTTGCAAACGTGTAGCCTTTGTTAAAACTCTCTAGATCCGAATAAGTACATACTTGAAGGGAATTATCCTTTATTGAGTATATAGAACTTCCAATACAAAAATAATTGTTTGTTGAACCTGAATTATAAGTATTCCAATTTGATGTTGGAGACTCAAAATCATCTTCTAAAAATTGAGCACTAATAACAATAATATTAAATACCGAAAATATTAAAAATAAAAATTTAACAACTTTCATATTATAAAATTTAGTCAAAAAGTAATGATAAAGAATATCCTAAACCTATTGGGCTACCGTTTGTTTGCAACCTTGAAAAATCATTTAATGTTTTATCACTCGAAACCCAATCCAAATCGTATGTTCGAGCTGACCAACCTAAAAATACACCATACATCTTAAAATTTATTTTAAAATCATCATTAATGTTAAAACGAAGCGGTATACTAATTCCATACTGTAAACGTGCGTTGGCATACCAGCCAGTACTATTTACAGTTTGTTCTTGTATTTTACTATCTTTAAAAGATATATGAGAAATACCTGCGTCAAATTCAGCGCCAATGTAGAAAAGTGTTCCAGCATCAAGATGTAAGTTTATACCAAAATCATTAATTGTACATTGGTTACCAGGTTGGTAACTATTAAAAAATGTTTTATTGTTTGGTTGTACTGATTCAAAATTAATTTCAGGTGAATAAATAATATTATCGTTATTAAGATAGTTATTGTTTACATCTGACAACGCATTCATAACTGACTTTCCATAATTTAAGCCAAAGCCAAAATCGACACCCCAGACAGCCCATGGGTCTAGCAATCCTAAATTACCAAATGCAGTAACAGTATAACCTAACTTAATATTCGGATATGTATTAATTTCAGAATAAAAAATCTCATTAAATCCAGTGGTAGAAATTTTATGGTTTAATTTAGTATCATGACTAACATTCTCATAAATCATATATATACCTTTATAAACAGCCCCATCTTGAGAAAAAGCGCTGAAAAAGAATATTAAAAAAAATAATGTTAAGATTATCCTCATGTTTTTTTTCACACAAAAATAACAAGAATATATTTAAATTAAAATTCAAAATTTTTTTTTTGTGATAATTGACAATGTCATTTACTTTTATAACTTTGTATTATAAGGGTTTATTTTGATCACATGAGCAAAGCATTACACATTGGAAGAGCGGATACAAACGATATAATTATATCAGATATATCTGTGTCTCGTCAACACGGAGTTTTAACATTTGGCGATTTTGATTCATTTACTTATGAAGATTTGAATTCTGCCAATGGATCTTTTATTAATGGTAACAGAGTTTATGGTAAGGTAATATTAAAAAAAACCGACATTTTAAAAGTTGGTAAATCATTGGTTCCTTGGCAAAATTATATTACTCAACAAAATTCTTATGACAAAGAAGCGCCAACTGTTTTCAACAATCCTCCGCTTGACAATCTATCGTATACAAAAAAGAATAAAATAGTTCAATATTGGCCTGTTTTGGTTGCTTTTTTTGTTATTGGAATAATCATTTTAATTGTTCAAGGTAAAAGTAATAAAAAACATGAAGACACGGAAGTTGTATTAGACCATACTGAAAATGATGATTCTAATAATAATGAAAAAGTAGTTAAAGTTTCTGATATTAATTTAGAAAAAATAAATTCAGATTCAGACAATGATGGGATCACAGATAATAAGGACGACTGTCCAAAAGAGAAAGGGCCAAAATCAAACGATGGATGTCCTATTTCTGACTATGATGAAGATGGGATCCCAGATAATCAAGATGGTTGTAAATATGAGTATGGTCCACGTTGGAATGATGGGTGTCCTGATGAATCCTACAGAACACAATGTCCTTACTGTAACTTTACATCCTATGAATCTTCAGTAAACAGATGGTGGAACTGCGGTTCATGTGGAGAAGGTTTTTTTAACTGTTACAAGTTAAATGGAGAGGAATACGATGGAATTCCTGCCAGTTGGGTTAATGACGGAACCTGTGATTGTTCTGGATGCTATGACAATTAAGTTAAACTTTTGAAATAAAATTCAATGATAGGAAGAGAAATTTTAAATTACAAAATTGAAAAAATACTCGGAGAGGGTGGAATGGGTACTGTATATTTAGCCAAACATACTAAAATACCTAATCGTGTGTCTGCTATTAAAGTGCTAAAAAGTAATTTTCTAAAGAATGAAAATCTAAAGAATAGATTTTTAAGAGAAATGAAAATCATGGCAGACATGACCCATGAAAACATTATCAAATTAGAACAATTTGATGAAGATGGTTGGGGTATGTACTTAATCATGGAATATTTTGATGGACTTGAAATTGATGATTATTTAAAAAACAAAATTGGTGTTTTTCCAGAAGAAAAAGCTGTTCCAATTATGATACAAATACTTAGTGCTTTTTCATTCGCACACAATAAAGGAATTGTTCATCGAGACATCAAACCAGCCAATATTTTAATTGATAGAGAAGCAACAAAAATTAAAATACTAGATTTTGGAATTGCAAAAATGAAAGATGATATTTCAATGCAAACAAAATCTGGAGCTCAAATAGGAACAGTATTTTATATGTCACCTGAACAGGTTCATGGGAAAGAATTAGACGCTAGATCTGATATTTACTCTTTAGGAGTGACTTTTTATCAGATGCTTACAGGGCTAAATCCATATCAAGATTTAAACACTGAGTACGAAATATATAATAAAATAGCCAAAGAAGATCTTCCGGATCCAAGAACAATATATCCTGTAGTAAGTGAGAAAATGGTTAATATACTTAAAAAAGCACTCGCTAAAAATGTAGAAGATAGATTTCAATCTTGTGATGAGTTCATAAAAGCTCTAGAAAGTAACCTTATAATTGAACTACCAAAACCAGTCACAAATAACAATGATGCAGCCCTATTAACAAAAAATAAAAATGAAACTCCTTTTTATATTTCATTATTCTTAGCGATAGGTTCAATGATCTCATTGATAAATGATGAATTCTTTTATTTTTCTATCTTGTTTGCAGTAATAAATATATTTTACTATTCATCTGTAAAAGATGAAGATAAAACAAATATAAATTCAATATTAGTTTTTGGGTCTTTAATTCTATCAATAATAGGGAGTTTATTTTACTTTTTAAATTAAAATTAATTATGAAAAAAATACTTACAATACTTTTACTAACTTCTTCTTTTCTTGTTTTTTCACAAGAAAATGAAAAGAAAAAAGATAAAAAGAAAAATCAAAAAAATGAAAACAATGAACTGTTCAAATCACAATTAGACAGTTTAAACACACTATTTATCAAAACAAAAGATTCATTGGAATTACTAATTAATGAAAAAAATAATTCAAAAGAAACTAAAAAAGAAAAAATTACGAACGAATTAAATTTAGATTACATACTGATTGGCGATCAAAAGTGGTGTCAAAGTAATATTGGAAACGAAAATGAAGTTTTAGAAAAATGGGTAGAAGAAAATAAATTTTATGAATGTACAAGCGAACAGGACTGGAGTGATGTAGTAAATTCTAATAAACCAAAACCTGCCTATTATGTACTGAAAAAGGAACTAAAAAAAGTTGGTTATTTCTTTAATATTGAAGGTCTTAAGAAACTTGAAAATAATCCACCAAAGGGTTGGAGAATTGCAAAATATGAAGATTTCCAAGCATTAATTGATTATGTAAATAATTTAAAAATTAAACCAATTAATTCTTTACAATTGATCTTAAGTAATAATTTTGTTCCAATTCAAAAAAAAACAAACGCTATTCATCCATTAACATGGGCTGGACTTCCTACATATAACATCTATAATCTTTCTTTATACCCTGTTTCCTATTTTAGTGGATTTGAATCTTTATTAACTTATAATAATTTATTAAATTTATTTTCAAGGTATGATGAAGAAAATAATAAAGTATATTTTACCGAAATAAGCTCTGTAAACAAAACTTCCATTAGTGAGAGAAAACTTGGATCTGAAGCTTACGATTATGGATTTTTAGTACGTTTAATTAAAAAATAAAAATTATGAATGGTTTTCAAAAATGCAACAATGGTCATTTCTATAAAGAAGGAATGTCTAAATGTCCTTACTGTCCTAGCGAAAGTTCATTTTCTTCACCTTCTGGAGGAGGAGGTAATGTAGACTTAAATAAAACACAAATTACTTCTAATTTCGATGAACCAAGTCAAGGAATAGGTTCAGCTGATAAAACTGAATTTGTAAGTCAAAACGGTCCTAGCTTTGGAAATTCGGATAGAACAGAACACATTACACCACCAACTCAATCACAAGCAAAGAAAGCAAACTTTGATAGAACTTTTATACAAGGGGTGGAAGAAACATCTTCTGAGGAAGGTGGTCAAAACAATCATGTTCCTATTGGATCACCAAGAGCTACACGTAGAATGGTAGGATGGTTAGTTTCTTACACATTAGATGATATGGGAGTTGACTATAGATTGTACGAAGGAAATAATTCTATTGGAAGAGATACTGTTAATTCAATAATTATAAAACAAGACTCAGTAATATCGTCTAAACATGTTAACATATTATATAGAAAAGATCGTTATTGGATTAGAGATGAAATGTCAGCTAATGGTACTTTATTAAATGGTGAAGATTTAGATTTGGATAAAGTATACGAACTTCATGACGGAGACTTAATAAAAATTGGAAATACAACATTCAAATTTAAATCGAGTTTATAATAATGAAATCAATTAAACTTATACTTTTTCTTCTTATTAATTTGGGGATATATTCTCAGAATATCATTAAATTCAATAATGTAGATGGGGATGACTATCCAACACTTAAAGGAGAAATATGGTTTCGCAACCCAAATGAAATCAACACATTAAGTGTTCAAATTTCTGAAAATGGAAAGACTTTACCAATTAATCTAAGTAACCAAAGAAAAAATAACATAGTTGCTCAAAATAAAACGGTTATTTTCTTAATGGTTAATCCAGGTACATCTAAAATAACACAATTTGATTGGTATAGAAGTGTTATCTTAATGGCGACAAAGAAGAATTGTGTTCAATCTGGTGACAAAATTCAAATTATGTCATTCAATCAACAACAGAATGGACAATTACTTTATCCTTCTAGTTTCAGTTTCACTGATAATTCAAATTTATTGGAAAAACAGTTGAGAGAAATGAGACCTATCAATTACCAATCTACATGTGGTAATAATAGAACTCTGATATGGAGTGCAATAGATCAAGTACTAGATTTAGTTGAAAAAGAAAATTTAAAATCACCTGTTAGCATTATAGTTGTTTCAGATGATAATTCATGTATAACTCAGCAAGCGAATCAAACACCAGTAGAAAAAGCAAAAAAACTAGATGTTTCAATTTACGGTATTACAAGAGACGATCATAACAGCTTTAATTCTATAGAAAAGATTTGTAGTGAATCTTTTGGTCAATATTACCTTTGTAAAAACAACAATTTAGACTCAGCACAGACGAAAGTTCTATCTATAATGAATAACATCAAAGAAAGAGCTGCTGGACAAATTTTCGATTTTTCATATAACACAGATTTTGACAACGATGGTTCAAATCAACCTATTACTATTACCTACCCAGGAAATGTAGTAAATAGTTTTATAACACTACCCGACAAAAATGCCATCCAATGGTCAAAAGCAAATTGGTTAGTATTAGTTCTTATAATCATTGTTATATCATTAATTGTGTTTTTTATAATAAAAAATGCAAAAGATTCAAAGACTAAGCAAGAAGAAATAGAAAAAAGGTCACAAGAAAATCTTCAACGTATAAAGCAAGAACAACAGAGAATTGATGCAGAAATGGCTCAAAAGGTTGCAGACCAAGAAAGAGAAATGAACCAAATGAGATTAAAAACGCAACAAGAGCAAGATGAAAAAAGGCAAGAGTTAAAGTTAAAACATGCTGAAGAAAAAAGAATAGAACTCCTACAAGAAATGCGTATGAGAGGTAATTTACCTTGGTTGATCGTAGTGTATGAAGGAAAAGAATACAGATATGAAATTGACGATCCTTTGTTTACTATAGGGAGAGAAAATACAAATAAGCTATGTTTGCCATACACAACAATATCACGCAGACATGCTGTTATTAAATTTTCAGATAAAGAATACTTTGTTGAGGATTTAAATAGCTCAAACGGAGTTGTTGTAAATAACATGAAGGTAAAAGAAATTATATTATCACACGGTGATGTTATACAATTAGGCTCAGTATATTTAACATTTATGATTTAAGAATATGAAATACGAATTTAAAGTACATACAGATAAAGGGATCGTTCGTGAAGTAAACGAAGATAACATGGGCTATAAGCTGAACACACAAAGTGGTGATGTCTTCGTTGTTTGTGATGGAATGGGTGGACATGTAGGAGGTAAAATAGCTTCTACTATTGGTGTGGATGCAATCATTACCAATTTAGTAGAAAGACCACAAGCAAATATACATGTTGGTATAAGCAATGCACTAATTTTCGCAAATGAGCAGGTAATCGGAAGAACTGTGATGGAACCTTCTTTAAAAGGAATGGGAAGTACAGCAACTGTTGCCGTAATAAAAGATGATCTTTTGTATGTTGGACACGTAGGTGATAGTAGAGCTTACATCGTAAGTAATGGAAAATTGCATCGTGTTACTCGGGATGACTCATATGTTCAAATGTTGGTAGATAATAATACCATTACAGAAGACGAAGCTGAATTACATCCGCAAAAAAATAGAATTTTAAAGGCTTTAGGATCTCAAAATGCGTTAGAGCCAAATAGCGCACCAAGACCTTTCAAAATGAAAGCAGGTGACTTACTTTTATTGTGTTCAGATGGTTTATGCAGTATGGTTGTAGATGAAGCAATTGAGCAATTAATTGACCCTAATGATCTTCAAGGAAGTATTAATCAACTTCACTCCATGGCTATGAACAATGGTGGGAAAGACAATATCACTATTATTTTATTAAAAGTAATAGAAAGCCCTTTTTCAACAAGTGATTTTACCCACTATACTACAAAATATCAAAATAATATAATACACACACAAAATATTCCTAGAATAGATAATCCAAGTATTGAAACACAAGGAAGTTCAAAAAACAATCAAAAAATACTGATTGGAGTTTTTGCCTCTCTTTTAGTTTTTATTGGAGTTTACTTTGGTTTCTTTAATTCTAGTAATGGTGCTGAAAATGGGGTTAAAGAGGACAAAGAAATAAACAGAGAAAATGTAGTTGTAAATAAAGATCAAACAGTTGAAAGTACAAATACTGAAACTGACAAAAAAGAAAAAAATATAATTGAAAGTGAACCACAAAATAAGGAAAAAAACAATTCGCAAAATAATAACCCACAACAAAAGAAGGATAATCAAGCTCAAACATCAAAACAGCAAAAACCTGAGACCAATGATTATAAAACAAAATATACTACTTTGTGTATTAGTTATAAATCATTAAATGATAAAAAGAAAGAAGAAAAACACAATATAAATAATTTAAAAGAGATAAATAAAGATATGCAAAACATTAAAAATAATCTTGATCAAGTTTGGAATGATTGGAATAATGCAGGAATTAGACCTAAAGAATTTAAAGAATGTGAATGTAATTAAACTATTTTAGAATAAATACAATGCGAATATTCAATTATGAAATACTTAAACCAATTAACAGTGGAGGTACAGCCAATGTGTACCTTGCTGTGGATCTTCATAATGGACAACCTGTAGCGTTAAAAAAATTAAAAAATGGGTTACTTGATAATCCGGTAATGCTTGAAAAATTTATTGACGAAGCAAATCGATATTTGTACTTAAATCATCCTAATATTGTAAAATTAAAAGACTTCATACTAATTGAAAAAGAAAAGAAAGAAGGATACTTAATTATGGAATATGTAGATGGTCTTAATCTTAAGAATTTTGTTGAACAAGTCGGAGCATTACCCGCACAAAACGTAGGATTATTTTCTATGGAAGTACTAGCTGCATTAGAATATGCACATAATCAAAATGTACTACACTTAGACATAAAACCTGCAAACATTATGCTTTCAGATAGTAATCAAATTAAACTAATAGATTTCGGAATATCTTCTGATACAAAAAAATCTATGAAAGAAATAATGGGTAGTCCCTTTTATATGAGCCCAGAACAAATTGAAGGAAAAGATATAGATGAAAGAAGTGATATATATAGTGTCGGTGTCACAATCTATGAATTATTTACTGGTAAATTACCATTTCAAGATAGTAAAACTAGGGAAGAATTATTCCAAAGAATAAAATCAGCAGATATACCAAAGGCTGATACAAACTATGAAGGTGATTCTGTTTATATTAAAACAGTAAATGAAATTATACAAAACTGTACAGCTAAAAAACCAGTAGATCGTT
>CALPIE020000063.1 GCA_943323545.2 Bifidobacterium breve | reverse complement strand
TTTGTTCTGTCACTTTTGATTGAATTGTTTCTTCAAATGAACTTTCCTGAGAAAGTCTTAACATAGTGTCAAATGTTAAATCAAATCCACGAATAGCATATTGATTAGGCAAAACTCTATTTTTCTTTTTATATAATTTATCAAATTGATTTGCTTCATTAGTTTCGTTTACTTTGGTTAAAGAAGGAAATGTCATTTTAAGTTTCGTTAATTTAGATAATAGGATTTCTTCGTTATCTAGCATTTCGTTAGGCTCTAATATAACCAATTGTACTTGATAGTCTTTCATTACACCCAACATCGTATTTAAAGTGGCTGTTATTGTATAATATTTTTCAGATTCCATTACTACAAAATTTATTTTATCTTTAATAAGATATTTTTTAATGCTATCTGCAATAATTCCACCTTTTTCAGTAAAACCAACCATTTTAGTTTCCTTTTGATTTTCAACGATATACTTTTTGATATCTTGCTTTTTTATGTCAATTACTGCTATAATATTTCCGTTCTTAGCTCTCATGTAATCAAACATTGCGTTTTTTAATGATTCGTTATTTGGAGTTGATTGATACAGATTTTTAAATGATTTATCAAAATCTTTAGACAAAGGAGAAATCACAGGAATATTTTTACTTTCTAATGATTCTGCTACTTTCTCAATATTTATTTGATAAAATGGTCCGATTACAGCATCTGCATTTTGAGCATTTTCATTCACTACATTCACTACATTGGAAGAATATTTAGTCTCTTGAGAATCAAATATTTTCACATTGATATTCATTCCCAATACTTTAGCTGAATCAATCGCCATTAAAGCACCCGAATAGAAATCGAGTGTCATGTTTAAAAATTTATCTTTTTTTAATCTTGCCGCAGTAGAAACCAAAGTATCACTTTCAATTTTAGAAATATTAAAAGGTAAAAGCAACACCAATTCTTTTCTATTCTGATTTGAAATGGATTTTGTTAAATCGGTATTAGTATTATTTTTTGGTTCTTTAGAAAAAGTATAAGTTGCAGGCAATTTTATTACCATTCCTTCTTTAACGCCTTCTGATAAAATCGGATTTAAAACTAACAGTTTATCATAAGAAATATTGAATTGTTTGGTTAAACTATAAAATGTTTCGCCAGATTTCACGGTATATTCAAATATATATGCAGATTGACCAATTTGTTTTTCTAATGGAATTACTGTTTTTGGAGGCGTGCTTTTAGGAACATTCCCATTGATTTTTAATTGATAACCTATAGGAAGTTCAGACACAATTTCTGGATTTTGTTTTTCTAATTCTTCGACTGTTATGCCGTATTTAGTTGCAATTCCGTATTTGGTTTCTTTAGGAAGCACTTCATGTGTAATTAATTTAAATGAATTAGCAACTGTAGTAGAAGTTATTGCATTACTTTTAGCTCCGCTCAGTTCGGCTGCGCCTCGGGTTGGAATTAAAAGAACTGAATTAAGTTGAATTCCGTTTTGAGAATCGGGATTCAGTTTATAAATATCATAAGGTGTAACTTTATATTTTTGTGCAATTTGAGTAATTGTTTCTCCAGCAACAACAGTGTGTTTGGTATAATTCTGTCCGAAAACCAAACAATTAAACAATACAATAAAAATCCAAATGCCTTTTTTAAACATATTTTTTTATTATTTTAAATTTTGAATTATAAATTTTAAATGAATCCAAAATAATTTAGAATTTAAAATTTATATTTCATAATAACACATTATTCCCACTCAATGGTTGCTGGTGGTTTAGAGCTAATATCATACACTACTCTATTTACACCTTTGACTTTATTAATAATTTCATTGGATATTTTCATCAAAAACTCATACGGTAAATGCACCCAATCGGCAGTCATTCCATCGGTTGATTCTACTGCCCGAAGTGCTACTACTTTTTCATAAGTACGTTCATCTCCCATTACACCTACACTATTTACTGGAAGCAAAATCGCTCCTGCTTGCCAAACCTTATCATATAATCCATGCGATTTTAATCCATTAATAAAAATTGCATCGACTTCTTGCAAGATACGTACTTTTTCTGGAGTGATATCACCTAAAATTCGAATTGACAATCCCGGTCCTGGAAACGGGTGACGTCCTAATAATTCTGGATCTATACCTAATGTTTTACCTACTCTACGAACTTCATCTTTAAACAACATGCGAAGCGGTTCTACTACTTTCAATTTCATAAAATCGGGCAAACCTCCAACATTGTGATGCGATTTAATAGTAGCTGAAGGTCCTTTTACTGAAACAGACTCAATTACATCGGGATAAATAGTTCCTTGTGCCAACCATTTCACGTCTTCCAATTGGTGTGCTTCATCATCAAAAACTTCAATAAAAACACGACCAATAATTTTACGTTTGGTTTCGGGATCATCTACACCTGCTAATTCAGACAAAAAACGTGTCGAAGCATCAACTCCTTTAACGTTTAATCCCATGTCTTTGTATTGGTGTAATACATTTTCGAATTCATACTTACGAAGTAATCCATTGTTTACAAAAATACAATACAGGTTTTTGCCAATTGCTTTGTGTAATAAAACTGCAGCTACTGTCGAATCTACTCCACCTGAAAGTCCAAGTACTACTTTATCATTTTGAACCTTTTCTTTTAGTTCATTTACACAATCATCTACAAACGCATTTGGTGTAAAATTTTGCGGAACATGTGCAATTTTCACTAAGAAGTTTTCAAGGATTTGTTTTCCATCTGTCGAATGATAAACTTCGGGATGAAACTGAATCGAATAGGTAGTTTCTCCTTCAATTTTGTACGCAGCATTTTCTACATCGTGAGTACTTGCTAATTTAATTCCGTTTGTTGGTAAATGTTTTATAGTATCACTATGAGACATCCAAACTTGCGAATTCAAATTAACATTTTCAAAAAACAATTCGTTTTCTTTAATGTAAGACAAATTCGCTCTTCCATATTCACGGGTGTTAGAAGCCGCTACCTCTCCACCCGAAAAATGTGCCAAATACTGAGCTCCATAACAAACAGCAAGCAAAGGCAAATGACCACGAATATGAGACAAATCGATTTGCAAAGCATCTTCAGATCTTACTGAATAAGGACTTCCGCCAAGAATAACTGCTTTGTACGACGATAAATCAGTTGGATAATGATTGTAAGGGAAAATTTCGCAGAATATATTTAATTCGCGAACACGGCGAGCAATAAGTTGAGTATATTGCGAGCCGAAATCTAAAATAAGTACGTTGTGTTGCATGTGCAAAAGTACTATTCTTAGTGGAAAATAAAAATTAAGAATGAAAAAATATTATATTTGATTTCAAATAAAACTAAAATGCTCAAAACCATTTTATATATAGCCATTGGAGGTGCTATTGGAAGTGTACTACGTTATTTTACTACCGTTTTTGTTTCTAAATATTGGTCGAATCATTTCCCCTTAGCAACATTTATGGCTAATATTTTAGGTTGCTTTTTAATAGGATTCTTTATCGGAATAGTAGAGAAAAATAATCTTGCCGACAGTAACTTAAAATGGTTTTTAATCACTGGTTTTTGCGGTGGATATACTACTTTTTCAACTTTTGGTTATGAAAATTATTCGCTGTTTCAGAGCAATAATTCGCTGTTGGCTTTTGCTTATATTGGATTAAGTATTCTCGTGGGGCTTTTTGCTGTTTGGTTTGGACTTTTCATCACGAAATAATTCGCATAAGAGCATCCTTGATATAGTAGCATAAGCCAGCGCGCCTCCTGGCCCCTTCGCTAGAACAGTCCACCGGACTGTTCTTTAATGCTTGGTCCGGTTTGGGATTTTCATTTCGAAGTAACGTTTTCTTTTGCCTCGAATTACAAGAATTTCCACGAATTAATTTGTGGAAATTCTTGTAATTCGTGGCAAGATGAAAAAATATAAAAATCTGTGTTAACTTCTGCCTCAATCTGTTAATTTTTAGTATTTTCGCACACTATGAATGAAAAAGATATACAGGCTATTCAACAATTACTAGCGTCTTCCAAAAAAATTGCTATTATTCCACATAGAAGTCCAGATGGAGATGCTATGGGTTCTACCTTAGGATTGTATCATTTTTTATTGAAGTTGAATCATCATCCAATAGTAATTGCACCTAATGATTTTCCAGATTTTTTAGCTTGGTTGCCAGCAGCTGATTCTGTTTTGGTTTATGAAAATGACAAAGTGAATTGTACTAAAATACTTCAAGAAAGCGAATTGGTTTTTACTTTAGACTTTAATGCATTGCACCGAACAGGAGAAATGGAAAATGTTTTAAAAAAACTTACAGTTCCTATGATAATGGTAGACCATCATCAATTGCCAGATAGTTACGCAACCTACACTTATTCTGATACAGCTTTTGGTTCTACTTGTGAAATGATTTATAATTTCATCGGATTTTTAAATAAGAAATCACTTATAGATAAAACTATTGCTACCTGTTTGTATACCGGAATAATGACTGATTCTGGACAATTTCGTTATCCAAAAACAACAGGAACAACGCATCGAATTGTAGCTGAATTTATTGATATTGGTGTTGAAAATTCAGAAATACCAACCTTAATTTATGACAATAATTCATACGACAGACTGCAATTACTTGGAAGAGCATTGCAAAATATGAAGGTATTACCAAACTATAAAACCGCTTACACAACTCTCTCTCAAAAAGAATTGGATGAATTTCATTATGTAAAAGGCGATACTGAAGGAATAGTAAATTTTGGTTTAACTATAAAAAATATTAATTTAGCAGTGATTTTAATTGAACATCGAGATGAAAATATTATTAAAATTTCTTTTCGTTCCCAAGGTGATTTTGATGTAAATCAATTTGCTAGAGAAAATTTTAATGGAGGCGGACATATCAATGCCGCTGGTGGAAAATCTTATGATACATTAGAAAATACGATTAAAAAATTGGAATTATTACTCCCAAAAATTAAAATTTAAACATGTCAAAATTAAAATTTATTTATATCGCTTTTCTATTTCTAATTTTGACTGCAAGTTGCAAACAACAACAAGCAAGAAGACCAATATCGAGAACCTCTGGTACATTTTTAAATGAATCGGTTGAAAGAAACAAAAAATTAAACAAAGGAGAAGAAAGTTTAATTGATTCTATTATTAAGAGTAATCCAAATATTAATTACATTTCTTCTAAAAAAGGATATTGGTATTATTATGAAATAAAAAATGACAAAGACACTTTAAGACCAAAAAAAGGAGATGTTGCTACTTTTGATTATGAAATTAAAGACTTAAAAGGCAATGTCATTTATTCTGAAATAGAATTAAAATCTCAAACTTATCTTGTTGACAAGCAAAATATTATTTCTGGTTTACAAAATGGAATAAAAATAATGCGTAAATCAGAAAAAATTACTTTTCTTTTTCCATCTCATTTGGCATATGGATATCATGGTGATGATAAAAAAATTGGAACAAATAAACCTTTAATTTGTACTGTTACTTTAACTGATTTTAAACCTGAAAATAAATTAATTACCGAATAAAAAATGATTAAAAAGATTATCCTATTATTAATACTTGTAACTACGTTTACTGCTTGTAAAAAAGAAACTCATACTAATTTATCAGATGGATTGTATGCTGATATTGAAACATCTAAAGGCACAATTACAGTTCAATTGGAATACACAAAAGCTCCAATAACCGTTGCTAATTTTGTAACACTTGCTGAAGGAAAAAACAATTTTGTTAGTGATCAATACAAAAATAAACCCTTTTTTGATGGTTTAAAATTTCATAGAGTAGAACCTGGCTTTGTTATTCAAGGAGGCGATCCTCTTGGAAATGGTTCTGGCGGTCCAGGTTATGCTTTTAAAGATGAATTTTCAGATTTATTACATGACAAAGACGGAACACTTTCAATGGCAAATTCAGGTCCGAATACCAATGGAAGTCAGTTTTTTATTACTCATGTACCAACACCAAATTTAGATGGAAGACATTCTGTATTTGGCTACGTGGTTAATGATGGTATGAAAATAGTAAATACTATAGAAGTTAATGACGACATTATTTCAATAAAAATAATACGAAAAGGAGAAGCAGCTAAAAAATTTAATGCTGAGAAAATTTTTAATGATTATTTCAAAAATGAATCTGAAAATCAAAAAAAACAAGCTATAATTGATGCCGATTTAAAACAAAAAAGCGAAGCTCAAAATAAAATAGTAATGGCTGAAAAAGTATCCTATTTAAACAAAGTAAGAGTAAAAGCTACAAAATCAACAAGTGGTTTAGCTTATTATATTTCAGCAAAAGGAAGCGGAAAAAAACCAGCAACCGGATCTACAGTTTATATAAATTATGCTGGATTTCTTGAAAACGGAATGTTGTTTGACAGCAGCATCAAGGCTGTTGAAGAAAGTTATAGCAAATTCAACAAACAAAAAGAATTACAAAATGGCTACCAACCTTTTGCTTTTGTTGTAGGTAGTAAAACCGGATTGATACCCGGGTTTATTGAAGGTTTAGAAAAAATGAAAATTGGAGATAAAGCAGTTTTATTTATACCTTCTAATTTGGCTTATGGAGAACAAGGTGCAGGAAATATAATTCCTCCAAATGCCAATATTATTTTTGAAATTGAGATGCTTGAAAAACAAAAATAAATAAACTAAATTTAATATAATAAACTAAAAAAATGAAAATGAAATTTAAAATTCTATGCGTGTTTGTATTTGCATTAACTTTTAGTTATGCACAAACGACTAAAAAAATTGTTAAAAAAACTACTAAATCAGTAGCTACTAATTCCCAAACAAAAAAACCAATAGCAACTACTCCAAATCCAAATGACGGAATTTTTGCTGAATTTGAAACTTCAAAAGGTAAAATTATTGTAAAATTAGAATATGTAAAAACACCTATAACAGTTGCAAACTTCATCACATTAGTTGAAGGAAAAAACACTTTTGTAACGGATGAAAAATTAAAAGGAAAGCCTTTTTATGATGGGTTAAAATTTCATAGAGTGATAAAAGACTTTATGATTCAAGGTGGAGATCCACAAGGAAATGGTTCAGGAGGACCAGGCTATGCTTTTAAAGACGAATTTACAGATGCTAAATTTGATAAAGCTGGTATACTTGCTATGGCCAATTCTGGACCAAAAACAAATGGTTCACAATTTTTTATCACACACAAAGATACGCCATGGTTAACAGGGAAACATACTATTTTCGGATATGTAACTGTAGGCCAAGATGTAGTAAATGCAATTGCACAAGACGATTTAATTAATAAAATAACTATTGTAAGAAAAGGAGCTGAAGCTAATAAATTTGATGCTGTAAAAACGTTTGCTTCTTATTTTTCAAATAAAGCGCAAGAAGAAGCTATACAAGCTGAAAAAGAAAATGCTGAAAGAGCTATTGCCAATCAAGCTGCGTTAAAAGAATTTGCAAACAGTTCTATTACCGCAAGTGGTTTAAAATATATTGTTTTAAAAGAAGGAACTGGTCCAAAACCAACTGCAACTAGTAATGTAAAGGTACATTATACCGGAAATTTGGTAAATGGAAAAGTTTTTGATAGTAGTGTTCAAAGAGGTGAACCTATTGATTTTGGTTTGAATCAAGTAATTAAAGGTTGGACTGAAGGTTTACAGTTAATGCCAGAGGGTTCAAAATACAAATTTTACATTCCATATAATTTAGCTTATGGGGATAGAGCTATGGGAGATGTTATTCCGGCGAAAAGTGATTTGATTTTTGAAGTTGAGTTAATAAAGATAAATACTCCTTAACCAATAAATTATAAAAAACCCTCAAGAAATTGAGGGTTTTTTATTGTCTTACTTTTTATATTTCCAATCAAATGTATCATTGTCATTAATTATAGCTCCAATTTCGACTCGAATGATTATTCCATATTCTGATTGTAAAATCAACCAATTACTTTCATTGAAGTGATTCGTAGTAGAATCAAAGTCTTCAACCTCCCATTTTGAAAAAGGCAATTCGTTTTTAAGATCTTCAACATTTTTTCCAATTACTTTTTTATCTAATAAAGTTGCATTTGAATTGGAAGTAATGATATATCCCAAACGAAAATCTTCATCCTCGTAAAAAGTCAAACGCCATTTATGCTCATTATATAAATAAATTATATTGCTATCTTCATCTTTAAACTCTTTATCGGGATTACCGTAAAGTGCAATTACATCTTTTTGTTTCATTCCGAAAAGCAATTGATCGATACCGTTTTTTGGGTTGAGTTTCATAGTTGAATTTATTAAGACAAAGTTCGTAAAGTTTTCACAATCCACATACATAGAAACGCAAAGTTTTGTTATTTTTACAGGATTGAATATTTTGTTATAAAAAGAGTGCTGGTTATTAGTTATGGGCTAGTTTTACCAATTCTAACTTCAAATATATTTTCTTTTAAAGTTTAAACAATTATTATAGATCTATAAAGTATTTTAAGATAAAACAAACAAAAAATGGGAAACTACGTTGACAACAATTTAATTAAAGATGAACATGTTGAATTAGAAACAACTTATCATTGGATAATTTTTTTCAATCTAAGAGCAATTTTAACTTTATTTATTGCCCCTCTTATTGACAAATATTCTGATGAGTTTGCAATTACGAATCGACGAGTAATTATAAAAACAGGATTAATTAGCAGAAATACATTTGAAATGAATCTTTCAAAAATAGAGAGTGTTAATGTTGACCAAAGCATATTGGGCAGAATTCTTGGTTATGGGACAATTAGGATTGTTGGTTCTGGCGGTACAAAAGAAGAGTTTCCTAATATTCGAAAACCATTGGAATTCAGAAAAAAATTCCAAGAAATGTCAATTTAATTTACCACCCGATAGCGCGGATTTGTAATCCGTGGCAACAATTAAATGTAAAAATTTATTTAATTTACTTCGTCTGTTCGCTATCGCTCGAGTCTCCTTAGTCGGAATGACAAAATCGAGTAAAACTAATACTCAAAAACGCCGTATTCCGATTTAATGGTTAGTCGTTTATTTTCACTTGCTGCTACGCTACCCACAATTTGCGCGGCTACACCAAATGATTTTGAGATTTCGATAATATCATATGCAATGGTAGCAGGAACGTATAATTCCATTCGGTGACCACAATTAAAAACTTGGTACATTTCTTTCCAATCGGTATTGGATTGTTCTTGAATTAGTTGAAACAAGGGTGGTACTGGAAATAAATTATCTTTTATCACATGAACATTATCCACAAAATGCAACACTTTAGTTTGTGCACCCCCTGAACAATGCACCATGCCGTGGATTTCTTTTGAAGTATATTTGTTTAAAATTGATTTGATAATTGGAGCATAAGTTCGTGTTGGTGAAAGCACTAATTTTCCAGCATCAATTGGTGAGTTTGCAACAGCATCGGTCAGTTTTACTTTTCCGGAATATACCAATTCTTTTGGAACAGAACTGTCAAAACTTTCAGGAAATTTTTCGGCTAAATAATGTGCAAATACATCGTGACGCGCCGATGTTAATCCGTTGCTTCCCATTCCGCCATTATATGATTTTTCATAATTTGCTTGTCCGAAAGAGGCTAAACCTACAATTACATCTCCGGCTTGAATATTGGCGTTGTCTATTACACTGCTGCGTTTCATTCGAGCTGTAACTGTCGAATCGACAATGATTGTCCGCACCAAGTCACCTACATCTGCTGTTTCACCACCTGTTGAATGAATGGTAACTCCGTAAGTTTTTAGTTCAGTAATTAATTCTTCTGTTCCATTTATAATTGCTGAAATTACTTCGGCTGGAATTAGGTTTTTGTTTCTTCCTATAGTTGAAGAAAGTAAGATATTATCGGTAGCGCCAACACACAATAAATCGTCGATATTCATAATCAAAGCATCTTGAGCAATACCTTTCCAAACGGAGATGTCGTCAGTTTCTTTCCAATACATGTAGGCTAACGACGATTTTGTTCCGGCGCCATCTGCATGCATTATCAAACAATAATCGTTATCATTGGTTAAATAATCGGGAACGATTTTACAAAATGCTTTGGGAAATAATCCTTTATCAATGTTTTTTATAGCATTGTGAACGTCTTCTTTTGAAGCAGAAACTCCGCGCATGGCATAGCGTTGACTGTTATCGGAACTCATTAGGTAGTTGTTTAATCTGAACTAGTTTCAGATTCTCATCTGAATATAGCTTTGATTTTGTTGTTTGATGCAAATATAAAAATATGATTGTGATATTGAATTTGGAAATTAGAAATTTATAAATTAATTGTCAATGATTAAAATTTCAACACGTCTATTTTCATCTTCTTCTTGTGTAGTTTTTTCAGGAATTGGATGAACTGGTCTGGTAACACCATATCCTTTAAACGACATTCTTTCTCTTTTAACCTTATTTCGAATTAGATAATTGTATACTGCTCTTGCTCTGGCTGTAGAAACTCCTTCTTTTTGATTAGGTGATTTACAACAAATATGACCTTGAATTTCGATTACTAATTTTGGATTGTCATTCATTATACATAAAAGTTCATATAGAATTGGTTCTGAAGTAGGAATAGTTTTAGCAGAATTATTAAAGAAATAAATATTGTCAAGTTTAATTAAATCACCTTTCTTAGCTGATTTCATTTTTTCTTTTAATAATTCTTTAGGCAATTCTGTTATTTTCTCTAATTTAACTTCTTGTTTTTCTTGAAAAATAATTGTTACTCTCCTATTTTCACCTTGAATTTTAGATTGCTCAAAATCTTCACCAAAACCACGTATTTCAATATCTTTCTTTACTTTTATATCGCTTTCTTTTAGATAGCGATACACTTCATTTACACGTTTAACAGCTAAGGTATCGTTATAAGAATTGGTTCCTTTCCAATCGCAAAATCCATAAAGTTTGGTGACTTCATAATTCTTTCCTTCGGCAATCCAAGTGTTGATTTTTTTAACAGCAACTTCATTTAGATTGTGTTTATCAAAATCGAAATACACGTTAAGTTTTTCTTGCGCAGCAAGCGGTATTGATACTATAAAAAGAAGAATTAATAAATTTTTATTCATAAATTATCGTTCTAAAATCATTATTTCAACTCGTCTGTTTCTTTCGGCTTCGTATTCGTTTTTCTCTGGAATAGGAAACTTTGGTTTAGAAACTCCGAATCCTTTTACCTGAATTCTTTTCTCGCCAATGCCTTCAGAAACCAAAACTCTTTTTACTTGTCGGGCCCTGTCGAGTGATAAATTTTTCACATCTTTATTTACACAACAAATATGTCCTTGTATTTCAATTTTTAATTTTGGGTATTTTTTCAATACAATTATTAATTCGTCAATAGAGGGCTTTGATGAAGGCATCATAGCAAATGTATTTATATAAAAATTGATTTCTTTCAAACGAATTAATGTTCCTTTTTGAGATAATGCAACTTTCTCTGCAAGAGTAGCATTTTCGGGAAAATTCATTGCTTCTTCTTCTATTGGAATGATTTCGATAGGTGCAACAACAATTGGTGTTGGTTTTATTCCCAAAATTTCATTTTCACGAGGAATATCTTTTGGCAATAAATAATAAATTATCACTTTTCTATTTTCTGCTTTATTTTCTAATTGTTTAAAATTTTCACCAAAGCTTCTTGTTTTAAAATCATCTCGGATTTTGATTTTATCCTTAATAAAGCTAAAAATAAAATCGACTCTTTTCTTTGCCAGAGTATCATTAAATCCGTTGCTGCCATCTTCATCGGTGTATCCGTTAATAGCTACAACCTTGACTTCTTTATTAGTTTCTAACCAAGTTTTTAGCTTTTTTTCTTCGTATTTAGAGACATTAAACTTATTACTATCAAAATAAACAGCATATTGCTCCTGAGATAAGGCAAAAGTAGCTATTCCAAAAATAAAAATAAAAGTAAAAATTCTTGTCATAATTAAGATAACGAATATAGTCAAAAATAATTTTATTAAAACAAAAGTAATTCTAATAAAAAACCTGCTTAAAAATTTATAGCAGGTTTTTTAAATTTTATATTTTAAAGATAAATTGAATTACCTTGTAAACAATAACTCTCTATATTTGGTTAATGTCCAAATTTCATCATCCACTACAAGCTCTAATTTATCACAATGTTCACGAATTGTTTCAAAATATGGTTTTACTTTATCACAATACATTTCAGCCATTTTTTGAGCATCTGTTAATACATTTGCTTTTTTACGCGCTTCTGTCATGGCTTCTACTTTGGTATTGATTCCTTCAATATGAGCTGAAATTTCTTTAATTATTGAAATTTGCTCTTTAGCGATTTTTTCAAAATCTTTACCAAAAATTTCTTTTATGCCGCAAACGTTTTCAATTAAAGTATTTTGATATCGTATAGCAGTTGGAATTACATGATTACGTGCTATATCGCCAAGAACTCTACCTTCAATTTGAATTTTTTTAGTATATTCTTCTAATTCAATTTCATAACGAGCCTCAACTTCTACATGATTCATTACATTTAAATCTTTGAATAATTCCAAAGCTTTTTTAGACACTTTTGCTTTTAAAGCAGTTAACGATTACGAAGAATTATTACGTGCTGCTATTGCAACAGCAAGTAATGATCATCGATTGGGTGCAAACGAAGCGCCACCAGCAATTATTTCTGTATTCATAGGGCAACAATTAACTA
>CALPIE020000062.1 GCA_943323545.2 Bifidobacterium breve | reverse complement strand
TGATGTTGCAAACAGTTACCCACCTAATATGGAAGAATTACTTTTAATGATGTGATTTTAATTAATGTACGAAATGCACGAAATGAAGCCAAAAAAACAATATTTATTTTAAAGTAAAATAGCCTAAATAGTAGGCTATTTTTTTTGACTGTACAATAATCGTACAAATATAAAAAGTAAAAATCCTTAAACTACTGATTTACAGTATATTTAAGGATTTTTTTAGTGACCTCGACTGGATTCAAACCAGTAACCTCTTGAGCCGTAATCAAGTGCGCTATTCAGTTGCGCCACGAGGCCTTTATTTTTTTACCAAATTTACCTACTGATTGGTAATCAGTGCGCTATTCTCCCGAAAATTCGGGAGCGCCACGAGGCCTTTTTTGTGGGTGCAAATATAAGTATATTTGTGTAACTTGCAAACCATAATTACTTTAATATTAAAAAAATGCCGCTTAAAAAATACATTCGTGATATTCAGGATTTTCCAAAACCCGGAATAGGATTCAAAGACATTACGCCCTTACTTATCGATCCACAAGCTAGAAAAGAAACTTTAGAAGTTTTACTTTCTACTTTGAAAGATAAGAAAATTGACAAGGTAATAGGAGTAGAGAGCCGTGGATTTTTCTTCGGAATCTTATTAGCAGAAGAATTAAACGCCGGATTTATTCCTGTACGAAAACCTAAAAAATTACCTTTTGAAACCATTTCGGCTTCGTATGATTTAGAATATGGAACTGATACATTAGAAATCCATATTGACGCAATTCAAAAAGGGGACAAAGTTCTAATTCACGATGATGTTTTAGCAACTGGTGGAACAGCAAAAGCCGTTTGTGAATTGGTCGAAAAATTAGGAGGAGAAATTGTGCAGTGCAACTTCTTAATGGAATTAACTTTCCTCAATGGAAGAGATAAATTAGGGACAAATCCGATATTTGCTGCAATGACCTATTGATTAATTGCTCTTGTCGTAACGTAATAACGATAAGCAATAATTGCCATTTGCCACTTTTTAGCTTTGGATAAATCGAGTTGCTTTTTGGTATAACTTGGAAGTAGAATTTTATTGAATTTTGCTAAAAGTTTATACATCATTACTATATTTTTAGAGTGCTCTATTTTAAAGCTAACATCAAGTTAATTGTGAAATTGAAACCTATTTATTCCCACTTGACCCATTTTTGTTCGTTAGCGTCGGAAATGAATCGGTTAAAAAAATCATTCGCATCCTCAGGAATTGTCACGCTTTTGTCAATAAAATGTACGATTCCGCCACAAACATGACTATAATTTACAAAGGTTTCACCATTGTTGGAAATACCAATACAAACGTCACCAATTTCTTTATTTTCATGCATTGAATGCATCGTAATATATATCCAATCTTCTCCAGAACATTGTATTCTTCCCTTTTTGATAATTCGATATGAAATTCTATTGTTATCTGGGTTGGAAATTATTTTAGGTTCGGTCAACTCCAAAAATTGTAACGAGTCTTTTTTCTTAAGATCCTTAATGGTTTCAAGAATCCATTTTTTTTGGATTGTTTTATTTACAGTCGTTTCATTATGTTGAGCAAATGATAGGTTCGAATACAATAGCATAAAAACTACTATCGTCAATATTTTTCTTGTCATGCTTATACTTTGAATAAATAGCCATTTTTATTTCAGCTAATATACAAAAGTAAAAAAGACCACTCAATCTCGAATGGTCTTTTTTGTTATTTATGCCTTTTGCTTTTTTAAAGTAGATTTTGCTTTGTCTAATTCTTTCTTTGCATTTTCTAACTCTTCTTTCGCTTTGAGCATTTCCTCTTTGGCTTTGAGCATCTCGGCTTTTGTTTTATCGAAATCCTCTTGTGATTCTTTGTTGGAATTTGGAGCAATTTTTTCTAAATCGAGTTGCATTTTCTCCATTTGCTTTTTGAAATTATCCCTATCATCCTCATTTCTTAAATCGAAAGAATACTGTCCACTCCCTTTAAAATTTTCGGTTTTGTTGTTCTTTTTAATTTCTTCTATTTCTTCTTTGGTATAATCGTCACCACCTTTTATAACTTCACCATCTTGGATAACTAATGGTTTTTTTCCGTCTTTTTGGATAATTATTTTTGAACTAGATTTTCCGAAATTGTCTCCATTAGGAAAACTAAAATGGAACGATTGGCCATCTTCGCCGCCATTACCAAAGTTAAATTGTTTCATAAAATTTTCACTACCAGAAAAGTTATTGAAAAAATCATTTCCGGCTAACATGCCATTGGAATTGGAAGGTTCTCCAAATCCAACTTCATCATCTTGTTTGAAAAATTTGATAGTGTTGATTGGTTTTTGATTGTTTAATTCCATTGCACCAGAATTTCCTTTTCTGTCAGAATACTCGACTTTGATAGCGGTAATCTCGTCTTTTGAATTTCGTTTTACATTCGAGTATTTAATGGTAATTCCTTTTTCACTCAACGCTTTAATGTCGTCTTTCATTTCACTTTCCGGAGTGGTTGCGTTCCAAGTCATAACAATGTTATCTTTAGAAATATCGCTATCAGTGAGCGAAAATTTTTTGTCGGTTTGTGCAAAACTTATCAATTGGGAAAACGCTAAAAGAATTACATACGAAACGTAAATAATAAATCGGTTTGCTAACATAACTTGTTGATTTTTATTGAGTTTAACTTATTTTTTAAATTCCATAACAAAATTAAAAAATAGCAATTTTTATTAAAAATGATTTTGCAATTTTTTAACTTTTAAATAAATAACTACTGTGGTGTTTTATTTTTTTTGCTTTTTTAAATCCGCTTTCATTTTTTCCATTTCTGCTTTCATTTTTTCCATCTCAACTTTGGCTTTTATCATTTCTTCTTTGGCTTGCTGCATTTCCTCTTTTGCTTTTTCCATGTCTGGACGTGAACGTTCTATGTCTTCTCGGGCTCTTTCCATTTCCGGTTTAATGCGTTCCATTTCGGCTTTTACTTTTTCCATATTTTTTTTCAATGTTGGACGCATTTTCTTTAATTGTATTCTTGCTTTAGCCAAGGCATCTGTTCTCATCTTTCTGGCATCGTCCCAGTTGATATAAACTTGTTTTTTTCCACCATCAGAAGAAGATGAATTGTCATCAATATATAAATTCTTCATAGTTTCTTGTATGGTTTTGTCATCTGTAATTACTTTTCCATTAATAATAACTAAAGGCTTATCACCATTTTTTCTAACTATTACTTTTGAGATTTTATCATTCATCTCATCTACTAAAGAAACATCTGTAACTTTAGCAATTTCAGGAGCCTCTGGCACTTCCAATGCTTCTACTGCTTCAATAGACTCAGGAATTTCTGGAGCTTCAAAATTAAAATCAAAATTCTTAATTTCGGGCATGCTGTCTAGGATGTTGAGAACCAAATCCTCTTCAAGATTCATATCGGTTCCATTGACTATAATGCGAACACTTTTTGTTTTGCCAAAACCAATGATATCACCATTTTTAAAGAAATGTATAGGTCTAATAGGTTCTTTCCCATTCACTTGCGAAACACCTTTATTCCCGTTTTTATCTTTATATTCTACTTTGATACCCGTAATTTCTCCATTGGCATTACGCTTGATTTTAGAGTATTTAAGGATAACACCATGTTCTTCTTTCAGTCTTTTTACTTCATTTTTCAACTCGTATTCAGAGGAGTTTTTGTCTATCACTAGGCTAACTTCTCCTTGTTTTGATATGGTTTCTTGTAATGCTCTTTCTTGTGCTACAATTTTAATTTGAAATAACAATACAAATGCAATTAAGGCCGGAATTATAATAGCATACTTCCATGAATTTCTTTTGTGTGATTGATTTTTGTTTAACATAACGATTCGTTTTTTGATTAATGATTGATAAAAATGATTGGTAATGGGTAAGCAGCTTTGATGAGTAACTACTTTTAAAAGTGCTTTTTGATACACTTTTTTATCTTCTATTTGTTGAATAGCCTTACTGTCGGCTATGTATTCTAAATTTTGCACTATGGCTTTTTTGTACAACCAAATAAACGGATTGAACCAAAATAAAATGCTGAAAAGCTTTGCGAGTAAAACATCGAAAGAATGCTTTTGTTGGCTGTGGACTTTCTCGTGTAATAAGATACTTTCTAATTCACTTTGGGAGTACAAACTCGAGTTATAAACGATGAAATTAAAGAACGAAAACGGAGCAATGTTTTCTTGTAAATCGACTAAACTAAAAGTATCTTGTTTTGCTATTTGTTTGTTGTTTAGTATTTTAAATAAAGAAAATACGTTAACGACTATTTTCAAAAACAAAAATATAACAATCAGTATATAAACGGTTGTCACCATCTGAAGCCAATCAATTGTCGGCGCTACATTTTGTTGAATCGCATTGGTCACATTAGATTGATTGGTTATGGCAACCAAATCTTCGATGGATATTTTTGGTTTTTCAACCAAAACAATTCTTTTTATAAAGAATAATGGCAATGTTGCCGATGTGATTAATCCGGCAATTAGAAACCAACGGTTGCTGGTGAAGAATGTTTCTTTACGCAATAAAAAATGATACGATAAGAAGAAAGCAGCAATTAAGCCACTCGATTTCAATAAATATATAAATAGTTCTTGCATCTCTTTTCTATTTTAGCTTCGCTCCGTTCGGCTTTGCCTCGGGTCTTTTCTCTATTTTTTCTTCTCTATTATCTCCAAAATTTCTCGTAATTCTTTTGCCGAAATCTTATCTTCTTCAGCAAAAAAGGAAACCATATTTTTGTACGAGCTATTGAAATAATTGTCAATTGCTGTTGTCATAAACGTTTTTCTATAATCTTCTAAAGCAATTACAGGAAAATATTGGTGGGTATTTCCGTAAGCATTATGACCCACATATCCTTTTTCTTCTAAATTTCGAATAATAGTTGAAAGTGTATTATAATGTGGCTGCTCTTCCGTAATTTCTGCCATGACATCTTTTACAAACGCTTTTTTAAGTCGCCATAAAATGTGCATAATTTCTTCTTCTTTGTTGGTTAATTTTTGCATAATTTGAATATAAAAGATTTCCTTATAAAAGCTAAGATTGTATTAAATTTCACTCAGTTCAGCCTTTTGACTTCGTGTCGTTTTTTAATGATAATCAAACGCAATACAAACTTATAACTATAATTATAGTTACACAACTGTTTTTATAGTTATTTAACTAAATTTTAGGATTTCATTTTTATACTTTGTTGGAAAGTATTATATTTGCTGGGATGAACCAACTAATTTACAATAGAAGTAATTTTCACAATCGTACTTTTTGCATTTTTAATGAAGTTGATTTGGATGTAATAAAGGATGTAAAACCCAATTTTAAAAGCAAATCGGGGAGTAGTTATTACTTTACAGAAGTTGGAGTGTATCGATTGTCCAATCATTGGGGAAGAGCTGCAAATTGTAAATGGCGATTGATTTCTGATGCAAAAAATACTAATAGAACCAAGTTGGGTTTTGCCAATTGGAACGCATTTTATCCCGATAATGATTTTGAAAAACTCTATTTTATTGAGGTAAATTACGATACACAATCGGTAAATTATTATCACAAACAAAGTAAAAATTGTACTTCTGATAAAGTACTACGGACATCTACCGATACCACAAAACGCATCAAACAAATTAGAACGCTGTTTGATGAAACCGCTTGGGCAAAGCATCTAAAAGATAGCAATACTGAAATGTTACGAAAAGAAATTATTAAAAAGTTAATCGAATCGGTGGCTACATTTCAAGAAATCCGACGTGATTATTTGTAAAGTAAAAGTCAAAAGACAAAAGAAAAATGCATTGTCTATTATCTATAAGTCTATTATCTTTCTTCTTTCGTCTATCTTCTTTTCTCTATCCACCAACCGAATCACCCAAAAACCAAGTATTGTACCGATTACCCCTAAAGTTCCCATAAAAAACCAATTGGTTTGATATCCAAAATCTGAAATTATTTCCATCCCAACTTTAGCACTTAAAATATGAGCAAAACTAAAACTCATAGTAAAAATTGCCATATACCTTCCTTCATGACCTTTTGGTGCTCGACTGATGGCAAACGAATTTGAAAACGGAAATGCAAACATTTCGGCAAATGTCATGAATAGCATCATAATGATTAATATTCCAGCCCAGGCATTTATCATCATTAAAAACAAACTGATTCCCATTAGTAAACATCCTATAGAAACCACTTTAATTTTATTTAATTTATTACGTTCAATATAGCTCACAATTGGCATTTCTAAAAAGAAAACCAAGACCCCATTTAAAGTCAATAATAAACCGGTTTGAAATTCTGATAAATCAAATTGTTCTTTATGGTATAAGGGAATTGTTGTAAAAAGTTGAAAAAATAAAATTCCAGTAATGATACAAGTTACTAAGAAAATCCAAAAAGGTTTGTCTTTAAAAACCGATTCTCTATTCGATTCTAGCAATAGTTTTTCTTCTTTTGATTGGGCTGGTTTTTTCTTTTCCTTTACCAATAATGCAAAAACTACAATAGCTAAAATACAGGTCGCACCATCAGCCCAAAACAAGCCTTTATAACCAATATTCATAATGATCAATCCGCCTAATGCGGGTCCGGCTGCAAATCCGAGATTGATTGCCAAACGGACTAAAGTCAATGCTCGTGTTCTGTTTTCGGGTTTGGCATAAGCACCTAGCGATACAAACATTGCGGGACGAAACATATCTGCAACAACCATAATCGCAAACATACTAAAACACAAACCTTCAAAACTAGTTACAAACTGAAGTCCGAAGAACATTAATCCACTCACCAATAAACTGAAAATCATAATTTTATAAAATCCAATTTTATCCGAAAGTTTACCACCAAGCCATGAACCTAACATCGATCCAATTCCAAAAAAAACCATTATCCAACCCACTTGAGAGTATGAAAAATGCAAATCTTCTTTAAGATATTTAGATAAGAAAGGCAAAACCATTGTTCCCGCTCGATTAATAAAAGTAATGATGGCAAGTATCCATATTTCTCGCGAAAAACCTTTGAAATTATTAATATAGCGGCGGAAAGCGTTTTTTAACATTATTGAAATTACTTAATGGCAAAGTTACGAAGTTTTTTTGAAGCTATTTCCAGCTATCCGCTCTATCTTTTAAACCTGACAGGTTTTGAAAACCTGACAGGTTTAAAAGGATGCCGCTGCTATCTGGGCTAGACCAATCAGTAATCAATAATACAAATTTAAAATCGGTGAAAATTAGTGTTATTTGTGTTTTATAAATTATTTTTGCCAAATGCAATTTTTTAATTTACATACGCACAATTACACGGCTAATTCTGAAATATTAGAATTGGTAAATCAATATCCATGGGAGTTTGTAGCAGAAATTCCGAATTATTCTATCGGAATACATCCATGGTATATTGATGAAAACAGATTGGAAAGTGATTTAAAAATAATTGAAGAAAAGCTTACATTAAAAGAATGTTTAGCACTTGGTGAATGTGGATTGGATAAACGAATTGAAATTCCGTTACCCTTGCAAATCGAAGTTTTTGAAAAGCAAATAGCCTTAGCCGAAAAACACCAAAAACCATTAGTTTTGCATTTGGTTGCAGCTTTTCAGGAATTGATTGAAATCAAGAATCGATTACAGATTTCGGTTCCGATTATCATTCACGGATTTTCAAAAAACGAACAACTGGCAAAGCAATTAATCGATAACGGATTTTATTTGTCTTTTGGAAAATATTTATTGAGAAATCCCGAATTAGAATCGGTTTTTAAATCCATTCCCAATGATAAATTTTTTCTAGAAACCGACACCATCGAAGAAACTTTAGAGGATGTATATGAACTATCAGCAAAATATAAAAATATAAACGTGGAAACACTTCAAAAACAAATTCGAAATAATTTTGAACGTGTTTTCCAACAATCTAAAAATCCAATAATCTAATAATCAAATTTATGGCAAAATGGCAAGAAAGAGCAGCACTTTTATTTAAAGAAGAAGGATTATTAAATTTAAAAAATGCTCACGTTTTAGTAGTCGGACTAGGTGGCGTAGGTTCATTTGCAGCCGAGTTTTTAGCGCGAGCAGGCGTCGGAAATCTAACAATAGTTGATGGCGATGTTGTTGATATTACAAATGTTAACAGACAATTACCTGCTTTACATTCGACAGTTGGAATGCCAAAAGTACATGTGGTTGGCGATCGACTGATGGATATAAATCCGGAATTAAATTTAACTCGAATTGAAGAATTTCTATCACCAGAAAGAGCCCTTGATATTGTTGATGAAAAATACGATTACGTTTTAGATTGTATTGATAGTATCACTCCAAAATTGAATTTAATTATTTCTAGCAAAAGAAAAAGGGTAAAAATTATATCATCGATGGGCGCTGGAGGTAAAATGGAAGCATCGAAAGTAAAAGTTGCTGATATCACAAATACATCCAATTGCTTTTTAGCAAAAACCATTCGACGACGATTAAAAGCGGTGAAAATAGACAAACTTAAAGTGGTGTATTCTTCTGAAATTCAAGACGAAAGCAGTTTAAAAATGACTGATGGTTCAAATTTTAAGAAGTCATTTTACGGCACCAATAGTTACATGCCTGGACTTTTCGGCTTGTATATGGCAGAAACGGTGATTCGACATCTATTAAAGAAAAACTAATAAACTCAGCTACTCAGTAACTCAATAGCTCAGCTACTTCATTATGATACAAACCGTAATTTTCGATATGGATGGTGTAATTATCGACACAGAACCTGTACATCATTATGCTTACCATCAACATTTTAACCAATTGGGAATTACTATTTCTCCAGAAGAGTATGCTTCATTCACTGGAAATTCGACGAAAAATATTTTTGAAAAGTTAAAAGCACAATTCCAACTTCAAGACGATGTCACAACTTTGGTAGAAACCAAAAGAAGTATTTTCAATGATGCTTTTGACAACAAGAAAGATTTGTATTTGTTAGAAGGAGTTGAAGATTTAATTAAAGAATTATTTGATAACGGAATGCAATTAGTGCTAGGTTCATCTTCAGCAAAAGTTACTATCAATAGAATTTTCAATCGTTTTGATTTGCACAAATATTTTACACATATTGTTTCGGGAGAAGATTTTCCGAAGTCGAAACCACATCCAGCTATATTTCAACATGCTGCTCAAGTTTCTAATACACCAATTGAAAATTGTATTGTTATTGAAGACAGTACAAACGGAATTATCGCCGCAAAAGCAGCTGGGATTTATTGTATCGGTTATGATAGTTTTCATTCGAAAATGCAGGATTATTCAAATGCGGATAAGGTAATTAGTCATTTTAATGAATTGAATTTTGAAAGTATAAAAAATATTATTTGATAGCTTTCCCCTCCTTTGGAGGGGTGCCTGAAAGGCGGGGTGGCAAATATTTAATTATGGAACAAATATTAACCTACATCAATAATATTCCAATCAAAAGAAATTTTGTCAAAGATTTGCCTTATAATTATAGTTTAAAGATAAGAGCAAAAGCATTAAGAAAAGCAGGAAATTATTCTGAAGTTGCATTTTGGCTTCAAGTTCACAAAGGGAAATTTCATAAAATTGATTTTGATAGACAAAGAATAATTGGGAATTTTATTGTAGATTTTTATGTTAAAGCATTGGGGTTAATTGTTGAAATTGATGGAGAAAGCCATAATGATAAAGAGAATTATGATGAAAAAAGAGAAGATTTTTTAATGTCTTTGGGATTGAAAATATTTAAAACTACTAATTTGAGAGTTTTACATGATTTGGATAATGTTATGGCGGAATTGCAGGATTTTATTTTAGAGCAATATTCTTAAAAGCATTAATGCCACCCCGCCCTGCGGGCACCCCTCCAAAGGAGGGGAAACCTAACCAACTGCTTCTTTATATACTTTTAAACATCGCTCTCTAGCAAACTTATGTTCTATAATAGGCTCAGAATATTCTAGAGTATTAAATTCTGGAATCCATTTTTTTATATACCGAAAGTCTTTATCAAATTTTTTAATTTGCTCTGACGGGTTAAAAATTCTAAAATACGGGGCAGCATCAACGCCACTTCCTGCAGCCCATTGCCAATTCCCAACATTACTAGATTGTTCGTAATCTAATAATTTAGTAGCAAAATAAGTTTCTCCCCAACGCCAATCAATTAGTAAATGCTTACATAAAAAACTAGCAACTATCATTCTCACTCGATTGTGCATGTGTCCGGTTTCATTCAACTCACGCATTCCTGAGTCTACAAAAGGATAACCTGTTTTTCCCTCGCACCATTTTTGAAATAAATATTCATTGTTTTCCCATTTTATTGTATCATATTTTGGACGAAAACTTGAATTAACAGTATGTGGAAAATGCCATAAAATTTGCATAAAAAACTCCCTCCAAATCAATTCTTTAAGAAAAGTTTCATTATTACTTTCAGTAGCTTTAGCAATCATTTTTCGAATGGAAACGGCACCAAACCGAAGATATATTCCGAGGAATGATGTTTTGTTTAAAGCCGGAAAATTGCGTGTTGCTTCGTAATTGTCGATCAAGGAATCAGAGATATCATAAGGAGTGACTTTGATGGATGAAGTTTCAAAACCAATATCCGATAAACTTAAAAAAGGATAGGAGTGAATTGCAATTTTATCTAGTAATTCTTCTGAATTATAGTGAATTAACAAACTTTTTTTAAAGTTCTCTTTCCATTTATTAGAATACGGAGTATACACTACATAAGGTGTTTTATCATCCTTAACGACTTCTCTTTTCTCAAAAATCACTTGATCTTTACTGGTTTTGAATTCAATATTATTTTCTTTGAAAAGGGTATTTAACTCCAAATCGCGTTTTCGGGCATACGGTTCGTAATCGTGGTTGGTATAAATGGTTTGTATTCGATTCTCAGTAATTAATTGTTGAAATACATCCAATGGTTTTCCGTAAAAAATAGCTAAAGATTTTCCTATGCTTTGCAATTGGCTTTGTATTTTTTCCAGTTGCTGATGAATGAAAGTCACACGTGCATCGTCTTTTGGTAACTGAGAAAGTATGGTGTCATCGAAAATAAAAATAGGCACCACTTTTTCACCACTATTTAATGCATGAAAAAGGCCGACATTATCATCCAAACGTAAATCGCGACGAAACCAAAAAATATTCATTTGTTTTTTTAACCGTTAACTAATAAAGTCGACATTCCTCCATCCACATGAAAAATTTGTCCCGAAATCCAACTGCTTTTATTACTCAATAGAAAGCCAGCCATTTGCGCCATGTCTTCTGAAGTACCAAAACGTTTTAAAGGATGTCTTTCTGCCGATTTTTCTTTTTTCACGTCATTATTTAAAAATTTATCTGCTAAAGGTGTATCTGTTAAAGAAGGCGCTATAACATTAACTCTAATTTTCGGAGCATATTCGGCAGCCAACGCTTTTGCAAAACCTTCAATAGCTCCTTTTGATGCCGCAACAGAAGTATGGAAAGGCATTCCCATACTAGCGGCAACACTACTAAATAAAACAATACTCGATTGATCAGATGCGGTTAAATTTTTCAAAACAGATTGAATTACTTTGACCATACCAATAAAATTAATTTGTAAATCGGCTTCAAAGGTTTCGATTTTCAATCCTTTAAATGGTCGAAGATTAATACTTCCCGGACAATAAACTAAGCCATCAATAACATCTGGTAGTAAGGAGGTATCTAAAGTATCTGTTGTAGCATCAAATGGAATGTGAGTAATATTACTATTTTCTATATTGTCTTTGGTTCTAGAAGCAATATAAATGTTGTTTTCGTATTGCAATTCTTTGGCAATGGCCAAACCAATTCCGTAAGAACCACCAATTAATAGTATATTTTTCATTTTATTGTTGTTTAAATTCGCCAAACATTTCGATTAGTTTTTTTCGTCTAAAATTAAATATCTCATTTAATTTTGGTTTTACTAAAAAAGGATGAACTAACTGACCCAAAACACCCATTGGCACTTTATAGTCAACAATATCTTCCATTTCAACACCACCCGGAATTTCTTTAATGAAATGTTTGTGATGCCAAAAAGCATAGGGTCCGAATCGTTGTTCATCTACAAAATATTTTTTGTCAACTACGTGAGTAATTTCGGTTACCCATTTGGTTGGAATTCCTAAAACTGGCGTAACAATATATTGAATAATTTGTCCCGGAAACATAGGTCTGTCAGCTCCTGATAAAATTTTAAATCCCATGTATTCTGGCGTTATTTTTTGTAAATTTTTAGGATTGGAAAGTAATTCCCATGCTTCATCTAAAGATATAGGAAGATTTTGTTTGGTATTCAATCGGTAAATTTTCATTTATTATTTAGATTTTAGAATACAAAAGTATAAAAATGTTTAGAAAATTGGTTATATCGTTAAACAGAAATGAAATGATTTATGTTTAAATTAACATTTGAAATAAATACTATTTGTATTTTTGAGACCTAAAAATATATTAAATATGAAAAAAATTATCTTTTTATTGGCAATGATAATTGCTAATTATGCTATTGAGGCTCAGGTTAAAACACCAGCACCGAGTCCGAAATCTGTTTTAACACAAGTTGTTGGTTTAACAGATGTAACTATTGAGTATTCTCGTCCTAGTGCAAAAGGAAGAAATGTTTTTGGTGATTTAGTGCCTTTTGGAAAAGTATGGCGAACAGGTGCTAATGCAAATTCAACAATTTCATTTAGTGAT
>CALPIE020000061.1 GCA_943323545.2 Bifidobacterium breve | reverse complement strand
TGCAAGGTTCTGTTTTGTTGTCGTGAACCGATGTTGATAATTGGGATTCCATAATACGGTGCTTCCCGAATTCCTGCGCTACTATTTCCAATAATAAACTGTGCATTTTTAAGTAGCGTTAAAAAATACTCAAACCGCAACGATGGGAACACCCGAAATCGCGGATTTTCTTTTAGCCTATTGTAAGCGGTAATAATCGATTGGCTTCCCAAATCGTTGTTGGGATAAATGACGATGTAATTGTGATCACCCTCCAATACACTTTCAACAAAATCTTCGGCATATTGTTGCATCGCAGCAGCTTCGGTGGTTACCGGATGAAACATCACTATAGCATAATTGGCAAACGGAATTTCATAGTATTGATTTACGGTTTCTAGCGATGGTAAATCAAACGAAAACATAATATCAATATCGGGTGAACCTATAGTAAAAATGGACGACTTTATTTCGCCCATTTGAATCAAACGCTTTTCTGCCGTTTCATTCGACACAAAGTGAATATGACTTAGTTTAGAAACACTATGTCGAATTAATTCATCGACCGTTCCAGATAATTCGCCGCCCTCAATGTGCGCTACAAGAATATTGTTTAAAGAACCAACAATGGCACCAGCTAATGTTTCGACTCTGTCGCCATGAATGACAATCATGTCTGGAGTAACTTGCTTGCAATAACTGGATAAACCTTCTATCGTTTTTGCCAACGTTAAATCCATTGTGGTTTCGTGCGTATGGTTTTCGAAAGTATGCACATTTTTGAAATTACATCGTTCAATTTCAATCAATGTATATCCGTATTCTTGTTGTAAATGCATGCCGGTAACAAAGACATAAACGTCAAAATCTTGATGGGTATCTAGAATTGAAATTAATGATTTTATTTTTCCGAAATCAGCACGAGTTCCTGTTAAGAATAGGATTTTTTTTGTCATTGATTGAATGTTTACTTTTGAATTTAGCAGTAATTTAATTGTTCTTTAATTTTTGATTTACTCCAATTGTTGATTCTCCAATATTTTCAAAAACAAATCCGTAATTAGATAGTACATTATATATGTCTTCTCTACAATTAAACTCGTCATGAATTTCTATAGAAATACATTTTGTTTTATTTAAAAAACTTAAATCTGAAGTTGAAGCATCAAAAATATTTTTTTCGGATCCTTCGACATCTATTTTTAATATATCGATATCATTAAAATTATTATCATCCATCAAATATTTTAACGAAAAGGCTTCTATTGATTCAGATTCATTGGATTCCACGACTCGAAAAGACCAATCAAGTTGATCTCTAAAATCTTGTACAATTTTAATTTTTGAGTTTTTACTCCAAACCGCACCTTGTATTTTTTTACAATTCATGTAATTTAAATTAAAGCGTAAAACTTCAAAATTCTTGCTTTCTGGTTCAACGCAAATAACATTTGGTCCGTCAAAATTTTCTAAAAAAAACAAAGAAGTTAATCCTATATTTCCACCAGCATCAATGATATTGAGTTTATTATTATTTTTAAAATTTTCTTTATAAATTTTTACAACTGGAGCATATTCTCCTAAAATATAAATTTGTTGAAAAACATCGATATCACTAGACGGCCGCTTGCGAATTTTAACTGTCTTATTAAAACTATTTTTTAATTCTAATATATAAAATTCTTTACTTTCAAATTTGATAAAACCATTAATCTGAATTAATTCATTATAGAAACGATAGCATAATAACTCCTCACTTGAGGGTTGAATTTTGAGTATTTTTTTTAATAAATAAAAACATACATTGCATTTATTTTTAAAATTCAATCGTTTTAAGTTTAAAATTTTATTGGTTTTAGCCATTATTAATTTATCATATTTTTAAATCTTATATGAACTATTTTTTTAATTATTATTCTATATAACTTATATTTAAAAAGTTTAAATTTATTTTTTTTAACAGGTATTTGAAACGTTCTTATATCATATATAGGCAAATTTAGATCTGTAATACTATTGTTCTTTTGAATATCATACATCCAATTTTCTGCTTTATTCCCCATATGAAACGCAAAGTTATTGTATGTTGACAATCTCATTTTTCCTGACAAATCTATAGGAAAATCAACATAGTCATTTTCTGATTTATTGCCTACTAGTATTAGAGATGGTTTTATGGGAACATCTGAAAAAAATATTTCTCTATCAATTGTAAGTACTTGATGAGCACTTCCTACAATTGCTTTGTTATTATTTATTGAAATAATAGGCCATAATAAATCATCTCTTTTTTCTACATCCCATCCTATACTTTCAAGGAATTTATTATACGAATCAAAATTTTCTTTTATTGGTAAAAAAGAAAGTTCAGCCTTTTTAAGCAAAATTTTCTTTAAAGTAGAAATAGTTCCAGATGTTAATCCCTTTCTTATTGGTAAAGGCGAAACAGAACCCACATCTTTAAAATTACAAAATACATTTTCTACATTTTCCTGCCACCCTTTTACAAATAAAATATCGGCGTCAGTTAATGTTATTAATTTTTCTCTTGAGCTTCTAGCTGAACCAATTAACGCATCTATTTTTCCAATATTAATTTTATGATGCACTAAACAATCTATTTTACTATTAGCATACATTCCATTTAAATAATCTACTACGACATCGCAACATCCATTATTAACAACCGTAATTGCGCAAAATTCGTTTTTAGTACTGATAATTGATTCAAGGTTTAGCTTAAAAACTTCAAACATATTTTCATAATAGTCCTCCAATTTTGGGATAAAAACCACAACAATTACTCGATGGTGTTCTTTTAATTCAATTTTTTTATGTTCCTTTTGCGGATTCATTCCTATTCTCATAAGGCAATATGTTTTAGCTTTAGAAAATTATTCAAAATCTTCAAAAGTTAATTGTTCATCATTTTCGATAGTTCTCGTAGCTGTTTTTCCGAGCAAACTATCAAAATGTTCGGCTAAAATTTTTCCCGTTCCCGGACGTTTTACCCAAATGTTTTCTTTGGTTAACTTTTCTCCTTTCGCAATGGATTGTATACTGCAAACGGTGGCAAAAGCAAAATCGATAGTGACTTGTTCTTCTTTTGCTGGTGCTTTTGTTCCGCCGCGCATTTGCCAAATTTCTTTGGAATTTACAATCAATTCCGAACACGTTTTTTCATCCATACTGCAAACGATATCTGGTCCGATTCGTTGCATGGTGTCGGTAAAATGACGTTCTAAAATACTGGCTCCCAGCGCCACAGCACCGAGACATGCATTGTTATTTAAGGTGTGATCGGAAAGTCCGAAAACTTTATCTGGAAAAGCGTTATGCATTTCTTTCATGGCGCCATAACGCACCAAATGTATTGGCGTTGGATATAAATTCGTCGTATGTAAAAGTGCCACTGGAATATGGTGCTTGTCGAAAATAGCGACTGCTTTTCGCACACTTTCAATCGTATTCATTCCGGTGCTTAAAATGACTGGTTTTCCAAAACTGCAAATGTGTTCGAGCAAGGGATAATTATTACATTCGCCAGAACCTATTTTGTAGGCTGGAATATCAAACTTTCGCAAGCGATCGGCAGCTGCGCGCGAAAAAGGCGTCGATATGAAAATCGTGCCTTTGCTTTCGACATAGTTTTTAAGTTCTAATTCTTCTTCTTCATTCAACGAACAGCGTTCCATGATTTCATAAATCGACACATCGGCATTTCCTGGAATTACCTTTTTGGCTGCACCGCTCATTTCATCAGACACAATATGCGTTTGGTGCTTCACCACTTCCACTCCGGCTTGTTTTGCAGCATCTACCATTTGCTTTGCAACCGATAAGGAACCTTCGTGATTGATGCCGATTTCGGCAATAACCAATGGTGGAAAGTCGGGTCCAATTTTTCTTCCTGCTATTTCTATATATGGATTCATGCTGACGTAATATTCTAATTTTAAAAAATTTGTTATGCCAATAACCGTTACCTCGCCTGCACTTTGTTAGTAGCAAACAGCTCGCTTAAGTAGACCATTATGCGCTATGTAAAAACACTTCTGCTGGCAGACTAAAATAATCTTTTAGTTTCTGTGCCATTTTCAATGTGATTTCCCGTTTGCCAGATAAGATTGCTGAAACATGACCTTTACTTCCAATGATTGGTTCTAAATCTTTGGCCTTCATTCCCATTTCCTTCATTTTATATTTGATTACTTCTAACGCATCCAATTCTGGTAGATGATAATGCTTTTCATCATAATCTTTTATCAAAACAATAAGCAAATCCAATTCATCGCTTTCTGGAGTATTTGGCGCTGTATTGAATATCTCCATCAAACGTATGGAAGCTTTATTGTAATCGTCTTCTGTTTTTAATACTTTCCAGTTCATGATTAAATTTTTTTGCTTGTTAAAATTGTTGTGTCAAAAGCAATTGTTTCAACATTTATTTTGTCATATTCCTTGTGTGTTCCAAACCAAATCACATAACATGCTTCTTGTATAAAGTTTACGGAAATAATCAAGCGGAAATCATTTCCCTTAATATTGAACACCACGCGATTATTATTAACAATGCTTGCATTTCCATATACTTTTTTAACTTCATTAAAATTTTTGAATTCTTGTTTGGAAAACTCATTATACCAAATCAATAATTGCGTTTTAGCTAATGGGTATCTTTTTAAATAATATAAAATCGTTTTCTTAACAAGGATTTTCATATGACAAAAATAATAAAAGTTTTCAATTTGCAAACTTTTTTTATATTTAATTTTTAATAAAAGTAAATATGTTTAAACAATCAAACAAACGACTACTATCAAGCATAATTATTAAAATCGTGTAAATTGAAAATACAATTTACAATTTGCCCGATTTAATATTTTTCGATATACGTATTTACTATAAACTTAGCATAATCAAAATCGTCTTGTGTGTCAATATCTATAGTAGCAAAAATATGATTTACTACAAAAGGGAACGCGTTTTCGGTAATTATTTTATCATTCAAAATGGCGTTGGCTTTGGTGATATAAAGCAATCCGTTTTCATAATAAAGCGGTTCAAGATCTTGACTTCTTTGTCCGAATTTATAATTAAACGGAATAAATTTATCGTCTACAATTTTTCCGAATTTTTGATGGTTTTGAGAAACGGTAAACAAGCAATCACAGGCGGAAGTTGTAAATTTTCGAAAACATTCTTTCAATAAATCAGCTGGTCGAAAAGGATTTGTTGGTTGTAACAATACCACATTTTCGACTTCATCGTTTATACTTTCTAAAACATGTTTTAAGCAAGAAACCGTTGGTTCATTATCACCAGATATTTGGTCTGGTCGATCAATGACAGTAACGTCATATCGCAATGCTATTTCTTTATTTGCAGCATCGTCGGTGCTCACATAAATGGCATCGATGAGTTTGCTGTTCTTTTGAGCATACAAAATACTATGAACCAACAAAGGAATGCCATCCAAAAGAAGTGTGTTCTTATTGGGCAAGCGTTTAGAATTGCCGCGCGCTGGAATAATGGCTATGGTTTTATTTTTCATCTTCGGGCATCCAATAGATTTTACTTTGAGGTAATTTTGAAATCGCAAGGTATTCGTTCACTGTCAATCGATTATTTTGTTTTAGCAATTTAGGGAAATTAAGAACAACATCAAAAATAGCTTGACAAATTCCCATTGTTGCTTTAAAATCTCCTTTTAAAGTTTTGTTTTTAATTTGAATCCAAAGCGTATAAAGTAACTTTTGGGGAATTACTGAAAAGGGATAAAATAAAAAATACAAATACCAACTAGATCGGAAACTTCGTCTTTGACGTAATTGATAATCAGAATTAAATTTTCTAGCCTTAAGATCAACTCTATGATTCACTAAAACAGATGGTAAATAATAAATTTGTATATTTTTTTTAAATAATTGATAGGCTGCATAATCTTCTTCACCGTAAAATTTAAACCAATCTGGATAATTTGGGATAGATTTCCATGCTTCCATTTTCCAGGCATGACCACATCCTACAAAAGCCAATACTCTGAATGGATTTTCTTTAGTGTGAATAGAAGTTGGATTGTTTTTACTCCAAAAAATTCTGAAACTTACTACGCCGCAATTTGAGTTTTTCATAAAGAAATTTTCTATCTCTTCTAATGGATTATCAGACAAAAAATGAGCATCATCATCAAGTGAAATGGCATATTTTGCTGTTGTTTTTTCTAATAATAAATTTCTACTGTAGATTAAACCTTTTGAAGTTTTATTTTTTAAAAGTATTATTTTAGGAAAATTAGTTTTAATCAACTCCGAAGTACCATCAGTAGAACCATCATCACAAATAATACATTCCACATCTTTTCGATCAAGTAAAACGGATATACTATTTAAAGTAAAAAGTAAATCTTGAATTCGATTTTTGGTGGTTATTAAAATAGAATAATTGGGATTGGTCATAGGTGTTTATTTCATTTTAAATTTTATTTTAAACGAGTTGATTATTGTCCAATATGTTTAAAATTTTACCGCAATAATCCATATCGAACTTTCTGGCAAATAGCATATTATTTGCTGATTGTTGTAATAATTCTTCACTATTTGATTCATTGAATACAACTGGAAATTTACCATTATTTCTAGACCAATTGACATATGTCAAAGCATTTTTAACCCTTATCGAGTTATCCTTTTCCATTAAAAACCTAATGATTGTATGAAAAAAAAGTTCGTCTGGCAATAAGGTATTTTTATGATAAGACACAAAATCGGAATTGTTTTCTATAAATGTATGTACTTTAAAAAGTGTATCAAAACTAAAAGCCCACCATTGTGAACCTCCAAAATGATTGGCAATAGGAGATTTTCTTCTTCGAAATGTTTTGAAATAAGCTTTCAGCAATTTAATATTTTTTCTTTGAATGGAAACACTTACCATTCTTTTAAAATTAATTAAATTCATTTTTATACTTGCATCAAGCATAGAGGGCAAGATAGTGTAGTCTTCCTTTTGATTGCTGAAATTAATTTTATATTTATACAATCGGTCTTCTTAGTTTTTCCAGCATTTTTCGGCATCAAGTAAATTTATATGGTCAAAGCTACTGTTCTGGTTGATGTAATTATTAATTTTTAATGTATTTGCTATTGGGTAGCATTGACCACTTAATAAAATAGTATACGCTTTTCTCTCTTCGTTAATGATCGTTTTAATACAATTAATTGTTGCCTGAACGATAGAGAAATCGCCCCAGGTACCGGGAACTCTATCGCTTATAATATGAACAGATGTATTGGTTTTTAAAATTGAAAAATCATTAATCTCTGAATTAATATCTATGTGTACATAAAATTTTGAAAATCCATCATCTAATCTTTGAATTAATCTAAACAATTGATTGGGTTTGTTATATGCTAAAATTATGTAGTTTTTTTCAATCATATTTTTAAACAACAGTGCTACAATTTAAAATCTTATCCAACATAATTTTAAAATTCTCATCACTAAAATAATCTCCAAAGGGATGTAACTTTTCTTTAGATTGTAATCGATCCTTTATTAATTCATAAAGTTTAACTTTTATTTCATGTTTATCGTAATATTTGGCAATGTATTTTTTGTCTTTAATAATTTCCTGTAATTCACTTCTGTTGGGAGATATTGATAAAACTGGTTTCTGTAATGAAGCTAAAAATGGTGCTTTACCAACTAAAATATTACTGTGAGTTGAGCAATCTTCTAATAAAATCAATATAGAACCGTTAGTCATTTGCTCGTAGGAAGATTGAGAAAAATTAAGTTCATCTAATATCTTGATTGTAGTATGTATTTTATATTTCTCAATTAATCTTTTGTTGTGGCTACCTCTTAGTCTTAAAATAAATTCTGTTTTTTCTTTTATTGCAATATCTTCTTCTATCAGTTCTGAATAAGCATCCAAAAGAATATCTACGTTTCTACTAAATTGAATAGCTCCATGATAAGAAATAATGATTTTATCGGATTTTTCATCCTTTTTTATTCTATCTGAAAAATCGAAAACCGATTCCGAATACTGATGTGGTAAAACATAAAACTCCTTTGTTGAACCATACAAATGCGCCATATCTTGAGAAAGTAATTTTGCAGGACTCATGCAAACTTTTGCTTCTTTAACTATTTTAAGCATTTTCTTAAACTTGAATAGCTCTAAATTGGTGATATCTTTATTAGAGCCAGTATTCCAGAAAACAGGATAAGGATCATGAAAATTGATTATCGCTTTTTCTAAAATTTTTGTTTTCTCTAGTGCTAATATTATTTCAAAATCTAATCCTGAACTTCTAACAAAAATGTGATCGTAAGTATCCGTGTTTTTGTTTTTAATAAAATAAGCATATTGATTATGAACATATTCTTGACTAAGTGATGTATGAAATAATCTCCAGTATAATTTATTGAACCAATATATATGAAAAGGAATTTTTAGTTTTAAAAGGTGAATTTCTATTGAATTAACTGGAAGTAAATCGAGTCTATCTTCACTTGGATGGTGTTTCAAATAAAGTACATCAATTACTGATTTCGGATAAGCAATTCGCAATTTTGCAATAAAAGATCTTGAAACAATACCTTCACTAGTACCTGAAATCCGTAAATCTTGCGCTATTACTAAAAACTTCATTATCCAATTTTATTATTAACTTTCTTTTTTAAACTGTAAATTGATATCCTCAAAGGTAAAATAAAATAAAAAAGATTCCATTTTAATCTTTCAAATCTTGATAATGCTAATAATTGCATACTATTTTGATATAAATCAAAATCTTTATAATAATAGGAAAATATAACAAAGTATTTAATAATTGAATGGGTTAGTAGTTTCTTCTTTTTTAGGTTTTCAATTGCCAACAAAGTAGCTTTAGCAAAAGAGGCTCTTCTTATAGGATCGTTTTTATAGAAATTACCAGTGCTTGAATTTTCGTGCTTTCTTCCATAAAACAACGTTTTACTTATAGAAATCCCTTTGAATCCAGAAGACACAATTCTTGAGTACAATTCCCATTCTTCGGCATACATTAGCCCTTCAGCAAATCGATTTTCATCGAAACATTCTCTTTTCCACATTACAGCACAACAATTGAATTGTAATTTATCTTTGATCATATTTTCAATATCCTTTAAATCGATATTGAAAAATGAATATTCTTTAGAATAATCAAATTTATAATTAAATTCAGGCATGTGGAAAACTTCCCTAACATACCTACAAAACGATATATTTCTTTTATCGAGTTCTGAAGTACAAATTTCTAAATTTTGTGGATGTGGAATATCATCATCATCAAAGAAAATTATGTAATCGCCTTTGGCTAAATCCAAACCATAATTACGGCAACTAGGCCCTTTCTTATACTTAGATGTTCTTGTATAAAATTTAAAGCGTTCATCCTTTTCTAGAATTGGAGCTATTATTTTTGCTGTATTATCTGATCCGCCATCATCGATAATTATACATTCCCAAGAAGTGTAGGTTTGATTTTGAATGGCTTTTAATGATTCTACAATATATTTTTCTCTATTGTAGGTCGCCATTATGATACTGACTTTTGGATTTACTTCCATTTTATAAATGATTTTAACATACGTAGCGGTTGCAATAAAAAATGTCCAATTTTAAAATCAATTTTATTTAACGTCTTTATAGTATTTTTCTTTTCTAAATCAATTTTTGTTAAAAAACTGTCAATCATACTTTCATAATGATTACAATACAATTCTTTGTGTTTTAAATATAGGTATTTTTTTATTTCTTTATCATGATTGACATAGGCGTCCAATCGCATTGAAAAATCGTGTTGTCTGTAAAAAAATAAACTTTCTGGTATTACATGAACTTCCCATCCTAAAGCACAAACTCTAATGTAAAAATCCCAATCTTCATAGCCATTTTTCATATTTTCATCATAGCCACCAACATCTGTCCAACACTTTATTCTAAACAGTGAAGTGCCATTACAGGCATTTTGAAACAAAAAATCTTCAATGCTTTTGCCATTGGGTTTAATTAATCCTATTTCTTTTTTGTCTTTAAATCGCAATATCCAACTACTTATTACTCCTGTTTTTGGATTATCATTTAAAATTTTTAATCCCTTTTCAATAAATGTCTTTTCGTATTTATCATCGGCATCAAGCGTTAAAATGAAATCAGTTGTGGCATTTTGAATGCCGAAATTTCTGGCGCTCGGCAATCCCCCATTTTCTTGATGTAAGTATTTAATTCTTACATCTTTTTCGCACCATTCTTTTGCTATAATATCCGTATCATCCTGACTTCCATCATTAACAATTATGCATTCCCAATTAGTGTAGGTTTGATCTATAATCGATTGAATTGCTTCACTTAAATAGTGCGCATGATTGTAACATGGAATTATGACTGAAACTTTTTCCAAAATTAATTTTTAATTTTAAACCTATTTAAAACCATATTAAACCCTTTTTTGAGATAATCTACATTAAAGAATTTTAAACAATAATACAATATAAATAACCATTCTGAAACTTTTAAAGAGCGGTTTCTTCGTATTTCCTTTCCGTATTTTTTTAGTATTTCAAAACGTTGATTTTTGTTGTAATGCTGCAATTTACTAGAAATTAAAAACCTATAAAATGCAATTTCAGAAGCATTCTTTTTTAATAAATTATCTCTTCTTCCTGAAATACTCAATGCCGATATTCGAACAAAAATACTACTTTCATTAATGGTGAAAATAGGTTTATCATCAGAAAAATCGAGCCATGCTCTATCATCACTATTCCATGCCAGAGGGTAATCATAAAATCCATATTTTAAATAGGATGTTTTTGAAAAAATATATTCAGAAAGGGAACTACGCGATTCTTTTTTAAATTTTCTGTAAAAAGAATCTGTTGCTATTTCCCAAACTGGATGTGTATAGAGATTGGAAATTGTATTGGAATTTTGTAAAATTAATTTAGTGGCGTACCTAACAACATTTGATTTTGTATTAAACTGATTAAAATTTGCATAAAAACCACTAACAACAGTAGTACTTAACACGTCATCATCACCCAGTATCATGTACCAAGTTTCATTGGTGGCCAAATTAATACATCGATCCCATTGCTTTATTAATGAAATACTTCCGAAATTTTCCTCAAATTTATGATACTCAAATTCAAATAATCCTTTAAATCTTTCAAGTAATATAATTGGATTTTCGGGACTATTATCATCGCCAATGTAGACTTTAAAACGTTTGTCAGATTGATCAGCCAATGATTGTAATGTAGCTTCTAAAAAAGTAATTTTGTAGTATGGAATTAGTATGGCTAGCATTATCCTATTTTAAATAAGTTTTTCCAAAATCTAAAATGATAATAAGACTTAGGATGGAGTAAAAATAATTCAAACCAAACAATAATTGCAATTCTTTTTAATCCAAATCTAAGGCTTAAATTTATAAACTGTTCTGCATTTGAAATTTCATCTCTAATTGAAACAGTAGTTCCATCAACACAAATTGGTAACTCTTTTCGGTACATTTTATGAATGGCAAAGGAACTTTTAATCCAGTTTTTATCAATGAATCCATGGGAAAAATGCTCTAAAAGAATTTCATTGGTAACAATAATATCGTATCCATATTTTTTGATTTCTAATGACAAGTTTAAATCATAAGCATGAAATCCTTTTAAATGCTTTGCGAAATGAATTCGATTTTCCTTTCGCATTGCCATAAAGACGCCATCTATCACTGCTACTTCAACATTGTTTTGATTTTCAAAACCAAAATTATGGATTTCTTTATCCTTGTTTTTATGATGTTGAAGAATGTTTGTTATTCTATGTTGCTCAAGACAACTCCACCAGCTTGACGGCATTTTAGTTTTTACTTTTGAACCTGCAAGTCCAATTAATCCAATATTGGAATTTTTAGAAAAAACTGCAACTATAATCCTACCCCAATCTAACGTGTGAAAATAAACATCATCATGAATAAAAAACAAGTAATCGCCTTTGCTTTTTCCTATTCCTAAATTATAAGCTTCAAATATTGAAAATTTATTTTCTGAATTGTCAATTACAATAAGTTCGTAATCATACCCAATAGTTTCTTTTATATTTTCTAAAAGTTCTTGGTTAAGTTTTACATGTCTTGAACATATAATAATTGATATCATTTCAAAAATAATTAGTTAGTCTTTGTATGCAAATACATTTATTGCCATATCATATTTTTCACAAACTAATCTTTTATCTACAAAAGGTTTTCTCCTTGAAAATGATTTGCTCAAATGGTATCTGAAGCCTTGATTTTTAATGGCCAATAAAATATCTTCTAAATGTTGTTCTTCATTATAAGTACTATGGTATTCTATAAACATGTGTTGAACATTGTGAAGCCTGTCTTCACAATCTTTTATAACCTGATATTCTGCTCCCTCAATATCAATTTTAAGCATAGCAATAGGTTGATTTAAGAAATCGCGCAAACGCACTGACTTAATTTTGGTTGGTTTTTGATTATTATATTCAACACCTATCCTTCCACCTAAACCATTATCCGTATAAAAACTCAACTCTTTTTCTTCAATCCAAATTGCTTTTTTGTGTAATTCAACATTTTTAAGGTTTTGCGATTCAATATTTTTTTCTAAAAAAGGTAAAACAGTTTCGTCTGGTTCAAAAGCTAAAATTCTTGAACTTGGAAATAGCTTTGAAAAATATAAAACGCTTAATCCCATGTTAGCCCCGCAATCTAAAATGATTGGCGATTCATTAGAAGTTTTAAACTCATATATTTTGTTTTCAAAAAGTTCTTTGTAAGTGTCATGAAATGCTAATCCGTAATGATAATAAAATGGTTTGCCAAAGAGAATGAT
>CALPIE020000060.1 GCA_943323545.2 Bifidobacterium breve | reverse complement strand
GATTTAACTTTTATTATATTTGATTGATTATAAGCGATTTATTTAATTTAAAAGATAAAAATGGGACTTTTAACTAACAATAAAAAGAAAAAAATCATTGAAGACCTTTGCAGGAAAAGCGAAAACATCAATAAAGACATTAGCAAAGAAATTGATGAATTTCATGAAGAGTTAGCTAAAGATTACAATGAAAGTGACCAAATAGTTACAGAATTTAGTGACTTTGTAAATGAACTAAAATCTAAATTAAGTACTGAGGATGCTAACAAACTTCTATATTTCACATCTAATCTTTCAAAATTAAAACATTGTGCAAAAAAAGGAGTTGAAGCGATGAGAGTTTTATCTCGAAATCAAAGAAAAGCAACTCGTGAAACTCTTTTAGAATATGAAGCGTATTTTTATATGAAATAATTACCTAGTAAAAACCAATTTATTTCCACTACTCAAATTAGTATCTAAAGCATAACCCTCATAGTTAAACCCTTTCAAATCATCTATCGTTTCAGCATTAGTGTCGATAATGTAGCGCACCATTAATCCTCTCGCCTTCTTGGCAAAGAAACTAATCATTTTTAAATTCCCATCTTTGTAGTCTTTAAATTCCGGAGTGATAATGGGAACTTTTAATGTCTTAACATCAACAGCGCTAAAATATTCATTGCTTGCTAGGTTTATAAACAACTCCCCTTTTTGCAATTCAGAATTTAATGTTTTAGTTATCGTCTTTTTCCAAAATTCATAAAGATTTTTATTTTTTCCAATTGGTAAACTCGTTCCCATTTCTAAACGATAGGCTTGAATTAAATCGAGTGGTTTTAATAATCCATACAAACCAGAAAGAATTCTGAGTTTATCTTGTAAAACAGCTAGTTTATCTTCTGATAACGTATACGCATCTAAACCAGTATAAACTTCACCATCAAAAGCATACACCGCCGGACGTGCATTTTCGGGAGTAAAAGGAGTTTGCCAATCTTGATTGCGCTGCCAATTCAATTCCGATAGTTTTTCAGAAATGTCCATCAACTTTCCAAGTTCTTTTGGATTTTTCTTTTTTAAAGTGCGTTGAATGGTTGTAGCTTCTTTTAAAAAAAGGGGTTCAGTATGCAATGCAGTTGGTAAAACACTATGAAAATTTAGTGATTTGGCTGGCGATATAACAATTTTCATAATATATAATTTATAATTTTTCAAAAATACAAATTCAATTTCTAAAACCATATAGGATAAAATGATTTGTTTCGATTTGTGCATTGTAGAAATCAATTCTGCCAATGTGCCATCAGAATTCCTTACCTTTGCCCTAAATTTAAACCTAATGAATACTTTCGAACAGTTTAATCTTCCAAAATCATTACAAAAAGCAATTGATGAATTGGGTTTGACAACTCCTACACCAATTCAAGAAAAATCGTTTTCTGTTATCATGTCAGGACGCGATGTGATGGGAATTGCTCAAACTGGAACCGGAAAAACATTAGCATACTTATTACCATTATTAAAACAATGGAAATTCATCAACACCGATTCGGCTCGAATAATAATTCTAGTTCCAACACGTGAATTGGTTGTTCAGATTGTTGATGTTATTAATAGTTTGACAACGCATATGTCGGTACGAACACTCGGAATTTTTGGTGGTGTTAACATTAATACTCAAAAAACTGCCGTTCGTGAAGGCATTGATATTTTAGTCGGAACTCCTGGTCGAACCATGGATTTAGCGTTGGATAACGTCGTTCGTTTCGATTCAATTCAAAAATTAGTAATTGATGAATTTGATGAAATATTAAATCTTGGTTTTCGCACGCAAGTCAACGCAATATTGGCGATGCTTAAAAATAAACGTCAAAACATTTTGTTTTCGGCAACAATGACCGATGAAGTCGATGCCATGCTCGACGAACATTTTGATTTTCCAGTGGAAGTATCCTTAGCAGCATCGGGAACTCCGTTAGAAAAAATTCAGCAATTGGCTTATTTCACTCCCAATTTCCTAACAAAACTCAATCTGTTAAAAGATCTTTTACATGATGAAAGTGCTTTTGAAAGGGTATTGATTTTTGCCAACAACAAAAAATCAGTCGATTTAATTGCCAATAGTTTGGAAGACCTATTTCCAGATCAATTTGGCGTGATTCACTCTAATAAATCACAAAATTACCGTTTAAATACGATGGCTTCTTTTCAAGCTGGTGACATCCGAGGCATCGTAACTACTGATGTTATGGCACGTGGATTGGATATTTCGGACATTTCTCATGTTATTAATTTTGAATTTACCGAAATTCCAGAACAATATATTCACCGTATTGGACGTACAGGTCGTGCTGATAAAAGTGGAATTGCTATTAGTTTTATCGCACCACACGAAGAAGAAATCCAAATTGAAGCAGAATTGTTGATGGGAAAAGAAATCGAAATCCTCGATTTACCGGAAACTGTTGAAGTAGCCACTCGCCTACTCGAATTTGAAAAAGACAGAAAGAAAGTTAAACAATTACTTAAACGTCCGAAACAAGAAGGTGGGGATGCTTTTCATGAAAAATCTGCCAAGAACAAAAAAGTCAATTTGGGCGGTCCATCAAAAACCAAAAAGAAAACTTCAACTTCTGTCAATAGGAATATCTTGAAAACCCGTGCGGCTAAAAGGAAGAAAAAATAAAGGCTAGTAATCAGAGTTCAGTTAGTAGTTGTATCAAATAACAATTTTTACAACATCTAAACTTTTAAAGTCCTAAACTTTTAAACTTTTAAACTTTTTTCTTACTTTTGAAAAACTTTTTAAGAAATGCAATTTAAACATCCAGAAATTCTCTACTTTCTTTTTTTATTGATTATCCCAATTCTGGTACATCTCTTTCAATTACGAAAATTTAAAAAAGAATTTTTTACCAATGTTAAATTCCTAAAAGAACTTTCGATTCAAACTAGAAAGAGTTCTAAACTTAAAAAATATTTGCTTCTATTTACTAGAATGCTATTGCTTTCTGCTCTGATTTTGGCTTTTGCACAGCCTTTTTATAAAGCCAAAGACAATAAAAATGCAACTAACGAAATGTATATCATTCTCGACAATTCTTTTAGTATGCAAGCCAAAGGTAAAAAAGGAGAGTTATTAAAGCGAGCCGTTCAAGATTTATTAGAACACACCCCACAAAATCTAAATTTTTCATTGATTACTTGTTCCGATAATTATTGGAATACCGATATCAAATCAATTCAAAAGGATTTACAAGATCTAAAATATAGTGCATCACCCTTTCAACTAGATAATCTTTTTGCAAAAATAAAAGCACACAAAACGCCTTTTAACAAAGATATTGTTATTATTACAGACGCTATTGGTTTAGAAAAAAATCAATTGAACGGAATTAAAAAAGAGGACAACTTGTATTTTATCCTACCTGAAGCAGAACAAACCAATAACATTGCAATAGATAGTGTTTATATTAGCCAAAGACTTGAAAATTTTTATGAAATTGGAATAAAATTAAATTCTTATGGAGATAATTTAACAAACATTCCAATTGCTTTATACAATCAAAATAAATTAGTTGCAAAGACTTTAGTTAATTTTGATAGTGAATCAAAAATTATCAATTTTACAATCCCAAATGATAATTTTCACGGTTATGTTTCTATTACTGATAATGGTTTAGAATATGATAACAATTATTATTTTAGTATATCAAAACCCGAAAAAAGCAATGTTATCAGTATTGGTGAGCCGGAAAAAAGCAACTTTCTTTCTAGAATATACACGTCAACCGAATTTAATTATGCTAATTTCCCATTAACTGAATTAGACTATAATAGCATTGATAAACAAGATGCGATTGTTTTGAATGAATTGAAAGACATTCCCCAAGCATTACAAACAACCTTGAAATCATTTGTTGAAAAAGGCGGGAATTTGATTGTGATTCCGGCTACTGAAAGTACTGCATCCAATTTAAACGGATTGCTAAACAACTTTGGTAGCGTTCAATTCAAAAGATTACAAGCAAATGAAAAAATGGTTACTAAAATAAATTACAGCCATCCGCTATTTAGTTCTGTTTTTGATAAAAAAGTAGCTAATTTTCAATATCCAAATACAAAAACTTCTTTTGAAATAAATAGTGTTGCACCAACCATATTAAGTTATGATGATGAGTCATCCTTTTTAGTTGGAATTCAAAATAACATTTCGTCTGTTTATGTTTTTGCAGCTGCTTTAAATAAAGCAAATAGTAATTTTCAAAATTCACCTCTAATTGTACCTACGTTTTACAATATGGCGCAAAGCACTCAAAAAACTGGAGTTAAAGCGCAAATCATTGGAAGCAATCAACCTTTTATAATTGAAACGTTATTATCAAAAGATGAAATTGTATCAATTAGAAATGATATTTCAAATAAAGAAAATTTTATTCCTATTCAACAAATTCTAAACAATAAAGTAAAACTAACGTTTAACGATAATCCTAAAGAAGCCGGTAATTTTGGAGTTTTTAATAATAATGAAAAAGTAGAGAACATTAGTTTTAATTACAATAGAACAGAAAGTAACTTAGAAAATCCAAATACCAATATTGCCAACGATTTTAAAGAAATTAATGATATAGAAACTGTTTTTAAAACCTTACAAAGTGACAGAACAGACAATCAAATATGGAAATGGTTTGTTTTCTTAACGCTACTTTTTATTACTTTTGAAATATTAATTCAAAAATTGCTGAAATGAAAATAATTATCAGAAAAGCAACTATTATTGACGCTAAAAGTCCTTTTCACCTTCAAATTGTGGATGTGAAAATTGGTAACGGAATTATTGAAAAGATAGGCCATAATATTGCGACTTCGGATCATTATACAGAAATTGAACTCGACAATTTACACCTCTCACCAGGTTGGTTTGATACTAGTGTTTCATTTGGAGAACCTGGTTATGAAGATAGAGAAACTATTACAAACGGATTAAATGTAGCGGCTAAAAGTGGTTTTACTGGAATTGCTTTACAACCCAATACTCATCCTATACTTGACAATCAATCACAAATACAATTTGTAAAACAAAAAGCAGCACATTCGGCTACCGAATTATTTCCGATTGGCGCTTTAACAAAAAATAGTGATGGAAAAGATTTAGCAGAATTATTCGATATGAAAAATGCTGGCGCTATTGCTTTTGGTGATTACAGTAGGAATGTTGAAAATGCTAATTTGCTTAAAATAGGTTTGCAATATGTACAAGATTTTGACGGATTGGTAATTGCATTTTGTCAAGATGAAAAAATAAAAGGAAACGGTGTCGCCAATGAAGGTTTTGTCTCTACCCGTTTAGGTTTAAAAGGAATTCCGAATTTAGCAGAAGAACTAATGGTGGCTAGAAACCTGTTTTTATTAGAATATACAGGTGGAAGATTACACATTTCTACTATTTCTACAGCAAAATCGGCCGAATTGATAAAAGAAGCAAAAGCAAAAGGTTTGCAAGTTACCTGTAGTGTTTCGGTGCATCATCTGACGTTAACCGATGAGAAATTAGACGGTTTTGATACAAGATATAAAGTCACACCTCCTTTACGAAACAATGAAGATAGAAAAGCTTTAATAGCTGCTGTTTTAGACAATACAATAGACTGCATTACTTCTGACCATAATCCGATTGATATTGAGCATAAAAAAATGGAGTTTGATTTAGCAAAAAATGGAACTATTGGATTGGAAAGTGCTTTTGGGGCTTTAACTTCCGTATTGCCACTAGAAATTATTATTGATAAATTAACTTTTGGTAAAACGCTATTCAATATTTCAAATTCATCTATTCAAGAGGGAAATAAAGCGAATGTTACCTTATTTTCAAACGATACTGAATGGGTTTTCTCTAAAGAAAACATCAAATCCAAATCGAAAAATTCTGCGTTCCTTGGCGAAAAAATGAAAGGTAATGTCTACGGAATTTACAATTGCGGTAAATTAATTTTAACTTAATGGATGAAAAAACTATAAAACAAGGAAAAACAGCAGCAATTATTAGCTATATTTTAATTGTAGGCCCTTTAATTGCGCTTTCAATTAACAGCGAAAATAAGAATCCATTTGCTTCTTTTCACATCCGACAAGGATTAGGATTAACCTTAACGTTTATTATTCTTGGTGTTTCGATAAGTCACTTTGAAAGTATAATGATTGCAGCACCGATGTGGATTTTTATTTCTGTATTAACTGTATACGGAATATTTACTGCTGCTAGAGGTGAAACAACTTCATTACCTCTTTTAGGAAAATTATTTCAAAAATGGTTGCATTTTTTGTAACATAATCCTCATTCCTACTACTTACAGTAAAACTTTTTAAATGAATAAAATTTTACTGTTACTTTTTATTACAATTAGTTACACTTCACAAGCACAATCTTACAAAATATCAGGAAAAATCAATATTGATAATAAAGAAAAAATTGCTGGTATTTCTTTAATTCTATTCTCAGAAAAAAATGTAGTTATTAAAGCAGAAATCACAAATAAATTGGGTGAATTTTCTTTTAATAATATAAATAAAGGTATTTACTCCTTAAAAACTTCGTTTATAGGATATGAAGAAATTGTTGTTCCTTCAATTACAATCAATTCCGAAAATATTGAAATTCCTTTAATAACTTTAAAAGAAGCAACTACACAATTGTCGGAAGTTGTTATTAAAAAAGAAAAGCCAATGATTCAAGTCTTGGCTGACAAAACCGTATTTAATATCGAAAATACAATTAATGCAATTGGAAATTCTGGATTTGAATTGTTGAGAAAAGCACCCGGAGTTATTATTGATAATAATGACAATCTAATTGTGGAAGGAAAAAGTGGTGTTTTAATTTACATAGACGGAAAACAATCCTTTTTAAGTGGTTCTGATTTGACCAATTATTTAAAAACAATTCAAGCTAATGATATTGAAGCAATCGAAATCATTACACAACCATCATCAAAATATGATGCAGCAGGAAGTGCTGGGATTATAAATATTAAACTTAAAAAAAATAAAAACTTTGGGACTAATGGAACTGTAACTTCTGGATTGAATATTGGCCGTTTTGGGACTTCTGTAAATTCAATGTCTTTTAATAACAGAAATAAAAAGAATAATTTTTTTGGAAATTACAGTAACCGCTTTGGAAGAGGCTATAATTTTATCAATTTATACCGACAACAAAGCAATACTATTTTTGATTCGAGATCAAGTACCATAAACGAAAACAATGCGAATAATATTAAATTGGGTTATGATTATTACCACAATGCAAAAAATACTTTTGGCATAGTTTTGACAGGAAATTTTAATAATGCTTTTGGCAACAGTTCTACTAGAACACCAATTCGACCTATTAATTCGAATGTAAATACTGCCGTTTTAAAATCTCAAAACGATGTTGAAAATAAAACCTATAATTTATACTCTAATTTAAATTATAAATACCAAGGCACTAATGAAAACTCATTTAATGCAGATTTAGATTTTGGTAAGTTTAATAGTGACAAAAGAAATTATCAACCTAATTTTTATTATAATGGCGCTGAAACTTTAATCGAAAGCCAAGTAATTAATGCCCAAGAAACACCAATTGATATTACAATTTCTTCATTAAAGAGTGATTATGAACAAAAATTATTAGAAGGCAAAGTTGGTGTTGGATTTAAATCTTCAATTGTTGAAACTAAAAACACATTTAATGTTTACAATTATACAGGAAATACACCTGTATTTAACGAAACTGCTAGTAATAAATTCAACTATTCAGAAAATATTAATGCTGTATATTTAAACTATAATCGGAATTTAAAGAAGATTAATTTTCAATTAGGAATACGTATTGAAAATACAAATTCTGACGGAAAGTTATTAAGTAATCAACTAAATGATAATGAAAGAGTAAAACGAAATTATACCGATTTTTTCCCAAGTGGAGGAATAACTTTCAAAAAAAATGACAATAATTCTTTCGCACTTATATATAGCAAAAGAATTGAAAGACCTAATTATCAATCACTTAATCCGTTTGAAAATCAGATTGATGAATTGTCGTTTAACCGAGGAAATCCTTTTTTAAAACCTCAATACACCAACAATATAAAATTATCGCATACCTATAAATACAAATTAACTACAACATTAAGTTATAGCTATATTACCGATTTTTTTGCTCAAGTTACAGAAGCAGTTGGAACTAATAGGAATTTCTTGACTTCAAAAAATGTGGCAAATAACGAAATATTAAATTTAGGAGTTTCCTATCCATTTAAAGTAAATAATTGGTGGAATGTTTATTTCAATGCAAGTGGCTTTTATAGTAGATACATTCCGACTGACCCTTCTTTTATTGCAATAAGTCAAGAAACATTTAATATATATGCTCAAAATACTATCAATTTACCCAAGGAAGTTGTTATGGAAGTTTCTGGTTGGTTCAACTCACCTTCTGTTTGGGGAGGTACCTATAGAACTTCGAGTTTAGGATCGTTAGATGTTGCTTTTCAAAAGAAGTTTTTAAATAAAAAATTAAATGCCAGAATTGCTTTTTCTGATGTATTATTTACATCACCTTGGCAGGGAAATACAGAATTTGGCAACTTAATTATTAATGGTGATGGCGGAAATGATAGTCGTCAGGTACGATTTAATTTAAGTTATAATTTTGGGAACGATCTTGTTAAAAAAGAGAGAACAAGAAATACTGGTTTAGATGATGAAAAAAATAGAATAGGTGGATAAAATAAAATAAATTTGTAAAAAAAATAATATGTCTTTATTTTATTTAATTCGAGAACCAAAAATAATAAAAGATAAAAACCCTTTACTTTTATTACTTCACGGTTATGGCAGCAATGAGGAAGATTTATTTTCATTTGCTTCTGAATTACCAGAAGAATATTATGTTGTTTCTGCAAGAGCTCCATATGATATGATGTACGGAAGTTATGCTTGGTACGCAATTAATTTTGACGAAGATTCAACTAAATTTTCGGATATTGAACAAGCCAAAATATCTAGAGATTTAATTGTCAATTTTATTGATGAATTAATAATAAAATATCCAATCGACGCTAATAATATAACTTTAATTGGTTTTAGTCAAGGTAGTATTTTAAGTTATGCTGTTGCTTTATCTTATCCTGAAAAAGTACAACGATTGGTTGCCATGAGTGGTTATTTAAATACCGAAATGGCTATTGATAATTTTAAACAAAATGATTTATCAAAGTTGAAAATTTTTGCTTCACATGGTAAAGTAGATCAGGTAATTCCTGTAGAGTGGGCAAGAAAAACAGAACCCGTTCTAGCAGCATTAGGCATTTCAATAGTTTATAAAGAATACCCAATTGGCCATGGCGTGTCGCCACAAAATTTTTATGATTTTAAAAATTGGTTACAGCAATAATTAATAAAGGTCTTGAACCTGAGGCGCAGCCGAAATGTGCGAAGCTAATTTCAAGAACTCTATTATTTATTGTTTAGGAGCAACATCTTCACTATCATCACTACCAGAAACTTTTTTTCCAATTTCTCCATCACCCGCAAATAGTAGTTTTCCGGCTTTTTTTAATTGATATCCATTTAGTGGAATCAATTGCCATTCGCCATTTGTCCATGGCTTTCCTTTCCCCTCTCGTTTTACAATTACCGAATCATCTTCATTTGGCAAAAACAATTCTGCATTATCACCAGATTCATCAAAAAGTAAATAAGCTGCAAATACAGCATCATCTTGATTTTTAGATTTATCTACTGGAAGTAATTGAATTCCAGTAAAAATTCGAATACATTCATTATTCAATTTAGACCAAGTATAACCCGCAGATGCCAAACATCCATCCTTATCTTTATCTCCACCTACTACAACATCTTTTGCGTTGGTTTCATTTTCTTTTTTCTTTTCTTCTCCTTGATCTGTCCATTTGCATGAAATTAAACTCAAAAAAATAAAAAGCGATACGATTATTTTTTTTAACATATTAAAATTATTTAATAGATAACTACTTTATTATGATTATTGAAGCGGATATAAAAAAGATTGAACCGTTTCAAATGAAATTGTTTTATCATCGTTTACAAAATATTTAAGAAGTACTTCCCCCCATAATTGACCGTTATTATAATCAGCTATTATCCAACGATGATTTAAAATTTTTATTTTATTGATTATGAATTTTTGTTCACCCATTTTGGCTTGATCAATATACTTATTTCCATCTGGACTATCATTATAATTCATCAATTCATTCTTAACCAATGGCATTAATTCTCTAATATCATAGTTTTCTAAATAATTTTGAGCTCTGTCATTGTGTTCTAAAGAAAAATAATTGGCATCAAAAAGTTCATCCGACATTGTAGCAATGCTGTCTTTTAATTTTTTTGTTGATGCTTCAATCTTTTTTTGATTGGAAGATTCCTTCTTTGAAAAATACATGTACGTAAATACATTCATCAAAACAGCTACTAAAAACAAGTATAACAACAATTGTTTTTTCATTATTATCTGGAATTAAATTATTATATTTAAATTGTCATATGCCAAAAAAACATTTGTTGGTAATTTTTTTTGAACTTCCTTATGGAAACCTAAAATATGACTTATATGCGTTAGATACACCTTTTCTGGTTGAACCAAAGTTATAAAATCTAACGCATCTTGCAAACTAAAATGTGAATGATGTGGTTCTTCTCTTAATGCATTAATAACCAATACTTTCAATCCTTTTAGCTTATCGATTTCGGATGTTTCTATTGTTTTCACATCGGTTAAATAAGCAAAATTTTCTATTCGATAGCCAAAAACTTGTAAATTACCGTGCATAGCATTTATAGGAATTATGGTTTTATCTTTTACAACAAAGGATATATTATTCGTAACTTCAATTGTATCAACATTTGGTGTACCTGGATATTTATTTTCAGTTTCTAAAATATAATCAAAACGTTTTTTTAAATTTTGCAGTACTCGTTTATGAGCATAAATTGGAATATTTCCTTGATGAAAATAAAATGGTCGTATATCGTCTAATCCTGCAGTATGATCTGAATGCTCATGAGTAAATAAAATTGCATCTATCTTTTGACAATTAGAAGTCAGCATTTGTTGTCTAAAATCGGGACCACAATCAATTACAATAGAAAAATTTTCATCGTAAATCCAAACTGAAACTCGCAATCTTTTATCTCTACTATCGTCACTTTTACACACTGAATGATTGCTTCCAATTACAGGAATACCTTGAGAAGTTCCAGTTCCTAAAAAATAAATATTCATTTAGCACGGTTTTTGATAAGTGGCGACGGCAATAAAAACAATTTAGATACATTATTTCTACAAAAATAGGAATATTTATCATTTGAAACTGTTTCTATTTTATTAACTTTGCATTGAATTAAAAATCATTATGGCACATTCCGAATTAAACATTAAGTTAAAAGGAGATAAGGTTATTGAGCACATTCCGTCTTTAAAAGACAAGGCATTGCGAATTAATCTTAATGATAACATTTATGGTACTTTTGCTGAAATTGGAGCTGGTCAAGAAACGGTAAGGCATTTTTTTAGATCTGGAGGTTCTTCTGGTACTATTGCAAAAGCAATGTCGGCTTATGATAAAGATTTTAGTGATGCCATTTACGGAATTGAAGATGACGGTCGTTATGTTACAGAAAGCAGACTTAAAAAGATGCTCACACATGAAACAGACCTTATAGAAAAACGTTTAAACAGAGAAAAACATCCTAACAAATTGTTTTTTAGTTATGCTAACACCGTTGCAACAATTGATTTTGCAAAACAATTCAAAGGACATGGCTGGGTTGGAATAAAATACCAAGTAGAACCAACCGAAGATTACAACGAAATTACACTTCACATCCGATTTAAAGAAACCGATCCGCGTTTGCAACAAGAAACACTTGGCGTTTTGGGAGTGAATTTAATTTATGGTGCTTTTTATAAATACAATGATCCAAAAAAATTGTTGCGTTATTTGTATGATCATTTAGATAAAGACCAATTAGAAATCGATACCATAAATTTTTCTGGTCCAAGTTTCGCCAATGTCGACAACAGATTGATGAGTTTACAATTGGTAAAAAACGGAATGACAGATGCCGTAATGTTTGGTCCGGATGGGAAAAATATTTTACCAGCAGCAATTTTGTACAAGAAAAATATCTTGGCTTTAAGAGGTAGTTTTCGTCCGGTTACAAATGTAAATATGGACATGTACGAGCAATCGCTAAAAATGTTTTTAGAAGAAAACAAAGTTGAAAAAGATAACACCTTAGTAATATTTGAAATCACGCTTTCTAATTTGCGTTCAGACGGAGAAATTGACGAACGTGATTTTATGGACAGAGCAGAATTGCTTTGTTCTCTTGGACAAACGGTGATGATATCCAATTTTCAGGAATATTATAAAGTGGTCGAATATTTCTCTGATTATACCAAAGCCCGAATGGGATTGGCGATGGGAGTGAGTAATTTAGTTGATATTTTTGATGAAAAATACTACCGTCATTTAAGTGGAGGTATTTTGGAAGCTTTTGGAAAATTATTCTACCGAGATATTAAAGTATTTTTATATCCGATGGAAGATGAAAATGGCGATATTGTTACTTCACAAAATTTGAAAGTACACCCAAGAATGAAAGAGTTGTACAAATTTTTTGCGTATAATGGCAAAGTGGTTGACATCACTGAATTTGACAGAAAAAATCTTAAAATATTCTCAAGAGAAGTACTAAAAATGATTAGTAATGATACCAAAGGTTGGGAAAAAATGTTGCCAGAAGGTATTGCCGATTTGATTAAAGCACATCATTTATTTGGCTTTGAAAAGAAAGAATTGACAAAAGCCTAGTCTTTTATAACAAAATAGAAAAGTCCAACTTTAATAAAGTTGGACTTTTTATTTTACAAGTCATCAAAAGTAACCTAATATTTGTGCTGCGTGTGCTTTCG
>CALPIE020000059.1 GCA_943323545.2 Bifidobacterium breve | reverse complement strand
CCATACACAATCCAATAATCGGGATTTGCCACACATAATCATATATAATCGGATTTTCTCTTGATAAAAAAGAGGCAATTTGCTCATAAGTCAAATACCCTAAAACAGCCATTGGAAGCAAAAACAAAAAAGGCAACATCAATACAAAAGTCAAGAATTGTCCTTTTTCTTTTTCGGTTTTGTATTGGGTAAAGAATTTTATTAGCGTATTGTGAACACCAAAAGCCATCAATGGCATAATCACATTAGCAGAAGACAGTAAATAACCAGTTAATCCATAATAGGTTTCGCCCAAAAAATGCGGATACATAAACAATGTATTTGCAGCGCCAATCACAAAACCAATATAAGTAATGATGGTGTTTTTTATCGATTGGTTGATTACAATTCCCATTGAGGAGTTATGAGTTATGAGTTATGAGTTATGAATTATGAGTTATGAGTTATGAGTTATGAGTTTTGCCAAGTGTTCGGTTAAACTTTTTCGTGAATATTGTTGCAAACCTACGGGAAAAACTTTTAAGTTCTTTTGTAAATACAAATCAAAATAACTGCTGATGATTTTCTTCAATCTTTCTTTTTCATCATAAGTAAAGAAAACCCCAGTATTTGTTGAAGTAATAATTTCGGCAAAATCAGAATCCTTTGGTCCAATAGCAATGATTGGACGTTCAGCAACCATATATTCAAAAACTTTCCCCGGAATAATACTTTTTGTTTCGGTTGAATCAATTTCTATCAATAACAAAACTTGCGATTTACGTTGGTGTTGAATAGCGTCGATATGAGAAATATATCCTAAATTATTAAGGTGTTTTTTTAATTGATATTCGGCAATCGAATCTAAAATTTCCTGACTTACTTTACCAATCAACTTCAATTGAAAATGTTGTGCGAACGATTCATTTTCTGCAATTAATTCTTGTAATACTTGCCAAAGAATCTTCGGATTTCTATCGGATAAAAACGAGCCAATATGAGCCAAGGTAAATTTTTCATCCAAAGGTTCATTGGTTACTTTTTCAACATCATATCCATTGGTAATCACTTCAATTGGTTTTGATGTAATGTGTTGAAATTCGGCTTTTGTAGTTTTACTAGTAACCAAAATGGTATCTGCTGAATTCAATACTTGATTTTCTAAATCTTTGTGTATTTTCTCAGCATAGGATGACAATTTCAAAGCTTTATGATATCCAATTGTTGTCCAAGGATCTCTAAAATCTGCAAACCATTTTACATTTAACTGCTTTTTTAATTGCAATCCTATTAAATGCAAACTGTGTGGTGGACCAGATGTTACAATGGTATCTATTTCGTTATCTTGAATGTATTTTTTTAAATATTTAACCGATGGTTTCACCCATAAAAAACGGGCATCTGGAATAAACAAATTCCCTCTAATCCAAAGCAAAAAACGATCTAAAAAAGTCTGTTTTTTTATGGCTGGAATAATTCCGGAACTGATTTTTTTAGTTTGTTTTTCAGAAAAAATTCTAGCTATTTGATAGGGTTCAAAGATTTTATTTTTTAAAACAATGGCTTTATCCGAAACCTCATTGACCAATCCCTCATCAACAATAGGATACGTCGGATTTTCAGGAACATACACAATCGGTTGAATACCAAAATCGGGCAAATACTTTACAAACTTTAACCAACGTTGTACTCCTGGTCCGCCAGCTGGTGGCCAATAATAAGTAATGATTAAAATCTTTTTAGTTACGATATTTGACATCTATTTGAATGATCTTTTTCGCTCAAAATAAATTCCACCAACAACTAATAATAGCATTCCAATCGAACTTATCAATGCAATGGTACTTCCTGTTTTTACTACTTGTGGTTCAAATTTGAATTCTATAATGTGTTTTCCTTTCGGTATTTGAATTCCACGTAAAGTATAATTTACTTTGAAGATAGTAGCTTCTTTACCATCAATAGTAGCTTTCCAACCGTTTTTATAATACATTTCTGAAAATACAGCAAAACCGTTATTGGAATTAGAAGAAGTATATTTTAGATAATTTGGTTTATAAACCTCTAGTTCTATTGTATCAGTGCTGTCTTTTGAAAATGTTGAAGGAATGTTCGCTTTAGAATAAGATTGTGAATCACTTGTCTTCATCGATAGATTTCTTTGATAAACTGCTACATTTTTTGTGTCTAATTTATTCAAAGCTTTCATTTCTGCATCAGCTGAATTTACCATTTTAAGTTCTTTAACAAACCAGGCATTTCCATTTGCATCCGGATTAACAACTGGAAATTCTTCTCCTTTATCATTGGTTTGAATAATGTATTTTACATTCAACATATTCAATACTTCGATATTATTTTTGGCAATTTGATAATCGAATAATTCTTGCATTCGCATCGGTCTAACCGCGCTGTAACCTCCAATTGACTTATGAAAATAAGAAGCCTTTGCATTTAAATAGCCTCCAATATCTAGGACTCTATAATGAGTTGAATCTTGAAGAATTTGATTATCTATTTCAGAAAGTTCAAACGGTATATCGACTTCTCTAGCACTTACAAAATCTTTTTTACTCACATAACTTTTGTCGACCAAAACCAAATCGGTTACCATCAATAATCCAACAATAACAATAGTTGAAGTGGATGCTAACTTATTTTTGACATACAAATAAAATACTACAGAAACTAAAACAATAAAAAAACCAGAACGCAACAAATCGGCGGCATACAAGCTTCTTCGGTCTTCTTTTAAAGCATCTAAAAAGTTAATTCCGAAGGATTTATCTTGACCGCTACTAAACATTTGCAACAATCTACCATCCATTGATCCTGCAAAATCAAATGAACTTCTAATTAAAAACAAAACAATAATCAATCCCAAAGTGGTTGCTGAAGCTTTCCATAAATTAGTCCATTGAAGATCTTTGTCTTTTGTAAAAAACGATTGTAAACCCATAATTGCAATTACTGGAATACACAATTCTAATAACACTTGAATAGATGAAACCGCTCTAAACTTATCGTACATCGGAACAAAATCAATAAAAAAATCAGTCACAACTGAAAAGTTTTTCCCCCAGGATAAAATCAAAGAGAAAATCGCTCCAATTAAAAAAACATATTTTATTTTTCGTTTGTCATGGTACAATCCTAAAATACAAAGAAAGAAAACTATAGCTCCAATATAAGCTGGAGCTGCAACAATAGGTTGGTCGCCCCAATAAGTCAATCCGTAACTTTCTGTAAATTGCTTGGCTTCTTCTGGAGTAGCACCATAATTTAGCATAAAACTATAAACACTCGAATCTTCGTTTAATTTTTCACTGTTTCCACCACCAAAAAGTCGTGGTGCTATCAGATTAAAACTCTCAGCAATACCATAACTGTATTCGGTAATGTAGTCTCTTGAAAGTGCAGTATCTTCTGTTTTCTTTTTTCCTTCTGGATTGAAAGTAAGTTCACTTTTACCGCGAATACTGAAATTTGCAAATTCTTTGGTTGCCAACAAACTAGTAGCATTGGCGCCAACTGCTAAAATCAGAGCAATTGTAAAAACACCAAGAATTTTTAGTAATTCATTGTATGCTGCTGTTTTTATGAATTTGATTCCGTAATAAATCCCAATAAAAAGCAACAGAAACAATAAATAATACGTCATTTGAAAGTGATTGGCATTCAACTCTAAAGCTGTGGCAAACATTGTTAGCAAACCACCTGCAATAAACCTTTTTTTAAAAACCAATAAAACGCCAGCAATTACTAATGGCATGTATGCAATAGCTTGTGCTTTGGCATTGTGTCCAACACCTAAAATAACAATCAAATAAGTCGAAAATCCAAAAGCCAAAGCACCAAAAAACGCTTTTAAAGGATCTGTTTTTAAAACCAAAAGCAAAATATAAAATCCAATAAAATAAAGAAACAAATAATCGGCAGGACGTGGTAAAAATCGCAGTGCATCATCTAAATGACCAATAAAATCATTCGGATATTTTGCACCCATTTGATAAGTTGGCATTCCACCAAACGATGAATTTGTCCAAAACGGTTCAGCATTTTCTTCTGCTCTAAAATCATTTTGTTCTTTCGCCATAGCGGTGTATTGAACAATATCTAATTGGTAGATTTTCTTTCCTTGAAGAACGGGATAAAAATAGACTAAGGCAATTACAATAAAACCAATTAAGGCTAATAAATGAGGATATAACTTTTGAATTTGTTTCATGTTTATTGATGAATTTATACTAAAATCAGGCTATTAAAAGAATAAAACTAATCTACCTCTTCATAATCGATATACTCTCCTACTTTTTTAGTTTCCTTTGGTTTAGTTGAATTTGCCGCAGAAGTAGGGTTTTCTGTTTGCTGCTGATTTTGATATTGTTGCTTGAATTGTTCTTCTGCTTTTTGTGCCACTTTTTTTACAATCACTGGCAAAAACAATCTAGCCAAAAACTTGAAAATATAATAAAAAGCGAAGATATAGAGTATCGCTTTAAAAAGTCCATTAAATGAAGCTTCTTGCATATTAAAATTATTTTTGACAAAAATACTAAATTCTAATAATCAAAAATCAGTTTGAGTTCTTAAATAAATAATAAAAAATAGTACTTTTGATAAACTTACTGCATTTGCAATTTAATATCCTCTTTTATGAAATTAAATAATATCTTTCTTTTATCGTTATTTTTTGTAAATCCATTTCTTTTTGCGCAACACACAGATATCATTAATTCAAATAGACCAAGTGAATCTATGGGCGCTTTTGCAGTTGGAAATAAAGTAATTCAAGTAGAAAGTGGTTTCAATTATTTAAAAGAAAAACACAGTTTATTAGATTATACAACCAAAGGGGTTTTTATGGATTTGGCTGTTCGTTATGGTTTTTGGAAAGAACAATTAGAATTTATAACAGAAATTAATTACCAAAATGACCGATTTACTATTTATGATGAAAGTCAAAAAAGATCTGGATTAAGAAATACAACATTTGGATTTAAATATTTATTTTATGATCCGTTCAAAAATGCCAAAGAAAAAAAAATAAATGTGTATAGTTGGAAAGCAAATCATCAAAATAAATTCAATTGGAGACAATTAGTTCCGGCACTTTCTGGTTACGCTGGAATGAATGTTAATTTTAAAAATGTCTACAATGCAGAACCAAATGATATTTCGGTTATTAGTCCAAAAGTAATGTTAATTACACATAATATTATCGGAAATGGTTATGTAGTAATTGGAAATGTATTTATGGATAAAATTTCAACCCCAAGATCTTCTCTCGGTTATATCATTACTTTAACTAGAGCCGTAAATGATAGATGGTCAGTTTTTTTAGAGAATAAAGGAATTAAAGGCGATTTTTATTCTGATGGAATTTTTTCGGGAGGTGTTGCTTATTTAATGTCTGATAATTTACAAGTTGATGCAGCAATTAGTTCGAGTTATAAAAACACACCTTCTATTATGTATGGGGGAATTGGAATTTCATGGCGTTCAGATGTTAATTATGAAGATATTTTTATACGATTAAAAAAAGAGGATGATGGAAAGAAAGCTAAAGGCAAAAAAGATAAAAATAAAAAGAAGAAAAGATTGGATGAAGTTGAAGTTGAAAAACCATAACTAAAATGATTTTAATTAAAGAAGCGAATACAAAAAAATTAATAGCCGATTACGTAAAATTTCCGTTTTCATTATATAAAAATCATCCGTATTGGGTTCCGCCATTAATAAAGGAAGAAATAGAATCATTTGATAAATCTAAAAATCCAGCTTTTGATTCAGCTGAAGCAACATTATATTTAGCTTACAAAGGAGGTGAAATAGTAGGACGAATTGCTGCTATTATAAATTGGGATGAAGTCAATAAACAAGGTAAAAGAAAGGTTCGTTTTGGTTGGTGGGATGTAATTGATGATATTGAAGTTACGAAAGCGCTCCTAGAAAAAGTATACGAAATTGGTTTTAAAAATAATTTAGAATACGTTGAAGGACCGATGGGATTTTCAAATTTAGATAAAGTTGGAGTTTTAACAGAAGGGTTTGACGAAATTGGCTCGATGATTACATGGTACAATTATCCTTATTATTCAAAACATTTAGAACAATTGGGATATGTAAAAGAAAAAGAATATGTCGAAAATAAATTTCCTTTTGAAAATGTAAAACCTGAGTTCTTTTTTAAGATTCAAGAATTAATCAAAAAAAGATACCAACTCACTCCGTTAAATTTCACTAAAACAGAAGCTATAATGCCATATGTAGATAAGATGTTTGATTTGTTTAACAAATCGTATGCAAATTTATCTTCCTTTGTTGCAATCACCGAAAGTCAAAAAGAGTATTTCAAAAAAAAATACATCAGTTTTATCAATCCTGAATATATAAAATTTGTAATGGATAAAGAGAATAACATGGTAGCATTCAGTATTGTTATGCCCAGTTTTTCGGAAGCATTACAAAAAACAAAAGGCAAACTATTTCCCTTTGGATTTTACCATTTGTTAAAAGCAAAAAAAGAAAGTAAAGATGTATTATTTTATTTAATCGGAGTAGATCCTCACTATCAAAATAAAGGGGTAACTGCCATCATCTTTAATGAATGTTATAACACTTTTACCGAAAAAGGAATACTAAATTGTATTCGAACACCCGAATTAGAAGATAATGTAGCCATTCATAATTTATGGAAACATTTTGATCCTATTATTTTTAGAAGAAGACGAACCTATAGAAAAGACTTATAAATAAAAAATCCATTCATATTTCGAATGGATTTTTTCTATTATATAAAATAAAACTAAAAATCTAATTATGCATCTAAATCAACAGTAGTTCTACTAGCTATTTCTTTATAAGTTCCGTTTTCTAACTTTTCACGAATCGCTTCAAATGCAGTTAATGTTTCTTCAATATCAGCTAATGTGTGTGAAGTAGTTGGAATCATACGCAATAAAATAATTCCTTTTGGTATTACCGGATAAATTACAATCGACAAGAAAATACCATAATTCTCCCTCAAATCATTCACCATAACCATGGCTTCTGGCACACTTCCTTCAAGGTAAACCGGTGTAACACAAGTGTTGGTGTCGCCTATATTAAAATTTCTTGAACGCAAACCATTTTGCAAAGCATTTACATTTTCCCACAATTTGTCTTTTAATTCTGGGTGATTACGTAACAATTCCAATCTTTTCAATGCGCCAACAGTTTGAATCATTGGTAAAGCTTTAGCAAACATTTGGGAACGCAAATTGTATTTTAAATAATCTATAATATCTTTATCGGCAGCAAGAAAAGCGCCAATACTCGCCATCGATTTGGCAAAAGTCGAAAAGTAAACATCAATTCCGTCTTGACAACCTTGCTCCTCACCTGCTCCAGCTCCCGTTTTACCAAGAGTTCCGAATCCATGAGCATCATCCACTAACAATCTAAAATTGTATTTTTTCTTAAACTCTACTATTTCTTTTAATTTACCTTGTTGGCCTCTCATCCCAAAAACACCTTCGGTAATAAATAAAATTCCACCACCAGTTTCAGTAGCCATTTTGGTAGCACGTTGAAGATTTTTTTCCATGCTTTCAATATCGTTGTGCCTGTATGTGAATCGTTTTCCCATGTGTAAACGTACCCCATCAATAATGCAAGCGTGTGCATCAACATCATAAACAATAATATCGTTTTTAGTCACCAATGCATCAATCGCCGACATAATTCCTTGATAGCCAAAATTTAATAGATAAGCCGATTCTTTCATTACAAAAGCAGCCAATTCTTTCTCTAATTGTTCGTGAGCATCGGTATGACCACTCATCATTCGAGCACCCATCGGGTAAGCAGCTCCATAAGCAATTGCTGCATCGGCATCGGCTTTTCTAACTTCTGGATGATTGGCTAAACCCAAATAATCATTCAAACTCCAATTCAAAATATTCTTACCCTGAAACTGCATTCTCGGACCTAATTCGCCTTCTAATTTTGGAAAAACAAAATACCCTTCCGCCTGAGAAGCCCATTTTCCTAATGGTCCTTTATTGTTCTGTATTCTTTCGAATAAATCTTTTACCATACTAGCTGTTGTAAAATTGTATTTTTTTGAATCCCGATGATTCGGGGGCAAAATTAAATATTTCTAATTGAATATAATACCTAAAATAAATTTATTTTTTTGAAGCTATTTCCAGCTGTACATTGCAACCTTTTTTCACAACGCCTTTTTTTGCAAATCGTTTCAGTAGCTCCTATAGTCGCTCTGTAACGTTGGCAAAAAATAGTTGTGGTTTCAAAAGGATTTCCATTTCCATCTGGGCTAGGGAATCGTAGTATCGAGAAAGTTTGTATCTTTGGTTTCAAGTTTCAGGCTTCAAGTTCAACCTGAAACTTGAAACTTGAAACCAAAACACCATGTCACAAAACACCAAAGAATTAAAATTAGCCGTTCTTATAGATGCCGATAATGTTCCCTACAGTAATGTAAAAGGAATGATGGAAGAAATTGCCAAATACGGAACACCAACTACCAAACGCATCTATGCCGATTGGACCAAACCAAATGCAAATGGTTGGAAATCAGTCTTACTCGAACACGCCATTACGCCTATTCAACAATACAGTTATACCGTTGGAAAAAACTCTTCCGATTCGGCTTTAATTATCGACGCAATGGATTTGTTATATTCGGATAAAGTAGACGGGTTTTGTATTGTATCAAGCGATTCCGATTTTACACGATTGGCAATTCGACTACGTGAATCGGGAATGAAAGTTATCGGAATTGGTGAAAAGAAAACACCAAATTCTTTTATCGTTGCCTGCGATCGATTTATTTATATTGAAGTTTTAGAAGGTCATATTAAAAAGACCCGAGGCGCAGCCGAACTGAGCCGAGCTAATAAATCAAAACCAACAACAACTACCGATAATAAAAAACCAATAGAAAAAGAAGTCGAAAAAGAAGTAATCAACAAAATCGATACTAAAACCATCGAACTTATCGAAGCAACACTTGAAGCAATTGGAGACGATGATGGTTGGGCTTTTCTTGGCGATGTTGGAAATCTGATTGTTAAAAACAAACCCGAATTCGATCCTCGAAATTATGGTTTTGCCAAACTTACACCAATGTTAAAATCGTTATCCGATATACTCGAAATAGACGAACGCGATTCAGATAAGAAAGGAATTAAACATGTGTATGTGAGACTGCGATTGAGTTAAAATTTTATTTGAAACATGTTATTTGTTATTATTTAGTGCTGTATATTTCAGAGCAAATTGAGCATTCAACATTCAACATTCAACATTCAACAACGAACAACGAACTCTGAACTCTGAACTATTAACAATGAAACTCGTCTTCGCTTCCAACAACAACAACAAGATAAAAGAAATTCAACAATTACTCCCCTCAACCATTCAAATTGTTAGTTTACACGATATTGGTTGCTTTGAAGACATTCCAGAAACTGCCAACACCATAGAAGGCAACGCTATCTTAAAAGCCAATTATGTCACCGAAAAATTCGGACTCAATTGCTTCGCCGACGATTCTGGTTTAGAAGTTGATGCCTTAAATGGAGCTCCAGGTGTTTTTTCAGCACGTTATGCAGGTGAACCAAAAAATGATGATAACAATACCGACAAATTGTTACTAAATCTCAAAGACAAAACCAATAAAAAAGCCAATTTTAAAACCGTTATTTGTCTCAACCTTAACGGACAACAACACCTTTTCACTGGAATAATCAACGGAAAAATAATCGAAGAAAAAATCGGCACCAATGGCTTTGGCTACGATCCAATATTTATTGCAGATGGCTATACGAAAACCTTTGCCGAATTAACTATGGAAGAAAAATCGAGTATCAGCCATCGTGGAATTGCGGTAAAACAATTGGTTGATTTTTGTTGTCGATTGTGAGTTTTGGGTTCTCTTTTTAAGATTGAAAATTATTCTTTTTTTGAACCCTAATCTGGTATCTTACACTTAATTCAAACGACAACTGATAACCGATAACCGACAACTACCTGATTATCAAAAAATAACAAATTAGTTTATATAGTATTTAAAACCTACCTTTGCACCCAATTTAAAATACTATATGAATAAATTTGAACAATTAGGTCTGAATGAATCGTTACTGCTGGCGATCAAAGATCTAGGATTTGAGAATCCGTCAGAAGTGCAAGAAAAAGCGATTCCAGTACTATTGGAACAAAACACAGACTTAGTAGCTTTAGCACAAACAGGTACAGGGAAAACGGCAGCTTTTGGTTTTCCACTAATTCAAAAAATTGATGCTGAAGACAGAAGTACTCAAGCGTTAATTTTATCACCAACGCGCGAGCTTTGCTTACAAATCACCAACGAGATTAAACAATACTCAAAATATGTAAAGGGTTTACATACAGTGGCAGTTTATGGTGGCGCAAGCATTACAGAACAAGCCCGTGATATTAAACGTGGAGCACAAATTATTGTAGCAACTCCAGGTAGAATGCAAGACATGATCAATCGTGGATTGGTCAACATCAAAAACATCAACTATTGTATTCTTGACGAAGCAGATGAGATGTTGAATATGGGATTTTATGAAGACATCGTATCGATTTTATCCGATACTCCAGACGAGAAAAACACTTGGTTATTCTCGGCAACAATGCCTGCAGAAGTAGCAAGAATTGCTAAAAAATTCATGCACGAACCTGCTGAAATTACCGTTGGTAGTAAAAATTCTGGAACTGCTACAGTTTCTCACGAATTTTATTGTGTAAATGCTAGAGATCGTTACGAAGCATTAAAACGATTAGCTGATGCTAATCCGGATATATTTTCAGTAGTTTTTTGTAGAACCAAACGCGATACTCAAGCGGTTGCCGAAAAACTAATAGAAGATGGTTACAGTGCTGCAGCATTGCACGGCGATTTATCGCAAGCACAACGTGATGGCGTTATGAAATCATTTAGAGGTCGTCAAATTCAAATGTTGGTTGCTACTGATGTGGCTGCACGTGGAATTGACGTTGATAATATTACACACGTTGTAAACTATCAATTGCCTGATGAAATTGAAACCTACACGCACCGTTCAGGTCGAACAGGTCGTGCCGGAAAATTAGGAACTTCTATCGTAATTATCACAAAAAGTGAATTGCGTAAAATTTCTTCTATTGAACGTATTATTCAACAAAAGTTTCAAGAAAAAACCATTCCATCCGGAATCGAAATTTGCGAAATTCAATTGTTACACTTAGCCAATAAAATTAAAGATACAGAAGTAGATCACGAAATCGACAACTATCTTCCAGCTATTAATGAAGTTCTTGACGGATTATCGAAAGAAGAGTTAATCAAGAAAATGGTTTCAGTAGAGTTCAACCGATTTATTGCTTACTACAAAAAGAAACGTGATTTATCTGGAGAAAAAGGAGAAAGAAGCGAACGTAGTTCAGAACCAAGAGAAATCAGAGCCGGAGATCCTGTTCGTTATTTTATTAACATTGGTTCTCGTGACGATTTCGATTGGATGCAATTGAAAGATTTCTTAAAAGACACATTAGATTTAGGTCGCGATGATGTGTTTAAAGTTGATGTAAAAGAAGGTTTCTCTTTCTTTAATACCGATGGCGAACACACTGATAAAGTAATGTCAATCCTTAATGGTTTTGATATGAACGGAAGAAGAATTAATGTTGAGATTTCTAAAAACGACGGTGGAAGCCGTGAAAGACGCGATCATAACGGAAGAAGTTCTGGCGGATTTGGTGGTGGTGGAAGAAGTTCTGGTGGCTTTAGAGGCGAAAGAAGTTCTGCTCCAAGAAGCGGAGGTTTCGGACCAAAAATAGAAAGAGGTTCTGCTCCAAGAGGTGGTGGATTTACTGGCAGTGCACCGAGAGAAGGTGGCTTTGGCGGCGGAAGAAGCGAATCTAGAGGGTCTTCTCCTAGAACTGGTGGAGTTGGCGGATTTTCATCAGAAAGACCAGCGCGTCGTTCTGAAGGAACTTCTGATAGAGCACCAAGACGTTCTGAAGGTTCATCAGATACTCCAAGAGAAAGAAGACCTAGAAGGAGTTAATTAACTAAAAACGTTTGTTAATTTTCTTATAATTATTTACTGAAGCTACAATATATTTTAAAAGGTTTATTACTTTTAAACCATCAAAATGGATTATGAAATATATTGTAGCTTCTTTATTTTTACTATTTACCTCTTTATTGTTTGCACAACAAACTACCGATTTAAAAAAAGTTTCCGGAATTATTGTAAACGACAATACTTTATTTCCTTTATCTAATGTAAATATCATTAACATTAATAAAGTTAAAGGAACCATTTCAAGTTCAAAAGGATACTTTGAAATTGAAGCTACTCCATCTGATACTTTACACATTACTTGCATCGGATTTCAATCGATAAAAGTTAGAGTAACTAATGATTGGGTAAAAAATGGCACCGCTAAAATTCAACTTACTGAAAAAGCCATAGCACTCGAAGAAGTAATTATAAAACGCTACACACTAACTGGCTATCTTGAAGTAGATAGCAAACTAATTCCAGAACAAGAAAATTACCGTTATAGTATTTCAGGATTAAGTTCTGCTTATGAAATTGGTGAAAACTCTCCTAAAGCCTTTTCTCGAGTAATGAATTCTATATTTAATCCCGCTGATATGCTCTATAATTTCTTTGGAAAAAAACCCAAGGAACTCAAAAAACTAAAGGAAATGCGAAAAGACGACACGGTACGTCGTTTATTAGAATCTAAATTTGATAGAGAAACCATCGCCGTTTTGCTAGGAATTGATAAAAATGATATTCCAGAAATATTGCAACATTGCAGCTATTCCCAATCGTTTATCGAAACCGCCAACGATTTACAAATCATGGACGCAATTAGCCAGTGTTATGAGGAATATAAGGTGTTGAAGAAGAAATAGTGTTCAGTATTCAGTGCTCAGTTGGCAGTAACATTGAAATAAAAATACAAAATCCCTAGTTAATACGTAATTAGGGATTTTTTGTATTTTGGATGCTGAAAAATTGAACACTGAACACTGAACACTGAACACTGAACACTGAACACTGAACACTGAACACTGAACACTGAACACTGAACACTGAACACTGATT
>CALPIE020000058.1 GCA_943323545.2 Bifidobacterium breve | reverse complement strand
AATTACGTTTAAGGTAACTGAATCCAAATCAGAACCAAATTTAGCGAAAGCTTCTAATTCACGGAATTGTGCTTGGTCTAATTTTAACGTACCTGCTACTTTTTTCATCGATTTGATTTGAGCATTTCCTCCAACACGAGATACCGAAATACCTACGTTGATTGCTGGACGAACTCCAGAGTTAAACAAATCTCCATCCAAGAAAATCTGTCCGTCTGTAATCGAAATTACGTTAGTTGGTATATACGCAGAAACGTCACCTGCTTGTGTTTCAATAATTGGTAAAGCGGTAAGAGAACCTCCACCTTTTACGATTCCTTTTAAAGCATCTGGTAAGTCGTTCATGTCTTTTGCAATTCCGTCATCGGCAATTACTTTACACGCTCTTTCTAATAAACGAGAGTGAAGGTAGAAAACGTCTCCAGGATATGCTTCACGTCCTGGTGGTCTTCTTAACAAAAGAGACACCTCACGGTAAGCTACTGCTTGTTTTGATAAATCATCATAAACGATTAATGCTGGACGACCTGAATCACGGAAATATTCTCCGATTGCAGCACCGGCCATTGGTGCATATACTTGCATTGGCGCAGGATCAGATGCGTTAGCCGCTACAATTACTGTGTAGGCCATTGCTCCTTTTTCTTCCAACATTTTTGCGATTCCGGCTACTGTCGACGCTTTTTGTCCGATAGCAACGTAGATACAAAATACTGGTTTCCCTGCATCATAAAATTCTTTTTGATTTAATATCGTGTCGATACAAACGGTAGATTTACCTGTTTGACGGTCACCAATAACCAATTCACGTTGTCCACGACCAACTGGAATCATTGCATCAACTGCTTTAATACCTGTTTGTAATGGTTCAGTTACTGGTTGACGGAAGATAACTCCAGGCGCTTTTCTTTCCAATGGCATATCATAAAGTTCACCCCCGATTGGTCCTTTACCATCGATTGGATTTCCAAGTGTATCAACCACACGACCAACGATTTGCTCACCCACTTTAAGCGAAGCAATACGTTGTGTTCTTTTTACAGTTGAACCTTCACGGATTCCGGTTGATGGTCCTAAAAGCACCACACCTACATTGTCTTCTTCCAAGTTCAATACGATCGCTTCCAATCCGTTGTCGAATTGTACTAACTCTCCGTATTGCGCATTTGATAACCCGTAAACACGAGCAATACCATCTCCTACTTGAAGTACTGTTCCAACTTCTTCTAACGATGCTCCTGATTCAAAATCAGATAATTGTTTTTTTAATATTGCTGAAATCTCAGCTGGTTTAATTTCTGCCATTTTGATATATCTTTAATGGTATGTTAATTACTAAACTCGCGTTTTAATTCTTGCAATCTGTTTGCGACAGATGCATTGTATTGTTGGTCACCAATCGTTAGAATAAATCCTCCGATTATTGATGGGTCAACGGTATTTTCTATTGTGATTTTCTTGTTTGAAAAGCTAGTTATCTTCGCCATGATTTGAGCTTCTAAAGCCGAATCCATTTCGATAGCTGTAGTTACTTTTGCTACTTCAACACCATTCATTTCATCGAACAATTGTTTGTAGTGAGAAGCAATAGCTGCTAAAATTTCAAATCTTTTATTTACAAATAATAAATGGAAAAGACTTTTTGTTACTGGATTAACAGCTGCAAAAACTTCTAATAATGCGTTTTCTTTAATCTCAACACTGATGGTTGGATTTTGAATAAAACCGCTCAATTCTAAATTCCCATTGATAGTAGAAGCGATAGTATTCATATCATTATTTACATCTTGAGCCACGTTTTTTGAATTGGCAACTTCAAGAATGGCTTTTGCGTATCGAATCGCTGCTCTGTTTCCTGTCATAACGATTAATTTAATTTAGCATCACCCAACATTTTCTCAACTAATTTAGTTTGAGAAGCTTTGTCAGACAATTCACTTTTTAATACTTTTTCAGCAATTTCGATTGACAATGAAGAAACTTGGTTTTTTAAATCGGCCATAGCTGCATTCTTTTCGCTTTGAATGGCTGCTTTAGCTTGTTCAATCATTTTCAATCCTTGCACTTGCGCTTCTGTTTTAGCATCGTTAATCATTTTATCTTTGATTTCACGAGCTTCTTTCATCATAGCATCACGTTCAACTCTAGCTTCAGCAATTAATTTCTCATTGTCTGATTTTAGATTTTGCATTTCTTGTTTGGCATTTTTAGCAGAAAGCAAGGCTTCTTTAATTCCTTCTTCTCTTTCGTTAACAGCATCAAGAATTGGTTTCCAAGCGAATTTTTTCAACAAAAGAATTAATCCAACAAAAATTAGTGTTTGCCAGATGAACAATCCAAACGAAAAATCATTTATTAACTTATCCATAGTATAGGTATTATAGTCTTTTTAGTTTTAATTTTTAAACAATAGCTGCAACCAACCGTAGCAGCTAATTTGTTTTTTAATTACTCAGAAACAGCAAATAAAGCTGCAAATCCGATTCCTTCAACAAGAGCTGCTGCAATAAGCATAGCTGTTTGGATTTTTCCGTAAGAGTCTGGTTGACGAGCAATAGCGTCCATTGCTGATCCACCAATTCTTCCTACTCCAATTCCAACTCCGATTACTACTAATCCGGCTCCGATAATTCTTGGCATGTTCATAACTATATGTATTTAAAATTAAACATTCTTTTTTAAAGCATTAGGCAAAAGCCATAAGCCATTAGTGGTGAGCTTCTTCTCCTTCGTGGTGATGCTCTTGTACTGCTGAACCGAAATAAAGCGCAGTTAGTACGGTAAATATATAGGCTTGCAATAGTGCAACTAAAATTTCAATGATTGAAATCATGAATGACAACATAAATGATAAACTACTTCCCAACCAGCTTTTAAAGATAAACATCAACCCAATCAAACTCATCAATACGATGTGACCTGCAAACATGTTCGCATACAAACGAATCATTAAGGCAAAAGGTTTGATGATTAATCCCATTAATTCTAAGGGTATCAAAGCTATTTTCATTGGAACAGGAACACCTGGCATCCAAAAGATGTGTCCCCAGTAATTTTTGTTTGCAGTTAAATTGGTAATAAGGAAAGTGATAATTGCCAATCCGAATGTGATCGCGATATTACCAGTAACGTTAATTCCTAGTGGTGTTAATCCGAAAAGATTTAAAAACCAGATAAAGAAAAATACGGTTAACAGATGTCCCATGTATTTTCTATATTGTTTTTCACCAATATTTGGTATAGCAATTTCGTCACGAACGTACAATACAATTGGTTCGAAGAAACGTCCAGGTCCAGAAGCGATTCCGCCATTTTTAGGAAATGATTTTGCCAAGCCACTAAACAATAAAAACATAAGTACTGCAACTACCATTATTGTTAAAACGCTTTTAGTAATCGATAAATCTAATGGTTGAATGTTAGTTGCATGATGGTGCTCGTCGAGTGTTAATTCGGCATCAGCACTATCAACTTTATATATTTTTTCGTGATGTAATCTGTAAAAATTTCCGTTATGTTCAGCAACTTTTTCACCATGATGAAATTCTGATGAAGAGAAAATTTGCAATCCGTTATCCCAAAGAATAATTGGGAGTGGAAATCCGTAGTGAGCGCCAGTTTCCTTATCTGCAAAAAGCGAAAATTCGTGACCGTCTAAAACGTGGTGAGCTTTTACTTCTTCTATTTGTTCTTTTATCTCTGCTTTTGGATCTACTTTTTTAGTTTCAACTACTTCATGTGTTTCATGAGCAGGTTGCACAGGATTGTTAGTAGAAAAGGAAAATAAAGGAAGACAAGCTATTAAAATTGCTATAATAAATCGAAGTGGTTTGTTAGAAAGCACCATATATAATGAATATCTAAGATTTTGTTTTCTGAAATTTGGTGCAAAGGTACATCTTTTATTAAAATTCACAAGAATAAAAATTACTTTTTTTTGCAGACTATTTAGTTTTACAGCCCTATTCTTGTTTATTATTAATTAATCGAATGGTTAATAGTGTTTCTATTGTCAAAAAGAATAAAAAAACGATTAGAAAGTTGGTTTTTTCAATGCCTGTATGAGGTGAATTAGAACCTAAGATTGGTTTTAAAAAAACAAAGGCAATTCCCATTTTAAATGTGGTGAGTAATATAAATGTTAATCCAACATTTGTCATATTAACTTGACCAACTTTAATTAAAATAAATAATATTAACGTTGACAATAAAAAGAAAAAACCATATAGTTTTGGTAACGTATAAACAAAATCAGATTCGAGATTGTTTGGTAAAAATAAGTAAAAGAGTGTTTTGTGGAAGAGTAAAGCGATTATTGAAACGACAAAAGCGGCTAATAAAGGTTGGTATTGTTTTAAGTTCATTTTACTTATCGTCGGTTGAATTAATATCTTTTAATTGGCGATTTAAATTATAAAATGCGATTGCTATTCCTATTAAAGTAATGACTTTGATATAGATATTGTGTTTGTTTGTAAATTTTGTGTCGAGCCAATTTCCTAAATAGGAAAAAAGATAAATAATGGCTCCCATTTGTATTGGAATATTAATAAGCGACAACCATTTATTAGGCCGTTTTTTCTGTTGGTTGTTCAATTGGTGCAATTAATTTTTGATTGGTTTTCATTATACAAGTAGCACTAAATTCTGCGCCAGGTTCTACTGATAATTTCCCACAGATAACTTCTCCGTGAATAATGGCCTTCGCTTTAATATTTAAAATTTCGAAAACTTGAATTTTACCTTCAAACTTACCTTCTATATCCGCATTTTTACAAACAATATCTCCTTTTACACTTCCGGCTGGTCCTATTACAATTTTGCCTTTTGATTGAAAGTTTCCTATTAAATGACCGTCCAAACGAAAATCGGCAGGGGAAGTTATTTCACCATTTATTGTAGTTCCTTCTACAATTCTGTTTGTTTTACCTAATAAATCGGTATATGATTTTGGTTTGGAGTCGAACATGCTTTAACGCTTTTTAGTTTCACTACCGCCTCCTGGAAGACTTATACTTGAATTTGGGCTATCAGCATTCATTTTTAGATTGTCTTCTTTTGAATTTACAGCATTATTTGGTGTGCTATTATTTGTGTTTTGATTTTCATTCGTTTGAACTACAACTTCTTCTGCGGGTAACTCAATTTCAGGTTTTTGTTTTGCATTCCAATTTGGCCCTACTCCTGTCAAGTACTCATCAATGTTTTTATAAATCTGAACAATTTTATAGTTTTCGCTTGAAATAGCAAAAGAAGGATCTGGTATTTTATATTCTTTATACTCTTTAAGTATTTGAGCTATTTCAATTACATTTTCTTCTTTTTTAATTCCGTGAATGACAATAAGATTTCTATCAATTGTATAAACATCTATCGAAACACTTAATTTTTCAATTGTTCTTTCTTTTACAAACTTATTTAATTTATCTAATAGCGCCTTTGAATCATCTAGATTAAGCGATTTAGGTTGGTATACTATTTTCCAACTAGATGGATTGGCTTCATTAAAAAATAATGATTCTAAAAGTGGGATTTTTGTTGCAATAAACTTTTCTGTTTGTTTTCCTTCTTCAACATTTGGATAGGTTAATGCAACAAAATTTAATGCTTTTTTATATTCTTCTAATCCATATAATTTCCCAATTAAATTCGCTTTTAACAATTCATACTTTGGTAGAATTTCTTCTCCTGTAAATTGAACTATTGCAATATCGGTTTTGGTTAATGTTTCTCTATAATTCCCGTTTTCAAAATCTTTATACAATTTATTATATACAACATCGGGAGACCCCAGGTCTAAATTAATAGCATTATTGCTTAACAATTGCGCATAACGTGAATCGGGAAATTGAGATATGATTCTTGTCTTCATATCTTCAGTTTTAATTGGATCGTAAAGTTGGTATAATTTATACAGATTATAATACGTTGGAAGAATTAACCTTTCTTCGGGACCATTATCTAGTAGCTTTTCGAATTTATTAACAGCTAATTTATTTTCTTTAAATTTTTCTTTATAAATAACTCCTAACTGAAAATAAGCAAAATTTCTTTCTTTTGAAATACTGTCTAGAACTTCTATACCAGTTGGGATTTGTTTGATGTAATAATCGGTTGTATATCTTATATCTATATCTTCCCCTTTTTTACCGCTTAATTCTTCCTCATCAGATTTCGAATTTCCATTAGATTCGTCGCTTAATAATCTCCAATTTTCATTATGTATTCTTTTTCCCCATTTAGCGATAAACTCTTTTTTTCCTATCAGAACTGTATTTGGATTGTAAAAATAAAAATCGCCTGGTTTTGTAACAAATGCTGAATTATTATTTGTCTTTAGCTCTGATTTATTGCCTTTAGATGTTGCCATATCATCCGTTTCAAGACTGTTTGAATTTTCTTTACCAGCTTTGGATTGATTTTGTGCTTTTGCTTCTTCTTTTTCTAAACGAAGTTTTGCTGCTTCGTCTTCTTTTTTTAATTTTTCTATGTATTCCTTATAATAGCCCTCCTTTTCAACATCAGACATTAAAGCAATTTTTAAAATACTGTCGTCTCTTTGAGCTATTTCTTCATATTTAATAACATCCTGAAGGTTTTCTCTTTTCTTTTTTATTAATTTAAATTCTCGTGAACGAGGTTTTAAATTTGTCATTGTACTGTCAAAATATTTTCCTGCAGTTACATATTTTGCTTCATTAAAATAAACATCTGCTAAGTTTCTGTAATTAGAAGCTATTAAATATAGGTCATTTGATTTTGATTTTAAAGATGTGTTATAATATTTTTTCGCGATTCCGGTTTTCTTGTTTTTATCATAAAACAATCCCATTTGATGATTTAATACATCTAAATAAGGACGATTTTCTCTGTCTTTTAATAAAGCTTTGTACTTTTTTAAATAGGCCAATGTATCTCCTTTTTCTAAATCAAATTGTGCCGATTGTCTAATATGAGCATGAATAACATATTGTCTTGATGCTTTTCTTTTCATATCAATTACATTTTGATAGGCCGCAAAAGCACTGTCTTTGTATCCTAAATCTTCATAAATTTGACCAAGAATAAAATTATACCTGGCTTTTTCTTCTTTCTCTTTTGTAAATTGTCTTGCTAATTTTAATTTTGCAACAGCACTATCTTTTTCTTTTAAATTTAAAAAAGCTTGCGCTAAAGTAGCATTAGCATCTGCAAAAATTTGGTTTTTGAATTTTATTTCTTTTAATAATTTTGAAAGATTTGTAACAGCCAAAGCATCATTTTCTAAACGCATATTGGTTTTTTCCCTCCATATTTTTACTTCATATATTTTATCGCTTTCAGGATATTTATATAAAACATAGTTGAATGCTTCAAGTGCTGGTACAAATCGTTGGTCATAATACCTCGCTTTTCCTAACATAAGGTGGGCTTCATCCATTTGTGGATTTTTTTCGCTTCCATCAATATTCATTGAATGCTTTTGAATGGCTTTTGTAGATTTTGTTTCAGCTCTTTCGAAATTGGCGTCTTTAGTTTGACCAGGAAGAATTTGTTCTTGAGAAACCTGCATTCTTTCAATTGGTAATATTTCCCAAAAATTATCATTATAGCCTGACTTTAAAGATTCAATTCCTTTGTCGAGGGCAACTCCTCCATTATAAAGAATGTTGTATTTTGAACTTAATGCATGCGATTTTCTAGATATAAAAGTGTTCTTCTTGGTAGAACATGCCAATAATAAAAGAAGGAATCCTAATGAAAACAGGTATTTAAAAGTATTTCTTTTCAATGTAAAACGTTTTAATCATTAACTGCTAATTAGCATTTTTAGTATAACTAACTGGTAAAAATACGTTTCTTTTTGATATGGAGAAACAAAATGTGTTTTTTTTGCGTGAGGGGTAAAAGTGAAAAGCCCACAGGAATCCCAATGTCAATTGGGAGAACGAGGACTTGAAACGGATAACCCGACCCGGATGGATAAAAACAAGTTACAAACGTAGTTTTTACCAATCTGGGGCACGCCCTAATTAAACTGCAAAAAATGTTTCTAATTCTTTTAAAGTTTCTTGTGATGTTTGAATGTCTTTTACAACTTCTCCTTTTTGCAATACTACAATTCTACTGCATACCTCAACAGTATGAACTAAATCATGACTTGAGACCAAAACGGTGATGTTGGGATTCTCTGCAAGGTCTTTAATGATCACTTTTAATCTATTAACTGTTGTAGGGTCTAGATTAGCAAATGGTTCATCAAGTATTATTACTTCTGGACTCCCAATTAAAGTAGCGATAATACCTACTTTTTTCATATTCCCTTTAGATAAGTCACGTAAGTATTTTTTGCTTTTTAGTATTTCTCCATTAAAAAAATCTTTGTGTTTTGCTAAAAGAGCATCAACATCGGCTTTGTTTTGATTGCGTAAATCACCAATAAAATAAAAGTATTCTTCGGCGGTTAAATAACCTATTAAAAAACTTTCATCAATAAAAGCTGAAGTAAAAGGTTTCCAATCTTCAGAAGTGTTTACTTGAATAGCATTATTTTTTATATCTCCAGTGCTAGGTTGAATTAAATCTAATAATAGGCTGAAAAAAGTAGTTTTCCCGGCACCATTGTTTCCGACCAATCCGAAACTTTGTCCTTTTGGAATTTCAAGATTGTCTATATTTAATACTTTTATTCCGTTTGCATATGTTTTTGAAAGTTTGTTTACTTGTATCATTATGAAAAAGTTTAGAAGTTTATTTGATTTCTATATTAATTTTTTTGCTTGTAGGCAGCGATTGTAGCGTATTTTTCGTTTTTGTAGATTTTTTCTATCAATTTAAAAACGTAATTTCTAAAGGCAAAACCTAAAACACCAGCTAAAGCCACAAAAAGCAATCCGGTGTTGGGAGAAAAAAAGTAATAACCCGAAGCATATAATCCCATTGGTAAAATCATTTTCGGAATGGCTATTAACAATGTTTTTAGATTAAAGGCTTTCTTGTCTCCAAATGCTCCTTTTGCTGTAGTTAAATCGATTGGTGTTTTTACAAATGCTCCACCTAGCATAACCAAATGTGAGTTTACTCCGATGTTGAAAATGGCTCCAACTACAATTAATAAATAAATATGCACTCCGAAAAATAAATAAAAAGAGGCTATAAGTGTAGATACAAGTGTGCCAATAACCATCAACCACCATTTAGAACTTATGTACTCTCGGTATTGAATATTTTGACTCATCATCAATTGATAATAGGCGCTATCCCAACTTGGAATAAATTGTCCGAAAGTGAATAAAAATCCACCTGATACAAAAATTGCAGCAAAAATTTGCATCATTGGACTCTGATAAGCTTCTATTGAATTGGTAAAAAACAACAATCCATAAAAAATAAACAGAACACTCATTATTACTGTAGTTCTAGATCGTTTGTTTCTTTTTAACAATCGAATGTCGTTTTTAAGAAAAGTGCCTAAGGTTCCAAATTGATTCAACCAAGTAAAATTTTCGGTTTTTGCAATATCTTTTTTCTGAGCTAACCCTTCATCTAAATTTAAATTGCTTTTGAAAAATTTAAAAGCATAATAATACAATCCAATGGTAAGCAGTATCGGAATTAAAAACACAAAATAAGTAGCATATAAACCTTGAAAAAAAGGTGTTGTAAAGTAAGTAATATCAAATAAATGATAATATTGAACTATTCCAAATCCAATTACTATTGCCAAAATTGGATAAAAAACACTGTCTTTATTATTAATTAATACATTAATAAAATTGTTAGCATAGATTAAAGCCGCTATTCCTATATGCCAAGTTACTATACTTAATAGTGAATAACCATTCATTAATAAGGTAACAGAAAAAGGAATAAAAAATAGTGCGTGTGTCCAATTAAAAAAAGAGAGAATTGTCTTGCCTAATGTAAAGTGAACAATAATATCTTTTTTTATAGGTAAAAGTAATAAAGGTTTGATATTAAGTACTGGCATTTTTTGAAGGAAATACCTAACTAACAAATCAAAAACCAAATAATAAATTAAAAATTTATTTATAGTTGAAAGTGGATCTAAATGTAACTTTTCTTTAATCAAATAAAAAGCCCCTACTCCGGCGCCTACAAAAATTACCATGAAATAAAGGGCGAAAAATCCAATTAAAATTTTCATTCCAATATTAGCTCCTAAAGAAGCCGATCGAAGAAAAGATTTCCATTCAAGTGTAATAAAATGTTTTAACATTGTTTTATGTTTTTTTGAATTGTTAATTAGTTAGTAAATGTAATTAAATGTTACAATTCGTTTAAATTTTTATCATTTGTAACTTCTTAGTATTTCTTACCTTTGTAAAAAATTAAACCAATGTCATCTTTTTATAAACTACAAATTAAAGAAGTAAAACGAGAAACTGCCAACGCTATTTCTATTGTATTTAATGTTCCTTCTGAGTTAAAACCTGCATTTCAATTTATTGCTGGTCAATATATTAATTTAAAATTAACCCTTGACGGAAAAGAAATTAGAAGAGCGTATTCAATTTGTTCTTCTCCTGAGAGTGGAGAATTACGAATTGCTATAAAATCGGTTAAAAATGGCAACTTTAGTAAATTTGCTAATGAGAATTTAAAAGTAGGCGATATAATTGAAGTTGGTCAACCTGAAGGAAAATTTACCTTTGAACCACATGTAGAGAAACAAAAAAACTATGCGGCATTTGTTGCAGGTAGCGGTATTACTCCAGTTATTTCTATTATAAAATCGGTTTTAAAAAATGAACCTAAAAGTAGTTTTATTTTAGTTTATGGAAATAAATCGCCTATCGATACCATTTTTCATTCCGAATTACATGATCTTCAATTAAAAAATGTAGGGCGGTTTTTTGTGCATTTTGTATACAGTCAAACTAAGGTCGACGGTGAACTTTTCGGACGAATTGATAAAGCAACTGTTAATTTTGTATTGAATAACAAACACAAAGAAAAAGAGTTTGATAAATTTTATTTATGCGGTCCAGAGGAAATGATTACCCTAGTTACCCATGTTTTAAAAGAGCATAATGTTGCCGATAAAAACATCAAATTCGAATTATTCACTACTTCTTCATCAGAAAATACAAAAGCAAGTTCACAAGAAGGCCATACTAAAATAACCGTTCTAGTTGATGGAGATGAAACGACTTTTGAAATGAGTCAAAAACAAACACTTTTAGAAGCGGCTTTAAAACAAGGACTTGACGCTCCTTATTCTTGCCAAGGTGGTATTTGTAGTAGCTGCTTGGCGCGGATTACAAAAGGTGCTGCTGAAATGAAAAAGAATTCTATTTTAACCGATGGTGAAATAGCCGAAGGTTTAATTTTAACTTGCCAAGCACACCCGACATCAACTGAAGTTTTTGTGAATTATGATGATGTTTAAAAGATTATTTATTTAAGATTTTTATCAACTAAAGAAACAATACTTTCGGGCAATATTGTTCTCATGGCATCTTCATAGCCTTTTACTTTCTTATTTCCGTATATTGAAGTTGGTAAAAACGGGTATTTTTCTCTATCTGAAACCAAACAATTTTCTATTGGTTGATTAAAAGGTGCAAATCCGGCAAACGGATGTGTTGCGCCCCAAAGTGTAATGGTTTTTACGCCATACATTGCTGCTAAATGGGCATTCCCAGAATCCATTGAAACCATGAGGTCAAGATTTGAAATAAGATGTAATTCCTTTTCAAAAGAGATGATTCCTGCTAAATTATAAACGTTGGATAAACCTTCTGCCAATATATTAAGTTTTTCTATTTCGTATTTTCCACCTCCTAAAAGTAAAATTTTTGTATTTGTTTTCTGCGATAATTTTTCTACTACATTCTGCATCAAATCTAACGGGTATATTTTACTACTGTAATGTGCAAAAGGTGCAATGCCAATCCATTGTTCTTGTTTTTCTCCAACTAATTCAATTATTATATCCGGAATATCTTCCTTCAGCAGAAAAGAAGGTTTGTTTAAATTAATGGCGTATCCTAGTCTTTGAAAAGTTTCGGCATGTCTTTCAAACATTGTTTTTAAAGGATAAATTTGTTTGCTTTTATTTTCTGTTAAAGTCTTTTTATCCGCTCTACCTTTATCTGTAAATGCCGTTTTCTTTCCGCTTAATGCAAATAATGTTCTAATAATTTTAGAACGAAGCACGTTGTGCAAATCGGCAATATCTGTAACTCCAATTGCCCTTAATTCTTTATACAATCGGAACAATCCAATTAGTCCTTTATGCCTATGATGCACATGTACTGTATAAAAATCTACATTAGGTATATCGTAAAAAATAGGTTTAAAGAATACTCTTGAAACTACAGTAACTTTTATCTCAGGATATTGCTTTATAAAAGCTAATATTACAGGCACAGTCATTGCAACATCTCCCATGGCTGAGAGTCGAATGACAGCTATATGTTTAATTGGTTCTGACAAACTTTGTCGTTAATTATTTTTTATTTTGATACAAAACCGGATTCAAATCATCATCATTGTACATTTTCATTTGCTTGTACACCTTCATAAATTTATCTCCATTTTCAATATCTGTCAATAAATCATCTATAGCAGTAGATAAATCACTTCTTTGTTCCAAAAGGACATTTAGTTTTTCTTGACATTTATCTCTATGCTCTTTAGTTGCTTCTGTTCGATTTACTTCTTCGTTCATATGATAAATTTTCAACGCTAAAATTGATAACCTATCAATAGTCCAAGCTGGACTTTCAGAGTTAATTTTAGCAGTAGTTTTAACATCAACAGCTGAATATTTTTGAAGAAAATAACTATCAATGTATTCTACCATATCAGTTCGTTCTTGATTGGATGCGTCTATTTTTCTTTTTAAAGTTAATGCCGCTACTGGATCAATATTTGGATCACGAATAATATCTTCATAATGCCATTGTACTGTATCAATCCAATTTTTAAAATACAATAAATGATCTATTTTATCTTTTGGATATGGATTGTTAATGGGTTGGTTTACATTATCGTATACATGATAATCGGCAATACATTGTTCAAATATAGAATTGGCAAATTTTGAAAACATAAGGGTATAATTTTTTTACAAAGATAGTTTTTATACTTTTACGTAAACATACAAATTTTAGCTTTATGCAAATACATTATATTTCAGAAAACAATAGTATTCTTAATCATTTTTTAGCACAAATTAGAGATGTAAACATTCAAAAAGACAGCATGCGTTTTAGAAAGAACATTGAACGTATTGGTGAAATAATGGCATATGAATTAAGTAAAACCTTAGAATATAAAGCAATTGATGTACAAACACCACTTGGAATAAAACACACAACAACCATAGCAGATAATGTTGTTTTATGTTCCATACTTCGCGCCGGATTGGCATTACATACCGGTTTTATGACTATTTTTGACAATGCAGAAAACGGGTTTGTTTCTGCTTATCGCCATCACCCAAATAATGATGATTATTTT
>CALPIE020000057.1 GCA_943323545.2 Bifidobacterium breve | reverse complement strand
AACTACTTCATTAGTATCAGCATGATAATCAACTCCTTCATATCCAAATCCGAAAAGATGATGAAAATCATTTCTATAGCCTTCTAAATCTCCAATTTCTGGTAACGATTCTGTAGTAGCAATTGCCCATAATTTATCAATTTGTGCTTGAACATCGTCACGCATTTCTAAATCATCAATTCTAATTCTTCCTTTTTCGTCAACTGGTATTTCTCCCGAACTTAAATAAAGACGTTCTTTATATAATCTTTGCATTTGCTCAATACAACCTTCGTGTATTCCTTCCGCTTTCATTATTTTATATAATAATGATATGTATAATGGAATAACAGGAATAGCAGAGCTCGCTTGCGTCACTAATGCTTTATTTACTGAAACATAAGCTTTCCCATTAATTGATTCCAAATTTTTTGTAATTTCAAAGGCGGTTGCTTCTAAATGATCTTTTGCTTTTCCTATGGTTCCTTTTCTATAAACAGGTTCAGTTAATGAAGGTCCGATATAAGAGTAAGCAACTGTCATAGCTCCTTTTGCTAATAAATCAGCATCTTTTAAAGCTTTCATCCACATTGCCCAATCTTCACCTCCCATTACAGCAACGGTATTTTCAATATCGTCACCGCTGCAAGGTTCAATTGAAATTTCTGTTACTTTACCAGTGTGAAAATCGACTGTTTTATTAACATATCTATTTCCGATTGGCTTTAAAACCGATCGATGTAATACACCTGTTACTGGATGCAATCGCACTGGAGAAGCCAAACTATAAATTACTAAATCTACTTGTCCTAAATCTTTTTTTATCAAGTCTAAAGTTTGTTCTTTTATTTCATTGGAAAACGCATCACCATTTATGCTTTTTGCATACAATCCTGCTTTGTTTGCTTCCTTTTCAAAAGCAGCTGAATTGTACCAACCCGGAGAAGCTGTTTTACCATCTGCAGCTGGTTTTTCAAAAAACACACCGATTGTAGCTGCATTAGAACCAAAAGCACTTGTGATTCTAGAAGCTAATCCAAAACCAGTAGAAGCGCCAATAACAAGCACTTTTTTAGCACCATCAATTGGTCCTTTTGATTGTATATAAGCAATTTGATTTTTTACATTTTGCTCACACCCTTTTGGTTGAGAGGTTAAACAAATAAATCCTCTCATTCTAGGTTCTATAATCATAAATTGAAAATTTTAGGTTAATCGTTTTGGAAATCTGTCTCGCTATTTATACCAACAAATGTAACAGATTTTTTTAATTTAACAATGCTTGTGCATGATTTAAAGCCGATTCGGATATCGATTCACCAGAAAGCATTTGCGCTATTTCTGTAACACGTTCATCATTAGTTAAAAGCTTTAAATCGGATTGTGTTAGATTGTCTTTAATATACTTATATACTTTAAATTGTGCATTTCCTTTAGCTGCAATTTGAGGTAAATGTGTTATAGAAAGCACCTGCATGTTGGCACTCATATGCTTCATAATTTCTCCCATTTTGTGTGCAATTTCTCCAGAAACTCCAGAATCAATTTCATCAAATATTATCGTTGGGAGTTTTGAGTACTGTGATAAAACAGCTTTTACTGCTAACATAATTCGCGACATTTCTCCACCAGAAGCTACTTTTTTTAACAATCCAAAATCAGATCCTTTATTGCCAGAAAAAAGAAATTGTATATCATCTTTTCCGTTAGAATAATATGAATCTTTTAGATCCAATTCCATTTTAAATCGTGCATTTTTCATGCCCACTTGTTCTAAAATAATCTCTAGTTTTTTTATTAGAACGGGAATAGCTTCTGCCCTATTTTTATGAATTTTTTTTGCCAATTCATTCAAACTACTTTCCATTCCAGTAATTTGATTTTCTAATGATTTAATTTCCGATTCTAATGTAGTAACAGATATTACTTTATTATCTAAATCATTTTGAATTTCAAGTAATTCTTCGATTGATTGTACTTGATGCTTTTTCTGCAATATAAATATTAATTGCAATTTCTGATTAATCAATTCTAATTCTTCAGGATCATGAAACATATTATCAGACAATTGACGGAGTTCTTTTTCAATATCATCCGTTTCGATTAGCACACTTGAAATTCGTTCGTAAAGCGTATTGAATTCATTAGAATAATTAGCATTTTTTTGCAAAAGAAGTTTAATTTCTTTTAAACCATTTAAAATTCCAAACTGTTCTTCGTTTAATAATACTAATGATTTTGAGCTGTTCTCTTTTAACAATTCAACATTATTTAATTTTGCAAATTGCGATTCAAGAAGTTCTTGCTCGCCACTTTTTAATTTAGCAGACAACAATTCTTCTAATAAAAAAGTATTGTAATCTTGTTCTTTTAAAACTGATAGCAATCGCATTTGCTTTTCATTGAAATCGGATTTCAATTTTTTATATTCTTTTAATTGATTGGAATAGTCAAAAATCAAATCAAAATTCGTAGCAACAGCATCAATAATCTGAAACTGAACACTATCGTCAGAAAGTTCTTGTGTTTGATGTTGTGAATGAATATCGATTAAATATGTGCTTAAAGATTGCAATTCCTGAAGATTAACCGGAGTGTCATTTACAAACGCTCTTGATTTTCCGGATGGTAAAATTTCTCTACGAATAATAGTTTCATCCTCATAATCTAAATCATTGTTTTCAAAAAAGAATTGAAGATTGTAATTTTTAATTGAAAAATGAGCTTCAATAATGCATTTTTCTTCTTTATTTTTCAAAGAAGTCAAATCGACTCGTTTTCCTAAAACCAGTCCTAAAGCACCTAAGAGAATCGATTTTCCAGCGCCAGTTTCACCTGTAATTGTAGAAAATCCATCAGAAAATTGGACTGATAATTTTTCAATCAATGCAAAATTTTCGATGGATAAAGATGTAATCATGTATTTTAATGAAAGACTTAATTTAAAATTAAAGCTTTATTTTTGACCATTTATCTGCATTTAATGGCGAAATTCTTCCTAATTTATCTTTCAATTCTGTAACTGAAACAGAAGGCCCTCCCGAAAAAATAGAAACGATTTCATCGGCTTTAGCATCAAAAAAAACTCTTGTTAAAAAGGCATTTGGTCGTATGGTGTTCAATTCTGAAAGTGTATTTATTGCACTAATAATTGTTTCTTTTGAAGCAGTTAAATCGTTATGCATTTCATCTAAGCCATTAAAGTGGTATATAAACATTGCATCTCTATAGGGTTTAAATGTTGGAGAAAGCATATCATTAACCAAATAAAACCTGTTCTGTCTGTTTTCTGTTTGCGCCCAACCTTTTGAAGCATTTGGTAAAGCTAAATTCCCTATTTCTTGTGCTATAACAAAATAAGGCATGCCACTATCTTGAGCAAAAGTTTCAGCATCTATACCAATAATCATATGGGCATAAAATGCCATTACTGAAATTAAATTGGAATCAAAACTATTTGGATTGTAGGTTATGTTTTCAAATTCTATATATGAAAAATTAAAATCCTTATCATTAATATTTAAAATTGGAGAGGAATAGTTTGAATTGAAAATTGTTCTAGATGATTGTACTTGAATACTTGCTTCAAATTGATTGTTCTCATAAGAATTAATAATTAAAAACATAGAGCAAAGTATACGCTCATTAGGTTTAAATTTACTATCTGTCCAAACCGTTTTATTCATAAAGTCATTAAGTGACTTTTCGAGATTTATAAAAATTTGATTGTTAGTTGTAGCTATTTTATCTGAATTGACAATAACTTTACAATTTAACTCTTGGCTTTGAACAAAAGTTAATGATAATAATGCTATAATTATTAAAAATTTACGCATGGTAATTTTGAATTACTTTGTTTATAATATCTTTAGCCACTTCTTCTTTCGATTTAAGAGCCATTGGTTCAATAACAAAATCTTTATCTATAAAAGTAATTTTGTTGGTTGGTGATGCAAAACCAGCTCCTTTATCGTTAAGTGAATTTAAAACAATCAAATTTAGGTTTTTTTTCTGAATTTTCAACTTTGCATTTTCAATTTCATTTTCTGTCTCTAAAGCAAAACCTATTAAAAACTGATTTTTCTTTACTTTTCCTAGAGATGCTAAAATGTCAACTGTTTTTTCTAATTCAATTTTCAAGTTTTCATCTACTTTTTTTAGCTTTTGTACAGCAACATTTTTTGGTTTATAATCGGCAACTGCTGCTGCTGCAATAAAAACATCTACTTTATTAAACCATTTTTGACATTCTAAATGCATCTCTTGGGCAGAAACAATTCTAATAAGTTTAATATTTGAATGACTTACTGACAAATAAGTTGGCCCAGATATTAAAATAACATCAGCACCTCTATTGGCTGCTTCAATTGCAATATCATAACCCATTTTTCCTGTAGAATGATTTCCAATAAAACGTACAGGATCTATAGATTCGTATGTTGGTCCAGCAGTAATTAGTATTTTTTTTCCATTCAGAGGTAATTTACTTTCCAAATCAGCTTCTAGGAAAGCAATAATATTTTCAGGTTCTGCCATTCTTCCTTCTCCTGAAAGACCACTAGCTAATTCTCCGGATTCTGCTGGAATAATAGTATTTCCAAACTTTTTTAAAGCAGAAAAACTAGCTATTGTTGAAGGATGTTTATACATATCTAAGTCCATTGCAGGAGCAAAATAAATTGGACACTTTGCAGATAAATAGGTAGCAATTAGTAAATTATCGCAATTTCCATTTACCATTTTAGATATTGTATTGGCTGTTGCAGGCGCAATAATCATGAGGTCGGCCCAAAGTCCTAATTCCACATGATTGTTCCACTCTAAATTATCATTATCTTCATTATAGAATGAAGAATAAACTGGATTTTTGGAAAGTGTAGCTAAGGTAAGGGGTGTTATAAAATCCTTAGAAGCAGGTGTCATTATCACTTGGACATGTGCACCTGCTTTAATGAAAAGTCTAACTAAATTTGCTGTTTTATAAGCGGCAATTCCACCAGAAATTCCCAGCACTATTTTTTTTCCGCTTAAAACTGACATTTTAGTTATTATTGATCTGAATTTCTATAATAAATTTTGTCATCTAACCATTCTTGAACTGCAAGAGCATGAGGTTTTGGCAATTTTTCATAAAATTTAGAAACTTCAATTTGTTCTTTGTTTTCAAAAACTTCTTCTAAACTATCATTGTAAGTTGCAAACTCTTCTAATTTATCAATCAGTTCTTTTTTGATTTCAGAATTAATCTGATTTGCTCTTTTAGAAATAATAGTTATTGCTTCATATACATTACCCGTAGGTTCTTCTATAATGTTTTTATTATAGGTAATTGTGTTAACAGGGGCATTTGTTTTCTTTAAATCCATTGACATTTATTTTGAAAATTGTTGTAAATCACTTTCTATTTTAGCTAACATTATATCAGCTTTGCTTTTAAATTTTGTATTTGCATTAAATTTTATTAAATTGAAATAAGAAGTTTTTGCATTTTTTAATCTTTCTTCCATTTTAGTATTTATACTATTTATAGCTAGCATGTATTCTGAATCGAATTTGTAATACAATGCTTCTTCTTTGAATGGCGTTCCTGGAAAATCAGAAATGAAATTATCTAAAGAAATGATAGCAGACTTATAATCAGAAATTGAATTATATTGTTTTGCATTTTCAAAATTCTTTTTTTCTAATTTTGTTTTTAATGATTTCATGATAGTATTGGCCTCGCTCATATAACTTGAATTTGGATATCTATCAATAAAATTTTGTAACTTATCAATAGCCTTTTCTGTATCTTTTTGATCAAGACTATAAACCGGAGATAACATTGAATAGCATTTTGCTCCTAAAAAAGAGGCTTCTTCATGTTTTTCACTTTTTGGATAACTTGAAGCAAAACTTTCATATTGATAACCTGCTAAATAATATTGTTTTGTTTTGTAATAGCTTTCAGAAAACATGTAAAACATTTTTTCAGCTTGAGGCTTTCCTTTAAATGCTGGAGCTATCTGTTCAAAAATTCGTATAGCTTTACTATATTTACCTTTATCAAATTGTTTTGATGCTGCTTCAAATTTTGTAGCAACATCATCCGACTTTAAAGCTTTTTGATAATCACTACATGATGAATACAAAACAAGCAGCGTAATCAATACAATAAATTTCTTCATTTTTATTTTTATAGGTTCTTTTTATTGATGTTTTTTATCATTAAAAAGCAACTGCAAATTTAGTTAATAAATATATACCATTTAATATTTTTTTACTGAATTTAATTTCTTAGTTAATTACCAATATCAATCAATTTTTTTGTAAAATTTTGGATTCTTAATGTTAAATCATCATCAACATTTACTAATGGTAATCGTACTGTATTTTCAGACAATCCTAGTGTTTTAAAGACTTCTTTTATTCCCGCTGGATTTCCTTGTTCAAAAATCAAGTCTATTCCGTCTGCTAAAAGATAATGCAATTTGTAAGCTTCTTCTACCTTTCTGTTCAATCCTAAATGCACCATTTCAGAAAATTGTTTTGGAAATCCTTCACCTATTACAGAAATAACACCGCTTCCACCAGCTAAAATAATTGGTAAAGTGATCATATCATCACCTGAAATAACTAAAAAATCTTTTGGCTTATTTTGAATTAATTTCATTGCTTGAACCATATCGCCTGCAGCTTCTTTAACTGCAACAATATTCTTAAAATCATTGGCTAATCTAATAATTGTGGAAGGTAACATATTACTTGAAGTTCTTCCTGGAACATTGTATAAAATTATTGGTAATTGAGATGCTTCTGAAATCGCTTTAAAATGTTGGTAAATACCTTCTTGAGTAGGTTTGTTATAATATGGAGAAACAGACAAAATTGCATCAAATCCTGACAAATCTCTAGTTTTCAGTTCTTCTACTACTTTAGCTGTATTGTTCCCACCTACACCAAGAACTAATGGCAATCTATCTTGATTTGCTTTGATAATAGTTTGGATCACCAAATCACACTCTTCTTGATTAAGTGTAGCATTTTCTGCTGTAGTTCCGAGTGCAACAAGATAATCAATTCCATTATCGATTTGAAAATTTACAATTCGAATTAAAGCATCCGTGTCAACAGAAAAATCTTTTTTAAATGGTGTAACCAAAGCTACTCCGGTTCCTATTAATGATTGCATATTATATTTTTTTAAGTATTTTTAAATATTTAAATAACTCATCAACAAAAACTTTATAGTTTTCGGCTTTGGTATTTATCATAAAATGATTCAATCTAGAATCTATATTTGAAAAACCAACTTTGAAACTTGCTTTAGAAAGATGCGTAAATAATAGTAAGGCTGCCTTTTCAGTATCATAATAGCTTATCAATAAATCAAAAGGAGTTGCTTCAAAAGCATTTAATTCTTTGTCATCAAATGTTCCGTTCCAATTAATATTTTTATGACTAAAAACTGGATAATTAAACGACTCATTTTTTTTAACATTGTTTTTAAATACAAAAAATTGAATGTCTTCTCTTTTTATACCTTGATTTACTAACTCCTCAATTAAAGATTCTTTTTCATAAAAATAACTTTCATCGAAAACAATACCGACTGTCTTAATGTAATTATTTGAATCAATATGTTTTACATTTGATAAACTTTTTTTGACTATTTTTTTAGTAAAAAAATCCTTTATTTTATTTAAAAACATTCTACTTTTACTTGATTTACAAATTTAATGAAATTAGTTTCAAAACAGATGGTAAAATTAAAGAACTATACCTTTCCATTAAAGTATTTTGGTTTATTATTAACATTTATTTTCTTTTTTTCTTGTGGAAAACCAACTTATTTTATTTCTAAAATAGAAGGGAAAAAAATTAGCATTACTGAAAATCAAAACAGCAATAATAGTAATGCTGAACAATTAGAAGTTTTTATTAAACCATATAGAGATCATATTGATGCCGATTTAAGCGAAGTGCTTGCTTTTTGTCCAGAAACCTTAGATAAATCTAAAGGAGAATGGCAAACCAATATTGGAAACTTTTTAGCCGATATTACTTTAGAAAAATCGAATGTTATTTTACAGAAAAGAGAAAATAAAAATTGTGCAATTTGTTTATTAAATCATGGCGGAATTCGATCTGTAATTCCGAAAGGGAATGTTACTGCTCGTAATGCATATGAAGTAATGCCTTTTGAAAATAGTGCTATTGTAGTTGCTTTAAAAGGGGAGCAAATTGTAGAACTTATCAATTATATAATTACAGAGAAAAAGCCTCATCCATTAGCTGGATTGACTTTTACCATAGATAAAAATAACAATCCTACTAAAATTCTTATTCAAGGGAAGCCTCTAGACATGGCAATTATTTATTATGTAGTGACTTCAGATTATTTATCAAATGGAGGAGACAATATGACTTTCTTCAAAAAGGGAGTTGTGAAATTTGATTTAGATTACAAACTCCGAAATATTATAATTGACAATTTTAAAGATGTAGATACTTTAAAAATCAATAATGATGTTAGAATATCAAAAGAATAACTGCTATGAAAAGAAGAGATTTTATAAAAAATACTGCTGCAAGTTCTGCTCTTTTAACCATAGGTGGTTTATCATTAAGTAGTTTTAAATCTATCGAAAACAAACACATTACTATACTACATACTAACGATGTTCATAGTTATATAGATCCTTTTCCTGCAAATCATCCTAAAAATCCAAACATGGGGGGCGTTGTAAGAAGAGCAGCTTTAATTGAAAATATTCGAAAAGAAAATCCGAATGTTTTATTACTCGATGCAGGTGATATTTTTCAGGGAACTCCCTATTTTAATTACTATGGAGGCGAATTAGAATTTAAACTAATGAGCATGATGAAATACGATATTGCAACAATTGGAAATCATGATTTTGACAACGGTATTGATGGATTATTTGCTCAATTTCCTAATGCAAAATTTGATTTTGTTTCTGCCAATTACGATTTTAAAAATACAATTTTAGATGGTCATATTAAGCCTTATAAAATTATAACTATTGATGGAATTAAAATTGGAGTTTTTGGTTTAGGTATTCAGTTGGACGGTTTAGTTGATAAAAAGAACTGTAAGGAGACTGTTTATAACGACCCTATTGATGTGGCTACAGATATGGCTCGAATATTAAAACATGAAAAAAAATGTGATATTATAATTTGTTTGTCACATATTGGATATTCATACAAGGATGAACCAAATAAAGTTTGTGATATTATTTTAGCAAAAAAAACGAAAGATATAGATTTAATTATAGGCGGACACACTCATACTTTCTTAGATAAACCCTCAATTGAAAAAAATCTTGATGGAAATGATGTTGTAATTAATCAAGTAGGTTGTTATGGATTAAATTTAGGAAGAATAGATTTTTACTTTACAAATGATAAAAAATTAACTTCACAAGGCAAATCGATTATAATTTGATTCAACAGTAATAACGTATTTATAAAAAGAATAAAATGCTATCACATTTAAAGCCATTGCTAAAGGTCTGATGTATTCGAAAAATATAGATGTTAAATAATAACGTTCAACATATATTACCATTTGCAAACTAAGAAATAACAAAACAGAAATCATCAGTAGTGAATTTTGTTTGTTATCATTTAATATATAATTGGTTATGCCTATCCCTCCTAATATTGCTCCCAAAATATTTTGTAAAATCAATAAAGCATAACTATTATCTGGAATATCAGAAGAAGCAAAAAATAAATAAAAGAAAATAGCTAATAATGAAATTGTTACAGCTACAAACAATTTAATATTTTTAATTTTAGATAAAATGTAAATATAGTAAATGAGCAAAATTCTGTGAATAGTAAAAGCTATTAATCCGTAAAAAAGACATATAGGTGTTTTTGGAATAAATAAAACGTTTGTGATTAATGAAAAAAACATGATACTAATAAAAAGAAAATTTCTTCTTTCGGAAGAAAAATAATACAATACAATTAGTAAAAATGGAATTAAAGGTTTAGCTAAAAAAATTATCGTATTATTAGAATAATACTCTGAAACAACTTCTATTAATGCATTTGCAAAATATATAATTGTTATGATAGTAATAATATTTTTTTTAGTATCACTGAGCATTTAGTAAAATTAATAAAATAATATTACTAAATCACAACTGGATAATAATCTTTTATTATGCAATTACTCATTAATCATTTTACTGAACTCAATTTCTGATATTATTGGTGTTTTTAATTGATTGGCTTTTTCCAATTTAGCTGGCCCCATATTTTCGCCGGCTATTACATAATCGGTTTTAGTTGAAATCGAACTTCCTACTTTCCCACCATTATCTTCTATAGCTTTTTTTAATTCATCTCGAGAAAAATTCGAAAAAACGCCAGATACAACAAAGGTTTTTCCAATTAACTTAGTAGTTGCATTTGGATTAAATTTTTCGATAATTTCAAATTGCACTCCAAATCTTTTTAATCTTTCAATAATAATTTTATTGTTTTCATTTTCGAAAAACTCGATAACGCTTTGGGCTATACGATCACCAATTTCATCAACTAAAATTAAATCCATTAAAGTTGCTTGACTTAAAGTGTCTATATTTTTATAATGTTTGGCTAATTTTTTGGCAACAGTTTCTCCAACAAAACGAATTCCCAAAGCAAACAATACCCTTTCGAAAGGAACTTCTTTAGATTTTTCAATTCCGTTAACTAAATTTTTGGCACTTTTTTGTGCCATACGTTCTAACGGAATGACTTGTTCTACAGTCAATTCGTATAAATCAGAATAATCTTTTACCAATCCGTTATTAAAAAGTAAAGCTACTGTTTCGCCACCTAGACCATCAATATCCATGGCTTTTCTAGAAATATAATGTTGAATCCTTCCTATAATTTGTGGTGGACAACCGTAAAAATTCGGACAATAATGTTGTGCTTCTCCTTCTTTTCTGATTAATTCAGTTTTACATTCTGGACAATGCGTGATGTATTTTGTTGGCTCAACTTGATTTCCTCTTTTGGCAACTCCAATTATTTTCGGAATAATTTCTCCTCCTTTTTCAACAAATACCTCATCTCCAATTCTAATATCTAGTTTTTCTATTTGGTCGGCATTGTGTAAAGAAGCACGCTTCACAATAGTACCAGCCAATTGTACTGGTTCTAAATTTGCTACAGGAGTAATAGCACCCGTTCGACCTACTTGATAGGAAATCGAATTTAATTTAGTAGTTACTTGTTCTGATTTAAATTTATATGCTATAGCCCAACGAGGTGATTTGGCAGTGTAACCCAATTCATTCTGATAATCAAAATTATTGACTTTAATTACTACTCCATCTGTTTCAAAAGGCAAATTGTGTCTATGTATATCCCAATAATTTATAAAATCAAAAACTTCGTCTAAATTTTTGGTGAGTTTTGATTGTGAAGGTACTTTAAAACCCCAATTTCTGGCGGTTTCCAATCCTTCATACTGTGAATTAAATGGCAAATTATTTCCGATAATAAAATACAACAAACAATCTAATGGACGTTTGGCAACTTCAGCACTATCTTGCAATTTTAAACTCCCAGAAGCTGTATTTCTCGGATTTGAATAAGGTGTTTCTCCAATATCTATTAAATCCTGATTCATTTTTTCAAATCCTTCAAAAGGCAATATGATTTCGCCGCGGATTTCAAATTTTGGAGGATAATTTCCATTTAATTTTAATGGAATAGATTTTATTGTTTTGATATTATTTGTTACATCATCACCTTGAAAACCATCTCCACGCGTAACAGCCCGAAGTAATTTTCCGTTTTCGTAGGTAATACTAATAGAAGCGCCGTCGTATTTTAATTCACACGTATATTCCATTGGTACATTTCCCAATACCTTTTGAATACGAATTTCCCAATCTAACAGATCTTCTTTTGAATAGGAATTTTCTAGAGAATACATCCTGTTTTCATGAACAACAGTTGAAAAATTTTTAGTAATCATTCCGCCTACCCTTTGAGTAGGAGAATTTTCATCAAAATATTCAGGATGTTGATTTTCTAATTCTTGAAGTTGTTTTAGTTTTTGGTCAAACTCAAAATCGCTAATAGTTGCGTTATCAAGTACATAATAATTGTGATTATGAAGATTGAGTTCTTCACGTAAATTCAAAATAATTTGACGAACATCCATTGACTAACAGCGTTTATTTGCCCACTAAAATAACCAATTATTTTGAAAGTTTTCTAAAATTATTTTTGAATAATACCATTAATTTGAATGTACAATTGTCCATCACTCAAAATAGCACCTTCCGAAATTAAATTAAAAATGGCCTCATTTCGATTGCCATCATATTCTTTTTTACCGATATGCATTTCTACAGTTTCTGTAAATAGATTATCACTCAACCATTGCAATCCTTCCTTCCTCATAAAATCAACTTCGGCAACTAACGATTTAATTACTATTGATTGAATAAATTTTTCCTGGCAATGAAATAAGAAAATATGATTTTTCGAAAAATGTTCTAAAAAATGAGCATTAGTTAAAACACCTTCCCAAATTAAATCGGAAAAAACATCCAATTCTTGTTCGGCTATTTTTGGTGAATTGGATTTTATTTGATCCCATTCTTTTTTATCAATAGATTGTGTTGCTAAGAAGTTAGCAAATTCTTGATGCAACGATTCCAATTGCTCTTTGGTTAATCTTTTGTATTTCATGTGCTTTTTTAAGGTATTTAAACTTCAATGTTCAAAATTCCATATTGAATATCAACATTATTATTTAAATTTTGAATAGTCAACTTGGAATAACGAATTTTTAAATAAAAAAAAATCCCGACTTACATCGGGACTTATATATTCTTGTGCTAAAAAACTATTGCTCAGCAACAATTTCATATGCTAATTCAACTACTACATCTCTGTGAAGTCTTACGCTTGCTGTATATTTACCAGTACGTTTAACAACTCCGCTTGTGATAAATTTTCTATCAACAGACTGACCTGCTTTTTCTAAAGCTGCAGCAATATCGATATTGGTAACTGAACCAAATAATTTTTCCCCACCTGCTTTTGAAGTAATTTTGATTTCCAATGCTTTTAATGCATCGGCTACTTTTTTAGCATCGTCAACAATTTTAGCTTCTTTGTGCGCTTTTTGTTTTAAGTTTTCAGCTAATACTTTTTTTGCAGAAGGCGTTGCTAAAGTAGCAAACCCTTGTGGTATTAAGAAATTACGACCGTATCCGTTTTTTACCGATACTACATCGTCTTTAAATCCTAGATTTTGAACGTCTTGTTTTAAGATCAATTCCATGTTGTTGTCCTTTGTTATAGAAGTTAGTCCCGATTTTATCGAGACAACAACTTATTATTAATAAATTATTTTAATAAATCGGCCACGTATGGCATTAAAGCTAAGTGACGTGCTCTTTTAACCGCAACTGACACTTTTCTTTGGTATTTTAATGAAGTACCTGTTAAACGACGAGGAAGAATTTTTCCTTGCTCGTT
>CALPIE020000056.1 GCA_943323545.2 Bifidobacterium breve | reverse complement strand
ATCCGTAATAGGTTAAATCTTGTGCAATCAAAATCAATTCTTTTACTCCATTTTTTGCTAAACCTTCAGTTTCTTTGACTAACTTTTCGATTGATTGTGAAACATGTTTTCCTCTCATTATTGGAATGGCACAAAAACTACAAGGTCTATCACACCCTTCTGCTATTTTTAAGTAAGCGTAATTTTTTGGAGTTGTAGTTAACCTTTCACCTAGTAATTCGTGTTTGTAATCGGCTCCTAATGCTTTTAATAATTGAGGCAATTCTGTTGTTCCAAAATATTGATCAATGTTAGGTATCTCTTTTTCTAAATCTGGTCGATATCTTTCTGATAAACATCCTGTTACAAAAACTTTGTCAACAATTCCTTTTGCCTTTTTATCAGCATATTCAAGAATTGTATTTACAGACTCAGCTTTTGCGTTGTCTATAAATCCACAAGTATTTATTACTACAATATTCCCCTCTTGTTCATGAACAACATCTTTACCACTGGCCTTTAATTGACCCATTAATACTTCGCTATCGTAAGTATTTTTAGAGCAACCAAGTGTAATTACGTTTATTTTGTTTTTCTTTACCGATTTGGTTCTCATAGTTTACATATTGAACTGAAATTTGAATTCGCAAAATTACGTTTTTTATTTTAATCTAAATTCATTCACCACTAATAGAATAAAAAAACCATTAGCATAAGCAAATGGTTTTTTTATATTTAAATAAATGATTTATTTTATAATTCAAAAACTAAAGTAACAGTTATAGAATTATTTTTTGAATTAATTACAGATTTATCTGTTAGACCTTGAGAGAAAAAAGATTGTTGGGAATTTCTTTGAGAATAGGAATAAGCCATATCTAATTTAATTGAACCAAAATTATAACCTAGCCCTCCAGAATAGCCATTTAAGTTTCCAATAGTTTTTCTATCTTTATAAGGACTTTGTTCAAATCGATACCCACATCTTAAACTAAATTTCTTAATTTTATATTCAGATCCAAATCTAAATTCACTTGCAACATCTAAAATATTTTCCATTTGTGCATTAGTTCTATTAAAATCTCGATTAGGTCTGAATTGTGTTTTGCTATAATCTTTAATTGCATAATCAAAACTGATTAAACCTTTTTTGCCAAATACGTAGGCTATGCTACTTGTAAATTTACTAGGTGTTCTTAAATTATATGGTTCATAAATTAATGTAATATCTGGGTTAAAACCAGTATTTGAATATATGTTTGTGTCTGGAATTGGTTGAAGTCCATAGCCAGAAACAAATACCTTTTGAGATGTTTCATCATTAAGTTGGTACCAAGTTGGAGATTCAAAAGCTAATCCTAATCTTAACTCTTTTATTGGTTTAAAAATAGCGCCCAATTGAAAAGAAAGTCCACTTCCGTATGTATATAAATCATTATTAAATCTCAGTCTATTTATTGTTCTTTGGGGATTCGCATTTTGTGGATTATTGTTACTTTCATAAAAAGAAGACGATTGTCTATAATCTATAAAATAGGTATTTATATTCAATCCAAAATAAAATTTATCTGTATATTGGGCTGAAGCATTAATTGAAAGTTTTCCATTATATCCATTACTCTCGGTTTCATTTTCTTGGTAATAATTTCCTCCATTTGGTATATTTGAAAAATAAATTGAATTATTGGTATTACTACCATCAATTGGATCAATTATGTAAGATTGATAACCAAGAAGGGCCTGTTGGTCTTGAAAATTTAAATCTTGAAAATTGGCATTTTGTAAAGTCCCTAAAGAAATACCAGGCCATAGTTGATTGGCATTTGCATAATATAAAAAATAATTACCTATAGAATTTGTAGGATTTGTACCAGCAGAAAAAACAGTATTATCAAAATTATTAGCATTGTCATAATTTACTGCAACAGCAAATTTTTTCCAATTGGTATTTTCTTTTGAATTTGTAAACACAAAAACTCCTCCTGCTTGGTTAATATCTAATGAATTATTTATTTCAGAAGAGTTCTTTCCAAAATAATTTGAATTATTATTAATATTGTAATTACTTAAAGTAAAACCAATTTGATTATTAGCAAAAACAACAGATCCTGCAGGATTTACGTTTATAGCAGAAAAGTCACCGCCTAAAGCACCAAAAGCACCTCCCATTGCTCTAAAACGAGCAGTTCCATTTAAGTTGTCTTGAGCATAGCGCAAGGCATCATTAATATTTTGTGATTGTATTTTACCTATTGTTAATCCAGTAATAAGAATTAAAATTATTTTTTTCATATAGATATAAATTGTTGTTTTATACAAAGAGAACTCAAATTATTATCTTCTTCCACCGCTACTTCCACCTGAACGTCCACCACCACCGCCACTACCTCCAAAACTACCACCACTTGAACTTGGAGAATAAGATCGTGGTGACTCACTTCTTGTTGGCGAACTGGAGTTATATTCTCTAGAATTTGGTGTATAAGTATTATTTCTTGGAGTAGAAGTTGTATTATTTCTTGGAGTAGAAGTTGTGTTTGAACTTGAATTGTTGTTATTGTAATTTCTATTTGGTGTTGTATAGGGTCTTGTGTTAGAAGTATTAGCTCTAGGTCTAGGACTTGAAGAGTCAAAATCTCTAGTATTAGTTGGGTTATTTCTTGAAGTTTGTGTATTATATCTCGTTGGAGTTACAGTACTTTCACGTCTAGTAGAATTGTAACGATTTGTAACAGAGTTACTGTATCTATTATTATTGTTTGAATATCGTGTTTCTCTTCTTCCATTTGCGTATGAATAATGATTGTTATAAAACCCATTATTCCATCCCCAGTTGTTCCATCCCCAGCCGTAATTTGGTCCACACCAATTGTTCCATCCCCAGTTGTTCCATCCCCAGCCGAAATTTGGTCCGTACCAGTTGTTCCATCCCCAGCCTAAATTTGGTCCATACCAGCTATTCCAACACCAGTTATTCCAACCCCAGTTATTCCAACCTCCACCCCAGTTGTTTTCATATACAATTACATTAGCTGGAGAAGGGTTAGATCCCCACCCATTATTACTATTAGTTTCAACAGTTGAATTTTTATTAACGGTATCATTAACGGTACTATAATTTTCAACATTTGTAAAAATTTCTTGATTTTCTTGGTTTAAAGCACTAAAATACTCCTTATATTTATTATTAGTATTTACAGCATCATTTTGAGGGTTTTTAGATGTACTGCCATAAATTCCATCATTATCATAATAGGAAGTATTTTGAGTTGATCCGCAAGATAATAACAACATATTGGTTAATCCAAATATGATATAAATGGATAGTTTTTTAGTGGAAAAATAATTTGTTTTCATATCTGTAGCATTTTTATTGTTGGTCAATACAAATTTAGTTAGTTTTGTCGAACTATTTAGTTAAAAAAAGTTAAACAATTTTTATGCCAATTTATTCATTATGAGTAAGAACTTAACAACAAGAGCAGTCGACTATTCCAAATGGTATAACGAGCTTGTAGTCAAAGCTGATCTAGCTGAAAACTCAGGTGTAAGAGGGTGTATGGTTATCAAACCATACGGATATGCAATTTGGGAAAAAATGCAAGCCGAATTAGACCGAATGTTTAAAGAAACCGGACACAGTAATGCTTATTTTCCGTTGTTTGTTCCAAAAAGCATGTTCGAAGCTGAAGAAAAAAATGCGGAAGGATTTGCAAAAGAGTGTGCAATTGTTACACATTACAGATTAAAAACCGATCCAAGTAAGCCAGGTAAATTGATGGTTGACCCAAATGCGAAATTAGAAGAAGAATTGATTGTTCGCCCAACAAGCGAAGCAATTATTTGGAGTACCTATAAAAACTGGGTTCAATCCTATAGAGATTTACCATTATTAATAAATCAATGGGCTAATGTGGTACGTTGGGAAATGAGAACACGTTTGTTCTTAAGAACAGCCGAGTTTTTATGGCAAGAAGGACATACTGCTCACGCAACAAAAGTAGAAGCAATTGAAGAGTCAGAAAAAATGATGAATGTTTATGCTGAATTTGTTGAAAATTTTATGGCAATACCAGTTATAAAAGGTCTAAAAACAGAATCAGAACGTTTTGCTGGTGCGGAAGAAACTTATTGTATAGAAGCTTTAATGCAAGACGGGAAAGCACTACAAGCTGGAACCTCCCACTTTTTAGGACAAAATTTCGCAAAAGCATTTGATGTAAAATTTGCCAATCAAGAAGGAAAACAAGAATATGTTTGGGGAACTTCTTGGGGAGTTTCAACTCGATTAATGGGTGCTTTGGTTATGACGCACTCTGACGATAATGGATTGGTATTGCCTCCAAATTTAGCTCCAATTCAAGTAGTTATAGTTCCTATTTTTAAAACTGATGAAGAGTTTGAAAAAATAACTGAAATTGTAATCAATTTAGTTTCTCAGTTTAAAAACTTAAGAGTTTCAGTTAAATATGATAATAGAACAACTCAAAAACCTGGATTTAAGTTTGCAGAATGGGAATTAAAAGGAGTTCCAGTTAGAATTGCTGTTGGTCCAAAAGATATAGAAAACGGTACTTTTGAAGTTGCTAGAAGAGATACTTTGACCAAAGAAGTTATTGCAAAAGAGGAAATTGTGAATTATATAAAGGAATTATTAGAATCTATTCAAAATGATTTATTTAATAAAGCGTTAGATTTTAGAAATAAACATATTACTGAAGTAAATTCTTTTGAAGAATTTAAAGAAGTACTAGAAAATAAAACTGGATTTATATCGGCACATTGGGATGGAACGTCAGAAACAGAAGAAAAAATTAAAGATTTAACCAAAGCTACTATTCGTTGTATTCCATTAGATAGAAAAGGGCAATTGGGGAAATGTGTTTTTTCTGGAGAAAATTCTTCTGGTAGAGTACTATTTGCAAAGGCTTATTAAAAATAAACAAAAAAAATAATAGTTAACTATTGTGTGAATAAAAAATAGTTGTATTTTTGCATCCGCAATCAAGAAGATGGCCCGTTCGTCTATCGGTTAGGACGCATGGTTTTCATCCATGTAAGAGGGGTTCGATTCCCCTACGGGCTACAATTTTACTAAAAAAAAACAAATCAAAATGGCAAATCATAAGTCAGCTTTAAAAAGAATTAGAAGTAACGATAAAAAAAGAGTATTAAATAGATACCAGCACAAAACTACTCGTAATGCGATTAAAGCTTTACGTTTAGCGACAGAAAAATCTGATGCTACTTCAAAATTATCTGGAGTTATTTCAATGATTGATAAATTAGCTAAAAAGAATATCATTCATGATAATAAAGCAGCTAACTTAAAATCAAAATTAACCAAACAGGTAGCTAAATTATAATCAATTTACAATTATTATATAAAAAAAGCTTTCATTTAACGAAAGCTTTTTTTTATATAACATTTTTTAATAATTCAAGAATTTCAGTAGTAATAGGTTTTGATAAAAATTCAACTACCATAGGGTATTCTTTCGATTTTTCAATATCATTTGGGTCTATAGTTGAAGAAAGTACCACTACTTTTGTCTTTGAAAAATTTTCTAAATATTGATTTTTAGAGAAAACAGATAAAAATTCCCAGCCATTCATTACAGGCATATTTAAATCTAAAAAAATTAATTGTGGGAAGTCTTTGATTTCAGAATCCTGTTTATTAATCAAATCATCAAAAAATTTTAACGCATCTTCGCCATTTATAGCTGAATAAATCTTTTTTGAAAAATTAGATTTCATGATAACTTTTTTGCATAACATTAATGTTATTGGATCGTCATCTACACAGAGTACTGTTTCTAACATTGTATTTAATTTTTAAATGTTAATTTAAAAGAAGTGCCTTTTCCAACTTCACTTTCTATTGATATGCTACCTCCCATAGCTTCAACTTGAGATTTTACTAAATACAATCCTAAGCCTTTACTATCTGAATGATTATGAAATCTTTGGTATAATCCAAATACTTTGTCTTTATTTCTAATTAAATCAATACCAATTCCGTTATCAGTAAATTCAATAATAATCTTATTGTTTTCTATATAAGATGTGATGCTAATTTTAAGTTGTCTCTTTTCATCTCTATATTTTAGAGAATTTGTCATTAAATTTAATAAAATACTTTCTAAATATGATTTGTTGATTACTAAAGTTTTTGCATTTTCAAATGATAATTTTAAAATTGGTTTTTGTAATCCAATAATAAAAGTTAATTGACTAAAAACATTTTCAAAAACATCTCTAATATTTACTTCTTCTTTTTGTATTGAAGGACTGTCCTTAATTATGATAACATTTACTAAATCATTAATTGTTTCATTTAATAATCCAGTTGATTTTGAAAATCCATCTATTAATTCTTTTAACTCTTCGTTATCAATCGGAATGTCTTCAATTAAATTTAATAAACCAGTAAGATTTGATAAAGGTGCTCTTAAATTATGAGACGTAATGTAGGAAAATTGTTTTAAATCTTTATTATTTTGAGTCAATTCTTTTATTAAATGTTCTCGCTCTTCTTCTCGTTCTTTTTCTTTTGAAATATCTCTTTGAATTATAATCCAATGGGAATGTTCATTATCGAAATTTAAAATGGGAATCATTGTAAAATTTACCCAATATTCTTCATTTTGTTTATTTACACTTATATTTTCAAATGTAATTTCCTCCTTTTTTTTAATTGCATTGGTTAAGTTTTTTAAATCTGATTTTAAAGATTTTTTACTCATTAATATTTTTGTTGTTTTACCAATGACTTCTTTTAGACTAAATCCAGTCATTTTTGTAAATGCTGGATTTATATAAACAATTTTAGGTATTCCTTTTGAAGTACTATCCGATTCTGTAATAATTATTGAGTCTTTAGTTTGTGTAATTACAGTTTCTAATAATCGCAATCGTTGTTCTTCTTCTTTAAGCTTTGTAATATCTTGCATTGCACCAATTACTCTTACCACATTATTGGATTCATCCATCACTAAAAATCCCCTATCATATACGTATTTATAACTGCCATCTGCACATAAGAAGCGATAATAATCTTGCCACTTTTCTGTTTTTTGTTCTATATATGAATATACATTTACAGAAATTTTCAAACTATCTTCAGGATGTATTTTATTAAACCACCACTGAATGGTATCTCCAATAGTTTCTTTTTTGTAACCAAAAATCCCTTGAATTCCTTTATTAAAAGTAAATTTATTTGTTTTTATATCCCAATCCCAAATAGTATCACTCGTAGCCTTTGCTACAATATCATAACGTTCATTTGATTTTGATAATTCATCATTAATAGACTCTAATTTTTTTAAATGTTTTGTAACATTTTTTAAGTTAAAAGTAATTAGATATCCAAAAAATATTGTAGATGCTGTTATTATTGAAAAGGTTATCAGAAAACTTAATCTAATTAGATTTTCATTCAAGTTTGTTTTCTTGAGAAAAAAATATTGGCTTGTAAAGACCAAAATAAGTGCAATTAGAAAATAAGTGAGAATTATTTTATTCGTTTTATTTTTCATTACTCAAAAATAAAAAATAATTTACTAAAACAATTTTTTTTGCTAAAAAAACTTTTATTTATTTACAATTGTTTTTCGTTAATAAAATGTAAAGTATTTTTTTATCTGTTTTTTTAATCGAAATAAAGTGTACCTTTGCACCCATTAAAAATAACAGATGGAATCTATTAGAAACATTGCAATTATTGCTCACGTCGATCACGGAAAAACAACTTTGGTTGATAAAATTATGTACCATTGTCAACTTTTTCGTGAAAATGAGAATACTGGGGACTTAATTCTAGACAACAACGACCTTGAACGTGAGAGAGGTATTACAATTACTTCTAAAAATGTTTCTGTTGTATATAAAGGTACAAAAATCAACATTATTGATACTCCTGGTCACGCCGATTTTGGCGGAGAAGTAGAGCGTGTATTGAATATGGCCGATGGTGTTTGTCTTTTAGTAGATGCCTTCGAAGGTCCGATGCCACAAACACGTTTCGTATTGCAAAAAGCAATCGATTTAGGATTGAAACCTTGCGTTGTTATTAATAAAGTAGATAAAGAAAACTGTACTCCAGAAGAAGTTCACGAAAAAGTTTTCGATTTGATGTATGAATTAGGTGCAGAAGAATGGCAATTGGATTTTCCAACAGTATACGGTTCTGCAAAACACAATTGGATGTCTGACGATTTTAGAAATCCAACTGATAATATTGAGCCTTTATTAGATATGGTAATTGCTAATGTTCCCGCCCCTAAAGTATCTGAAGGAACTCCCCAAATGTTAATCACCTCTTTAGATTTTTCTTCTTTTACTGGTCGTATAGCTATTGGTCGTTTAGAAAGAGGTTCATTAAAAGAAGGAATGCCAATTTCTTTAGTAAAAAGAGACGGTAAAATAATAAAATCAAGAATTAAAGAATTACACACTTTTGAAGGATTGGGTCGTAAAAAAGTACAAGAAGTTATAGCGGGTGATATTTGTGCTATTGTTGGTGTTGAAGGATTTGAAATAGGGGATACAATTGCCGATTTTGAAAATCCAGAAGCGCTACAAACTATAGCAATCGATGAACCAACGATGAGTATGTTGTTTACCATTAACGATTCGCCTTTCTTTGGTAAAGAAGGTAAATTCGTAACATCACGTCATATTAAAGATCGTTTGGCAAAAGAATTAGAGAAAAACCTTGCGTTAAAAGTTGGTGATACTGATTCTGCCGATAAATTTATGGTTTTTGGTCGTGGTGTTCTTCACTTGTCTGTTCTTATTGAAACGATGAGAAGAGAAGGTTATGAATTACAAATCGGACAACCACAAGTTATTATTAAAGAAATTGACGGTAAAAAATGTGAGCCAATTGAAGAGTTGACCATTGATTTACCAGAGAATTTATCAGGTAGAGCCGTAGAATTTGTTACCATTCGTAAAGGAGAAATGCTTTCGATGGAAGCTAAAGGTGAACGTATGATTATCAAATTCAATATTCCATCTCGTGGTATCATCGGATTGCGTAACTTATTGCTTACCGCTACTGCTGGTGAAGCGATTATGGCACACCGTTTTATTGGATATGAACCTTTTAAAGGTGAAATTCCAGGAAGAAATAATGGATCCTTAATTTCTATGGAAAACGGTAAAGCGATTCCATATTCTATCGATAAATTACAAGATCGTGGTAAATTCTTCGTTAATCCTAATGATGAAATATACGAAGGACAGGTTATTGGTGAAAATTCACGTAGCGATGATATGAGTATCAACGTAACTAAAATGAAAAAACAATCTAACGTTCGTTCCTCTGGTAATGATGAAAAAGCAAGAATAATTCCTCCAATTATTTTTTCTTTAGAAGAAGCTTTAGAATACATTCAAAAAGATGAATATGTTGAGGTAACCCCAAAATCTATTCGTTTGCGTAAAATTTATTTGACAGAAAACGATAGAAAAAGATTTAAAGTATAATTTTTTATACTAGAATTTATACAAAACCATCAATGTAAATTGGTGGTTTTTTATTTGTAGCTTATTCCAGCTCTCGCCTTTATCTTTTTTAAGGATATGATTTCGCTAACGCTTAAATCAATCCTTAAAAAAGGATATCGGCTCCATCTGGGCTAGGGCTTTAGTTTTTCAAAATAAATTCTAATGGAATAGGTAATCGTTCTGACCATGACTTTTCAGAATGATCTTTACCTGGGAAAGACCGAGTAATCCAATTGCTTTCAGTGAATCCTTTTGATTTCATTATTATATCTACCCTCTGTTGCAGCTTAGGATATAAAGAGTCAAGCGTTTGATCGCCATAATCAAAGTAAATGGTATGATTTTTAGGATTGGGTAATTTTTGCTTCAAATAATCAAATAAGATATCTGGAATTGGATTATTTTCCAATTGATAAATTCCAGTCCAATGTGTCGATAAACAAGCTGCGGCACCAAATACTTTTGGGTATTCACAAATAGCATACAATGAAATCAACCCACCCATGCTAGAACCTGCAATAAATGTATTGTTTTTATCTCTATTTGTCGAAAAATTTTTATCTATGAAAACTTTCAATTCAGTCACCAAAAATTTCAAATACAAATCAGAAATAGGATTGAATACGGTATCAATCTTTTTTCTTTTTATTAAATCATTAGAAATAAAATCTTTTTGAATAGCTGTAAGTTTTGAATATGGCTTTTGAGGAAAATATTCAGGATGACGTTTTAAACCATTATTCCATATTCCAACTACTATAAATTTACGTGTTTTTTTTTCTGAAATAAGTTTACCAGCTATTTCATCAATTTTCCATGCTTGCTTGTTCCAAGTTAATTCGGGATCAAACAACATTTGACCATCATGCATATAAAGAACTGCATATTTTTCTTTATCAGAATAGCCATCAGGCAACCAAACACTTATATTTCGTGAATCAACAAATTTTGATTCAAAGTTTTTAAAATGTTTTATAGTTCCTGAATTAACTTTTATTTCTTGAGAAATAATAGTATTAACACAAAAAGTTATCAGACAAATAATATAAAGTTTCATTTAACGCTTTAAACTAAAATGACCTTTCACACTTCTACCATCATCAATTAGAATGGAATACCAATAGTCGTCAGAAATAACTTCTTTTCCATTAAAAGTGCCATTCCATCCTATGTTTACTGGTGTAAATTCTTTTAAAAGTTTTCCATACCTATCAAAAATTTGAATAATTGACTTAGAATGGTAACTTGCATTTGCACCTTTAATATTCCAATAGTCATTATAACCATCACCATTTGGAGTAAAAAATTGTGGAATTCCCAAAACTGAAATTTGTTGTTGCACTGTTCCACAGCCATTCAAATCTTGAACATAAACCGTATGAAAACCCATATCTACATTGGTGAAATAATTTGAAGACTGAAATGGCATATTGTCTATACTATAAATATAGTTTCCAATACTATTTCCTGAAACTATAATTTCAACTGTATTATTATCTGATAAATCTACAATGTTAATATCCTCAATAGTTGCAATATTTGAAGCTACAACTGTTATAGTTCGCGTTATAGGACATCCCTGAGGATTTGTTGTTACTTCAACAGTATAAACTCCTGCTGTATTTACATTTAATGAATACGTTGTGACTCCAGATAAAATAGAACCATTAAGATACCATTGATAAGTATAATTTGATTGTGGAGTTCCATTATTGATACCAGCATTTATAGTTACAACAAATGAAGGTAAATTTGTACATACCAATTCATCATCTACTAGATCGATATTTGGAATCGGATTTACTGTAAAAGGTATTACTAGTGTTGAAGCGCAAGTTGTATTTAATGGATTTGTAACTGTTACTAATACATTTTGTGTTCCTGTTGTAAAAGTAGGAGCAATGCTATTTAAAACTGTACCGTCTTGTAAAGTATAAGTAACATTCATTCCGGTTTGACCATTTAGAATTGTAGCTTCAAAATTAGAAGTATTGAAGGTAAATAAACCATCTTGAGCAGCAGGGTCTAATTCATCATCACATTTAGTTGTTAAATTAGGAGGGATTGGATTTGCATTTGGTTTTACATCTACAATAAACTGTATAGTAGTTTCGTCAAAACATGGAATTCCATTATTTGTTGCAGTACTATTATTGGTAATTCTTGCTTTTATTGTTTGAGATGTAGTTGTAAAAGTTGCACCTATTGGACTTGTAATAAATAATCCATTAGCATCTTGTAATGGATTGTTGGCCGAGTTAAAATAAGTAATTGTTTTATTGGTTTGTCCTTGTAAAAGATTGGATTCTAAACTGCTTGTGTTGAATGAGAAAACGCCATCATTTGATGCATCATCACATTCTCTAAAAACTGCTATTGTATGAGCAATTGGCAAAGCCTCGACGGTTAATGTAATAAACGGACCAAGTCCAAAACAAGCATTGTCTAAATTACTATCAACACGTACATAAATATCTTGTTGGTTCAGAATTACATTTCTATAATTTGATAATGTATTTATTGGGTTGATTTCTGCTAAAGCATCTGCATTATTTGCATAATAAGTAATAGTATAATTTGATGATGGAGGAGGTAGTAAAGCTAAAATTTCTGCAGTTACTGAACTAAAATTAAAAGCAGAGGTCCCATCTGTATCACTAGGTAAATTATCATCACAAACTATAAAATCCCGATGAAAAGTAGCTGCATTAATTTGAGTAACTGAAACTATTAAGTTTAACTCAACTACTCTATAGCAGTTATTGGCATTTACTACTCGAACCCAAACAGTACCATTACCACTATTGTAAACAGTTGGAGTAAGAATTTGAAAAGCGACATTATTTGTATTTGCAGCTGCAAATGTGGTGAAATAAGTAAAAGTTTCTAAATTGAAATTAGCTGAAATAAAACTATTTATTTCAGTAAGATTAAAGTCTGAAATTCCATCTGTATCATTATCACATTGTTTTAGTGTAATAGGAGAATTCACAACTGGTAAAGCATAAGTTGTTAAAATTCCGGCTAAAGAAAATAAACCGCAAGAATTACCATTTTTACTTAAAAAAACACGGTATTTATATCCATTCATTGATGGAGAAACATTAGAAACCGTTAATGATATAGTTGTAACTCCAGAATAAGTTGCATTATTTGTTAAGTCAGTCCACGTTATACCATTATCAGTTGATAATTGCCATTGGTACCCATTAACACCATTTGTAGATAATGTAAAGGTTGCACTTTGCAATTCACAAGTTATTACATTTTGTGGTTCTGTAGTTATTACAATTGGAGCACCAATTAAATAATTTGCATTGGGTGTTGTATAACCAACTCCACTAGTTACAATTCCATTACTATTAACAGTTGGTGGTGCTATATTCCCTAATATTCCATCTGAATTTACATCGATAAATCCAGCTTCAATAACATCATTACAACCATCTCCATCGCTATCTAAATCAAGATAATTGAATAGTGCAGTAGCATCAGTATTGGCAATGGTATAATTTAATATTCCATTATCTAAAGCAGTTTCAAGGCTATTTGCTATACCATTCGTTCCAAAATTGGTACCATCTATTATCCCATTATTATTAGTATCTGGTGCATTGCTTCCTGACTCAACGAGATCGTATATCCCGTCGTTATCACTATCCAAATCTAAATAATCTGGAATACCATCATTATCCGAATCTGTGGGTATAATTCCGTTTCCAAAAATAGTATCGATACCGTCAAGATTTGCATCGGTATTGGAAAGTGGAATGTAACTAGCACCTTGAGATTCAACTAAATCTGGAATGCCATCATTATCACAATCAAAATCAAATTGATCGGCTACTCCGTCATTATCAGAATCTATAGGAACACAAGTTGCAAAGAATTTTAATGTTGCTTTATTTGGGGCAGTATCCAAGAGGTTTTTGTGAGTAAAACTAATTGTATTGGATTGACTTGTTAAGAATTTAAAAGTTCCAGTTCCAGCAGCAAGAGGGATAATACCATTAAGTCTGAATCGAATTTCAAAAGAGGAATAAGATGTTATGCCACT
>CALPIE020000055.1 GCA_943323545.2 Bifidobacterium breve | reverse complement strand
TCCGATTCCGAGACTGCTAATAGTTCCCAAAACAGAATTAAAGAAATTGGTCAACCAATTAAAATTTAACTTTGATGTTAAATCACTTTTTTTGACAATCTGATCGACATCAATATTACAGGCGTTTAAATAAACACTTGCCTGATTAAAAACTTCTGTCAACTTTTCTTGAATGGATTTGGTGTCTAAAAGTGATAAATTATTTCCTTGAGAAATAATCAACGGAACAAATAACATTACCAATCCAGCTAGCATTGAGACGAAAAATAGTAACGTAACACAAACAGCCAAAGTATTGGAAAACTTTAACCGGTTTCTTAAAAATTCCACAATCGGATTTCCAATGAGCGATATAACTATAGCAATGGTAATATAGATAAAAACCACCTGTATACAGTAAAGAAAGTACAGTATTGAACCTATCAGCGCTATTATGCCAACGGCTCTTAGAATACCATTTGCTATAGCTTTAGATTGTACCATAATTAATTATTAAAAACATAATTTAAAATATTTGCTCCCATTTTCAATGCTTTTTCTCTAACATCTTTGGGGTCATTATGCACATCTGGATCTTCCCAACCATCACCTAAATCACATTCGAATGTATATAATAAAACCAATCTAGTTTCAATAAAGATTCCAAATGCCTGCGGACGTTTTCCTTCGTGTTCGTGAATTTTTGGTAATCCATTTGCAAATAAATTTGGTTTTTGAAAAATGGGATGGTTAGCAGGTATTTCAACTAAATCAATAGTAGGAAATAATTTTTTTATTTCTTTTCGGATGTATTCATCCATACCATAATTATCATCAATATGAAGAAATCCTCCAGATAACATGTAATTTCTAAGATTCGTTTGATCGGCTGCACTAAAAACTACATTTCCGTGTCCGGTCATATGAACAAACGGATAAGACAACAAATCGGGACTACTTGGTTCTACCGTTGCTGGTTTCGACTTTAATGTTGTATTTATAGTTAGATTACTGAATTTAATTAAATTAGGTAACGAAGTTGGATTGGCATACCAATCGCCACCACCATTGTATTTTAGCAATGCTATTTCTTGAGAATAACAATTATAGGTAAGTATTAAAAGGATAAAAAGTATTTTTTTCATTGGTTATTTTTCATTTGTAAATACAACGCTATGACAAGCTACAATAGCTGCGGTTTCTGTTCTTAGTCTTGTATCTCCCAAAGTTACAGGAATATATTTATTTTCCAAGGCCAATTGAATTTCTTTAACAGAAAAATCACCCTCTGGACCAATTAAAAGGGTAACATCTTGATTGGGTATTAGTGAAAATTTAAATGAATTCTTTTCAGATTCTTCACAATGAGCAATATATTTCTGCCCTACAATTTCTTTTTTAATAAACTCTTTATAAGAAATAGCTTCATTAAATTTAGGTAAATAATACTGATTTGATTGTTTCATTGCCGAAAGTATAATTTTATCAAAACGTTCTCTTTTAATGACTTTTCGTTCCGAATGATCACAAATTATTGGTGTAATTTCTTGGATTCCTATTTCGGTTGCTTTTTCTAAAAACCATTCGTAACGTTCGTTCATTTTTGTTGGAGCAACTGCTAGATGTAAATGAAATTTTGGCTTTTCATGTTGTTCAAAAGAAATGATCTTGCAGGTACATTTACTATCCGATGCCATTGCAATCTCCGTTTTAAATAAAAAACCTAAACCATTAGTAACAAAAAGTATATCACTTTCTTTTTTACGCAGAACTTTAACAATGTGTTTGCTTTCTTCTTTGTCAAAAGAAAAGGAAGTTGATGTTACATTGATGTCTTTAAAATAGAATAATTGCATATTACTGATATTCTTTTTTTAGTATATTTTTTAATTCCATTTTGCTAAACACTATAGGTTCATATGGTGCAATATTTTGCATAAAATGTGGAACACAATAATTTGGATAAAAGTAAAAAACATCTTTTTGTATTTTGAATCTATCATCAAAATATTTAAAACAACCATCATTAATTTCTCTAATTGCAATTTTCACATTTGATGTGTCAGCATCAGTTTGTGTTAGTTCTTTTATATAATTTTTAATGTAGATTTTTTCTTTTGATTTAAATCGTTTCAAAAAATCTCGTTTATCGGAAAATATATCTTTTGTTGAAAGTAATTTACCTGTTAGCTTTGAAAAATTATAGTATTCACTCCAGCTTGTCGGATATGCTCCGCTTGAACTTTCAAAAATGAACACTATTGAAACAGTATTTTTTGAATAAAAAACTTCATAAGAGCAAACATCTAATATTTTTGATACATTTTCAATAATAGTTTTAATGTCATCTTTTTCAAATGGTTCATCAAGTTTATCTTTTAAACTATCCCGTAAAGTTTGATTAATTTTATCGGAAACCGTTTTATTTTTATACTCAAAAAAAGGAAATTTAATTTTTTTGTTTTTAGACACTAACTTTATTATTTCATTGGGGATAATTTGTTTTTTTTCAAAATTAATTGAATTGAAAATGCTACCAATAAATATAAAAACTAGCAAAATATTTTTCATAATCAAAATTCAATTCTTGGTTTTGAAACTACAGTACTATCATTAAATTTTTTTTCCAAATATTTATAATAACCAACAATTCCAATCATGGCTGCATTATCAGTTGTGTATTCGAATTTCGGAATAAATGTTTTCCAACCGTATTTATTCTCGGCTTCTTTTAAAGTAGTTCTAATTCCGGAATTTGCCGAAACACCACCACCAATGGCAATTTGTTTTATGCCTGTTTGAGCAACGGCTAATTTCAGTTTATCCATCAATATTTCAATAATCGTAAACTGAATAGAAGCGCAAATATCAGCTTTATTTTCTTCAATAAAATTCGGATTTTCCGCAACATTTTTCTGTATAAAATAGAGTATTTGTGTTTTTAATCCAGAGAAACTAAAATTCAATTCTGGTATTTTTGGTTTGGTAAATGTATATTTTTTTGGATTACCTTCTTTTGCCAATTGATCAATTAATGGTCCGCCAGGATAAGGTAATCCGAGTATCTTTGCACTTTTATCAAATGCTTCTCCAACAGCATCGTCTGTAGTTTCCCCAATAATTTCCATATCAAAAAAACTTTTTACTACAACAATTTGTGTATGACCTCCTGAAATGGTTAAGGCTAAAAATGGAAAATTAGGTTTGTCAAATCCTTCTTCATCTATAAAATGGGCCAATATATGCGCATGCATATGATTAACAGCAATTAAAGGAATTTTCAAGCCGAGTGATAGTGATTTGGCAAATGATGACCCAACCAAAAGCGAACCCATTAAACCTGGTCCTTGTGTAAAGGCTATTGCATTTAATTGGCGTTTATCAATATTTGCTTTTTTTAGTGCAACATCAATAACCGGAACTATATTGTGTAGATGTGCCCTCGAAGCCAATTCGGGCACAACACCACCAAACTCATTATGAATAGATTGATTTGCTACAATATTCGACACCACAGTATCGTTTATTAAAACAGCCGCCGCAGTATCGTCACAAGAACTTTCGATGGCTAAGATAAAAACATCATTACTCAACATTAGGCATTATTTTTGAAGAAAATTTGAATTCCCGTTATAAAACAATTAATTTTACAAATAATACAAAAGTAACTATTTTCAAGGTTTCTTATTCATAGCCAAAAAAATTTGGAAGAAAAAAAAACAAATACCCGTTTTAAAAAAATCAGAAAAATAGTTTTTCGTACTATAATTGTATTTTTACTTCTCATACTGATACTAGGTATTACATTATCTTTTCCTACTGTACAAACAAAAATTGCGCATTACTTTACCGAAAAAATCAATAAAGATTTCGGAACAAATATTTATATTGATCAAGTTGAAGTTACAATATTTGGTGGTGTTCAACTTAAAAAAGTAATGATTAAAGATGATCATAAAGACACTTTAATTTATGCTAATCGAATAAATACTACTATTTTAGATTCTAAAAAATTAATTGACGGAAAACTAATTTTCGGAAAAATAACTGCAAACAATCTTACTTTAAAAATCAAAACATATAAAAATGATAAAGATTCTAACTTAGATAAGTTCGTAGCTGCTTTTGATGATGGTAAAAAATCTTCAGGAAAGTTTTTAATGACTTCAAGTAAAATTACATTGAAAGATAGTCGATTTATTAAAATTGACGAAAACGTTAGTACTCAAAAAGAAGTCGATTTCACAAAGTTAAACGCCGTTATTACCAATTTTAAAATAAAAGGACCCAATGTAACAACTTCTATTGATGAAATGTCTTTTTATGATCATCGGGGTCTTTTTGTTGAGAATTTAAAATCGAAATTTACTTATACTAAAAAGAATATTCGATTAGAAAAATTAGATTTAAAAACGATGTCTTCACAATTTAATGGTGATGTAGTATTGAATTATAATATGGACAATCATGATTTTTCTGATTTTAATAACAGGGTCGTTTTTGATATTAAAACAAAATCAGCGTCAATTGCAACAAATGATATTCGGTATTTTTATAAAGAATTGGCACCACATCAAAAATTCTATTTTAGTGGTTTAATTAATGGATCTTTAAATGATTTTACTGTTAAAAAATTGAACCTTTTAGATACTAAAAATTCTCAAATTATTGGTGATGTTCATTTCAAAAATTTACTTGCCAAGAAAGGAAAAGGTGATTTTTTTATGAAAGGTTCTTTTAAAAAGGTATCTTCAAGTTATGAAAATTTATCTTCTTTATTACCAAATGTTTTAGGTAAAAAATTACCGTCTTCGCTAAAAAAATTAGGACAATTTAATTTGATTGGAGATGCTGAAATTACAACAAAATCAATTGATGCCGATTTTAAACTGCAAACCAAATTAGGAAATGTTGTTTCTCAATTGGTCATGACAAATATTAACAATATTGACAATGCATCGTATTCTGGAAATATAATTTTAGATAATTTTGATGTTGGTTCATTTTTAAACCGAAAAGATATTGGCAAAGTTTCAATGGATGTAGATGTTGATGGAAAAGGATTTACAGAGAAATATTTAGATGTAAAATTTGAAGGTAATGTTCTAAATATTAAATACAATGACTATAATTATAAGAATATTATTGCTGAAGGTAGTTTTAAAAAACCAATATTTAAAGGCAAAGTAAGTGTTAATGATCCAAATCTTTTTTTAGATTTTGATGGAATAGTAGATTTAAGTAAAAATGAAAATATATATGATTTTAATGCTAAAATAGATTATGCCAACCTAAATAAATTGAACTTTATTTCCGATTCAGTTGCTGTTTTTAAAGGAAATATTGTTATGAAAATCTTCGGAAACTCAATAAATGATATGAAAGGTGATATAGAGTTTACCAATACATCATATCAAAATAAAAAAAATCAATATTTTTTTGATAAGTTAAGTGTCAATTCAAGTTTTGATGAAAACAGCATTCATAAAATTACTCTAAAATCTATTGACGGTATTTATGGCGCAATTGAAGGGAAATTTGATTTTAATCAAATCTCTAAAATGGTCGAAAACTCAGTTGGAAGTTTGTATACTAATTATAGACCTAATTTAATCAAGAAAGGACAATATTTTAAATTTAACCTAGACGATTTTGACGAATTAATAGAGATAATCTTTCCTGATATTTCTTTAACAGATGATGCAAGTTTAAACGGAAAAATAAATGGCGATACAAACGATTTTAAATTAAATTTTTCAACAACTAACTTAAATGCTTATAATACATCATTTGATAAAGTTAAAATTAAAATAGATAATAAAAATCCATTGTATAATACTTATATAGAAATGGATAGTATTAAAACAAAACGATATAAAATCAGAGATTTTTCTTTAATAAATGTAACATCTAAAGATACTTTAAATTTTAGAACTGAATTTAAAGGTGGTAAAAAAGGGAATGATTTTTATAATTTGAATTTATATCACACCATCAATAAAGAAAATAATAATGTCATTGGATTTAAAAAATCGGAAATGATGTTTAAAGATTTTTTATGGTATGTCAATGAAAATAAAAACGATAAAAACAAAATTGTTTTTGATAAAAAATTAAAAGTATTTTCTTTTGAAGATTTAGTTTTTTCGCATGAAAATCAATCAATCAGTTTTAAAGGATTAATTAATGGCAAAAGCAACAAAGATTTACAGCTCACTTTTAAAGATGTTAATTTAAATAAAATAACACCCGATGTAGAAAAATTTAAATTTGATGGCTTTTTAAATGGTGAAGTGTTTTTAAAACAAAATAGTAGTGCATATCAGCCAACAGCATCTCTAATAATTAATAAACTTTTTGTAAATGATAATGAGTTTGGAAATATGAATCTGGTAATCAAAGGAAATGAAGATTTTTCTAAATTTAATATTAATTCAACAATTGAAAATGAAAACTTCGAATCTTTTAAAGCTGATGGAAATCTTCAAATAGTAAATGAACAAACACTTTTAGATTTAGATTTAAATTTTCAAAAATTTAACTTAGGAATACTAAACAACATTGGAGGCGATGTTTTAAGTAACATTAGAGGTAATGTTTCTGGAAATGCTCGTATAGACGGAAATATTAACGATATTGATTACAATGGTAGATTATACGTTGATGGAGCAGGTTTAACGGTTCCTTACTTAAATGTCGATTATGAAATAAACCCTAACGCTATTGTAGATGTTACTCGAGAAAAGTTCATAATTAGAAGAACAAAAATTACCGATACTAAATTTAAAACAGAAGGTAATTTAGAAGGTTTTATTAAACATAAAAAATTCGGAAATTGGGAACTTAATCTAAATATTGATTCCAAAAGACTTTTAGCTTTAAATACAAAAGATCATGAAGGTGCAGCTTATTTCGGGACTGCCTTTATTGATGGAAGTGCAATTATTATTGGTCCAACAACAGGTTTAATTATTAATGTTAATGCAGAGTCTGAAAAAGGAACGGATGTTAAAATTCCAATAAATGATGCCGTTGCAATCGAAGATAATGAATATTTACATTTTATTTCTAAAAGTGAAAAATATAACTTAACTGATAAATCAAAAAAGAAAAATAAAGATTACAGCGGATTGCAAATGAATTTTGAATTCAAAATAACCAAAAATGCTAATATTGAAGTTATTTTAGATAGAGATTCGGGGCACGGAATGAAAGGTATTGGTGAAGGGGGGCTCTTATTCAGAATTAATACTTTAGGAAATTTTAATATGTGGGGCGATTTTATTGTAGAAAAAGGGTCCTATAATTTTAAATATGGTGGTTTAGTTGATAAAAAATTTGATGTGAAAAAAAATGGTTCTATTGCATGGACAGGTGATCCATTAAACGCTGTATTGAGTCTAGAAGCCATTTATAAAACGAATGCTAATCCTGCAGTATTGATTGATAATGCATCTTTTAATAAAAAAATACCTGTTGAAGTAAGTATAGATTTAAAAGGAACGCTAAACAATCCAGAACCCGATTTTAATATCATATTTCCAAATGTAAGTTCTGTATTAAAATCAGAAATCGAAACAAAATTAAACGACAAAGATACGCGTCAAACCCAAGCTTTATATTTACTTTCTACAGGTGGTTTTTTAAGCCAAGATGGATTAAGTCAATCGCAATATTCGAATTTTGCCTTTGAAAAAATTGGTGTTTTGTTTTCCGGTATACTTAATGGCAAGGATGATAAATTTGATTTAAATGTCGATTATACCCAAGGAGATAGAAGACTAGGATATGAAACTGATGCAAGAGTATTAGCAACAATATCTACTAAAATTAGCGATCGACTTACATTTAATGGACAAGTTGGTGTACCATTAGGCGGAATTAATGAAACAGCAATAGTAGGAAATTTTCAATTAGAATACCGTGTTAATGAAGATGGAACATTAAATCTAAGAGTTTTTAATAAAGAAAATGAAATTAATTATATAGGACAAGGCGTCGGATATACGCAAGGAATTGGTATTAATTATGAAGTCGATTTTGATACGTTTAAAGAATTAGTGAATAAAATTTTCAAAAATCATAAAATTGATGTTGAGAAAAATTCAGCTAATCATAGTTCTGATTCCGATCAAATACCTTCTAACAACCCCAATGAAGATTCAGAAGAAAAGAAAGAAGCAGAAAGTCCAAAACCAAATAAAGACGCTATTCTTTCTGATGACTAGTTTTTGTATTTGAATCAATTTAATTATTTTAAAATCATTTTTATTTTTGAGTAAATTTCAGCAATTCCCTTTTCATAACTTTAAAACTTATCAACGAAAACGATTGATTTATACTTCTATTCCTAAAATACTAAGAATACTAAGTTTTTTAACCCTCATGTTTATTAATTTTACATTTTTAATTAAAAATAATGTCAAAAACCATTAAAAAAATAGGTGTTTTAACTTCTGGTGGTGATTCTCCCGGAATGAACGCTGCTATTCGTTCTGTAGTAAGAACTTGTGCTTATCATTCTATTGAAAGTGTTGGAATTTACAGAGGATATCAAGGTATGATTGAAGGCGATTTCAAAGAAATGGGTCCTAGATCTGTAAACAATATCGTAAATAAAGGAGGTACTATTTTAAAATCGGCTCGATCTAAAGAGTTTATGACTGTTGAAGGTCGAAAAAAAGCGCATGATAATTTAATAAAATACGGAATTAATGCACTAGTTGTAATTGGTGGAGACGGAAGTTTTACTGGGGCTGAAATTTTTAATAATGAATATGAATTTCCAGTAATGGGAATACCTGGTACCATCGATAATGATATATTCGGAACCAGTCATACACTTGGATTTGATACCGCACTAAATACTGTCGTAGAATGTATCGATAAAATTCGAGATACTGCCAGTTCACACAACCGTTTATTTCTTGTAGAAGTAATGGGAAGAGATGCCGGTCATATAGCTTTGAATGCCGGAATCGGTGCTGGTGCCGAAGAAATACTTATTCCAGAAGAAGATATGGGTTTAGAAAGACTCCTAGATTCTTTGCGCAAAAGTAAAGCTTCTGGTAAATCATCCAGTATTGTTGTCATCGCAGAAGGTGATAAAATTGGAAAGAACGTTTTTGAATTAAAAGATTATATAGAAGAAAATTTTCCAGAATATGATATTCGTGTTTCGGTACTCGGACACATGCAACGCGGCGGTTCTCCATCTTGTTATGATAGAGTACTTGCAAGTCGATTAGGCGTAAAAGCTGTCGAATCATTATTAGAAGGAAAAACTAATTTTATGGTCGGAATATTAAACGATAAAGTGGCTTTAACGCCATTAGAACAAGCCATAAAAGGAAACTCAGAAATTGATAGAGAATTATTGCGAGTTTCTGATATTATGTCAACTTAGAATGCAATAGGCTTTAAGCAATAGGCTATAAGCTAAAACAAATAAAACAAAAATTTAATTATAACAGGCTTACAGCATAATGCATATAGTCTAAAGCTTTAAAAAAAATGAAAGTAAAATTAGGAATAAATGGTTTCGGAAGAATTGGAAGATTAGTTTTTAGAGAAACTTATAATAGAGATAATGTCGAAGTAGTAGCCATAAACGATTTATTAAGTGTAGATCATTTGGCGTACTTATTAAAATACGATTCAGTTCATGGTCGTTTTGCTGGAAAAGTAGAGGTCATTGACGGTAAACTTTTCGTAAATGATAAACAAATTAGAGTAACAGCCGAAAAAGATCCTGCAACTTTAAAATGGAATGAAGTAGGAGTAGACGTAGTAGCTGAATGCACAGGTATTTTTACCACACTTGAAACCGCACAATCACATATCAATGGTGGTGCCAAAAAAGTAGTAATTTCTGCACCATCTGCCGATGCCCCAATGTTTGTAATGGGCGTAAATCATGAAAGTGCAAAAGCATCAGATACTATTGTTTCTAATGCATCTTGTACTACCAATTGTTTAGCGCCATTGGCAAAAGTAATCAATGATCATTTCGGAATTGTAGAAGCTTTAATGACTACCATTCACGCTACAACTGCTACGCAACTTACTGTTGACGGACCTTCTCGTAAAGATTTCCGTGGTGGAAGAGCCGCTTTACTAAATATTATTCCAGCTTCAACCGGAGCTGCAAAAGCAGTCGGTAAAGTAATTCCGGAATTAAATGGTAAATTAACCGGAATGTCAATGCGAGTGCCTACTGCCGATGTATCAGTAGTCGATTTAACTGTTAAAGTAGCCAAAGAAACTACTTACGATGAAATCATGAAAGTATTAAAACATACTTCCGAAACTACAATGAAAGGAATTTTAGGTTATACTGAAGATGATGTGGTTTCACAAGATTTTATTTCCGATCCTAGAACATCTATTGTAGATGCAAAAGCTGGTATTGGTTTAAATTCTACTTTCTTTAAAATCGTATCTTGGTACGATAACGAATACGGATATTCAAGCAAATTAATTGATTTATCAGTTCACATTGCCAATTTAAAATAATTCATACATTTACATTTCCTAGTTAACTTTTTTTGTTAAATAGGTTTTATATTGGAAGCTATTTCCCGCTATGCATTGCAATCTTTTTTTCGTACCTCAAAAAAGGATTTTCATTACTATCGGGGCTAGGGCACCAGATTAAAATTCAATATTCGTTTATAAATAGTAAATATTGAACCGTTGAACAACGAACAATGAATTTTGATATAATAAACAGAAATTATCTAAGAAGTCTAACAATCTAACAATCTAAAATGAAATTACTAGTAGATAGCGGTTCAACAAAAGCCGATTGGATTGCAATCGATGATTCCGGAAAAGTACTTTTTACTACACAAACTTTAGGTTTAAATCCAGAAGTGTTAGACAAAGAAGAAATCATCAATCGCTTGAATGAAAAATTCGATATATCCCATAACAAAGACAAAGCCTCACATCTTTACTTTTATGGTGCGGGCTGTGGAACAGATAGAATGAAAAATTTCTTAACAGAAGTATTTAAGAAATATTTTTCAAAAGCTATAGTAGTAGTTCATGAAGATACTTATGCAGCTGTTTATGCAACAACACCAAAAGCCGAACAAGCCATTGTTTGCATATTAGGTACAGGTTCTAATTGTAGTTTCTTTGACGGAAAAGTATTGCATCAAAAAGTACAATCATTGGGCTATATCGCTATGGACGATTGCTCTGGAAATCGTTTTGGAAGACATTTATTAAGAGGCTATTATTTTAATAAAATGCCCTCTGAAATGGCTAAAGAATTTGAAGAAGAGTACAATCTTGATGCTGACTATATTAAACACAATCTATACAAAGAACCAAATCCAAATGCCTATTTAGCCACTTTTGCTAAATTCTTAATCAAGCATAAAGAAGACCCTTTTTGTAAAAAAATTATAAAAGCTGAATTGAAAGATTTTGCAGAGAATTATATTATGCAATACGACAATTGTCATGATGTTTTAGTCCATTTTGTCGGATCTATTGCCTTTTATTTGAAAGAAGAGTTAGAAGCAGTTCTAGAAGAATATGATATTAAAGTAGGCAATGTTCTCAGAAGACCTATTGATGGCTTAATTCAATACCACATTTTAAATAAATAACAGTAAACGGGATAATTAAAAACTATCCCGTTTTCATTGCATACCTTGCGGTTAAACAACTATACATTCATGGAAATAGCTATAATAGCCCACGACGGAAAAAAAGCAGACATCGTTCAGTTTTTAAACAAAAACAAAGACCTTCTTTCTAAAGAAAACATAAAACTTATCGCTACAGGAACAACTGGGGGAAGAGCAGAAAAAGCCGGATTTAAAGTCAAAAAAATGTTATCCGGACCATTAGGTGGCGACGCACAAATTGCTGCTCGTGTAGCAGAAGGAAAAACAAAAATGGTGTTGTTTTTTAAAGACCCCAATTCGAGCCATGCTCACGAAGCCGATATCAATATGCTCATTCGTATTTGTGATGTACACAATGTTCCTTTGGCTACGAATGAAGCAACAGCTCAATTACTTCTTTTAGGATTGGATGAAATAAAATAGTGTAGCAATTACTAAAAACTTACTTCACCGCTACCATTGAAATCTCAACATTTACGCCTTTTGGCAAACCTGCAACTTGAACAGTTTCTCTAGCTGGTGCCGTTTTTTCATCAAAATAAGTTCCGTAAACCGAATTGATTTTGGCAAAATCATTCATATCCATAATAAAAATAGTTGTTTTTACCACGTTTTCAAAAGTCATATTCGCCGCTTCAAGAACCGCTTTCATATTTACCATGACTTGTTTCGTTTCGGTTTCGATGTTGTCTAAAACCAATTCCATTGTATTCGCATTCAAAGCAATCTGTCCGGAAGTATACAAGGTGTTTCCAATTAAAACCGCTTGATTATAAGGTCCGATTGGCGCTGGTGCTTTATCGGTAATGATTATTTTTTTCATATATGCTGAATTTGTTTCAGCAGCTCATTGTGCTGAAAATTAATATATCGTACTTCCAACTTATCGTAATCGTCTATCTGGTTGGTTTTGTTTATCCCATTTTATATCACTCAACACACCTGATTTGACCCCAATAAAAAATCCCCAAAAGGTATTATCTCCAAATGGAACCCAATTAAAATCCATTCGCCAACTTAATAAATCACGTTCAAAACGCAATTGTGTAAAAGTGACTCCCTTTTGAACAAAATCATATCCGGTAGAAATTCCGACTTTCCATTTTGGAGTTAATGTAGTATTTGCCGAAACCATCAATGAATTACTTGTAATTTCTTTTTCTCTATTATTATTCCCATAGGTAATAGAATAAGCCATATTAATATCCCAAGGCAAATCTGATTTGTAAAATCCTAAAAATTCCGATTCTTCCTCTTCGTTTTCATTAAATTGACTTTCCTGCCTGTTACTAAAATCGGTATTGGTGCCAAAAAGATCGTCTTCACGACCACCATTTCTTACTCCTTGTATATTTTCTTTCTTGTTCTTATCTTTTTCATCCTTATCAAAATCAGAACTTACTAATGTAAAATTCATTGTCATATTGGCACTTGTCATTCTAAATAAACTACCGCCATTATCTATATTAAATTTATCCATTCGTCTGCCATTATTATCTATCGAATAAGGATCGAGCGTAGTTGCAAAATTGATATTCATTTTTTGTTTAAATAATGTTGTTCCGCCACTTATTCTCATGGGTGCCCATCGTAACGAATCGGCTGCCATATCATAACTAGAGGACAAGTTAAAATTATTGAGTAACATTATTTTTTTTGGTTCCGTTTTAGTAGAATCTTTATCAGTTACTTTAGCTTCAAAAGTATTGCTCAAAATAAATCCAATATTATTAGAATAATTATTATTTGGAGCGCCAAATACACCACCTTCAAATCGTGTATAATCTTTACGGATAGTTCCACTTCCATCAGCATCATAAGTGTCATAGTATTTAATAAAACTTGGAGCATAACTATGAGAAACGGATGGACGCATTACGTGTCGAATTGATTTTATTTTTTTATTTTCCCCAAAATTAAATGTCCCATATATCGTTGTTCCAATACTATTTGAAATATTGTAAGTTCTAAATGCATCAAACCCACCAACATCTG
>CALPIE020000054.1 GCA_943323545.2 Bifidobacterium breve | reverse complement strand
ATTTGTTTGTATAAAGTACCTTAAAATAAAAATTACAAACAAACAAATCTTCTTCAGATCATTTTTTTTTAGAATTATTATTAATTGATTTTGAGGATTATTTATTTTTGGGGCAATTTTTTTTTATTTTGATAAATAAATACCATAAATAAGTCGCTTTCCGCAAATTATTATAATCAATAAACATATTTGACTTAAAATTTTTTAATAATACATCGTTTTCGTAATTTTGAACTGCTAATAAATAAACCTTATTTCTTATGGCTTTTGATATTGAAATGATTAAAAAAGTGTATAATAACATGGCCACGCGTGTCAATAAAGCACGTGAGTTAGTTGGTCGACCTTTAACACTTTCAGAAAAAATATTATATTCTCATTTATGGGAAGGAACTCCTTCACAATCTTATACTCGTGGAAAAGATTATGTCGATTTTGCTCCAGACAGAGTTGCTTGTCAAGATGCTACTGCTCAAATGGCATTGCTTCAATTTATGCACGCTGGTAAAAGCAAAGTGGCAGTTCCAACAACTGTTCATTGTGACCACCTTATTCAAGCAAAAGTTGATGCTAAAACCGATTTGGCTCGTGCCAAATCGCAAAGTAGTGAAGTGTTTGATTTCTTAGCTTCGGTATCTAATAAATACGGAATAGGTTTTTGGAAACCAGGAGCCGGAATTATTCACCAAGTAGTCTTAGAAAATTATGCATTTCCTGGTGGAATGATGATTGGAACCGATTCACATACAGTAAATGCAGGTGGATTAGGAATGTTAGCTATTGGAGTTGGTGGTGCTGATGCTGTTGATGTTATGTCGGGAATGGCTTGGGAACTAAAATTTCCAAAGTTAATTGGAGTTAAATTAACTGGAAAACTTTCGGGTTGGACTGCACCAAAAGATGTTATTCTTAAAGTTGCTGGTATCCTAACGGTTAAAGGCGGAACTGGTGCTATAGTTGAATATTTTGGTGAAGGCGCTACTTCAATGTCTTGTACAGGTAAAGGAACCATTTGTAATATGGGTGCCGAAATTGGAGCAACTACTTCAACTTTTGGATATGATGCTTCGATGAGTCGCTATTTGCGTTCAACAAATAGAGCAGATGTAGCAGATGCTGCCGATAAAGTAGCTTCATATTTAACTGGCGACCCAGAGGTATATTCAAATCCAGAACAGTATTTTGATCAAGTTATCGAAATCAATTTATCAGAATTAGAACCACATTTAAATGGGCCTTTTACCCCAGATTTGGCTACTCCAATTTCCAAAATGAAGGAAACGGCAATAAAAAACAATTGGCCTTTAAATATTCAAGTGGGTTTAATTGGATCATGTACCAACTCATCTTATGAAGATATTGCTCGTGCGGCGTCATTAGCCAAACAAGTTGCAGATAAAAATCTGAAAACAAAATCACAATTCACTATCACTCCGGGCTCTGAAGTGGTTCGTTATACCATTGAGCGCGACGGTTTTATTGATTTATTTGATAAAATTGGAGCAACCGTTTTTGCTAATGCATGCGGACCATGTATTGGTATGTGGGATAGAGAAGGAGCTGAGAAAGAAGAACGCAATACCATTGTGCATTCGTTCAATCGTAACTTTTCGAAACGTGCCGATGGGAATCCGAATACCTTAGCTTTTGTTGGTTCACCCGAATTGGTTACTGCTTTAGCCATTGCCGGTGATTTAGGATTTAATCCGTTAACCGATACTTTAATTAATGAAGATGGAAAAGAAGTTAGGTTGGATGCACCTACAGGTGATGAATTACCACCTAAAGGATTTGATGCAGAAGATCCAGGATTTCAAGCTCCAGCTGCAGATGGAAGAGGAGTAGTAGTTGCAGTTTCGGAAACATCAGAACGTTTGCAATTATTAGCACCATTTGAACCATGGAATGGACAAAGTTATACAGGCGTAAAATTATTAATCAAAGCTTTTGGTAAATGTACCACCGACCATATTTCTATGGCTGGACCTTGGTTGCGTTTTCGTGGCCACTTAGATAATATTTCAAACAATATGTTAATAGGAGCCATCAATGCTTTCAATCAAAAACCAAATTCTGTAAAAAACCAATTAACAGGAACTTATGATGCCGTTCCTGCTGTTGCGAGAGCATATAAAGCAGCTGGTGTTCCTTCAATTGTTGTAGGAGATCATAATTATGGTGAAGGGTCTTCTCGTGAGCATGCTGCAATGGAACCAAGATTTTTAGGAGTAAAAGCGGTATTAGTAAAATCGTTTGCTCGTATTCACGAAACGAATTTGAAAAAACAAGGAATGTTGGGATTGACTTTTGCTAATGAAGCCGATTATGACAAAATTAAAGAAGATGATACTATTAATTTTCTTGACTTAACGAGTTTTACTCCAGGTAAACCATTAACATTAGAATTAGTTCATGCAGATGGTTCTAAAGAAACTATTTTAGCCAATCACACTTATAATGATGGTCAAATAGAATGGTTTAAAGCAGGTTCGGCATTGAATTTAATTGCTGCCGCTGGTAAAGCATAATATTCTATAAGCTATACTATAAAACGTTTCATGAAAGTGAAACGTTTTTTTTATAATGATTATTCAAAAGGTTAATAATTAACCCATGAAGATTTTTCATTGCAGGTTCAACTTTCAAGAGAGGAAATAGCCGGTATAATAGGTACAGCAACAGAAAGTTGTATTCGATTATTATCTGAATTAAAAAAATTAGGGTTTATTGACTTAATTGGAAAAAAAATTGTAATTCTACATAAAGATGAACTAAATAAATTAGCCAATTAATAGCAACGTTGTATTAGTATTAATTAAACTTTTTTATATAATTCAAACAATCCAGAAGGCCATTCAATACTTTGATAATAAAAATTAACAGCGGTAAGTTTGCCTTTCTTTTTTATTTCACATTTTCCAATCACTTTTGCTTCTTCACCTAAAATGGTTAAAATGTCACCTGAACAAACTGTGGTATTTTTAAACAAATCATATATTTTATTTGCTAAATCTTGTTTGATATTAAATTTTGAGTTAAACGTACTAATAATAATTATCTCATTAGTTTTATTAACTATTAATTCCATTCCATTATGGCCGTATTTATAAGTAGAAGTTTTGCGCTCTTTTTGAGAAAAAGAAATTTGAGTTGCTAATAAAAGTAAAATAATGATTTTATACATTTAATGAATTGCGGTTCTAAAAACAAAAGTTAAATTTAACTAAAAATTTGATATATAATCAATTGTATGAAATTTTATTATTTTTTAATATATGATTTTTTAGATTCTGATTATTAAAATTAATTTAGTGAAAAGTAATAATAAAAATCCGTCATTCTTATTAGAATAACGGATTTTTAATCTGAATTAATAATCTACTAATAATAAGTATATCTTCTTACTTTTGCAATGTATTTTGCCAAACGAATAACCTGATGACTGTAGCCATATTCATTGTCATACCAAACATATAGAACAATATTTTTACCGTCATTTGAAACAATTGTCGCATTACTATCATAAATAGCTGGTGCTGATGTTCCAACTATATCAGAAGAAACCAGTTCGTTATTTAATGAATATTTAATTTGTTCAACCAATTCCCCTTCGAGGGCATATTTTCTCATGATGCTATTTATTTCATCAATTGAAGTGGTTTTAGTTACTTCTAAATTTAACACAACTAAGGAACCATTTGGTACAGGAACACGTATCGCATTGGAGGTTAATTTCCCAGCTAAATTCGGCAAAGCTTTCGCCACTGCTGTACCAGCTCCAGTTTCTGTAATTACCATATTTAATGCTGCAGCTCTGCCACGACGGTATTTTTTGTGCATATTGTCTACTAAATTTTGGTCATTGGTATAAGCGTGAATTGTTTCAAGATGTCCTTTAACAACACCCAAAGTATCTTCTACAGCTTTTAAAATAGGTGTAATTGCATTTGTAGTACACGAAGCGGCAGAAAAAATATTTACAAGATCGGGATTAAATTCTTCATGATTTACGCCGTATACAATATTTGGCACTCCTTTTCCAGGAGCTGTTAATAAAACTTTGTCAACTCCTTTTGAAACCAAGTGACGTTTAAGCGCTTCTTCTGTTGTAAAAACGCCAGTGTTGTCAATCAGTAATGCATCTTCAATTCCGTATTGCGTATAATCAATTTCTTCCGGAGAATTAGCAGTAATAATGTGAACTGTAGTTCCATTTATGATTAATGCATTGTTTTCAGTATCGACAGAAACAGAACCTTCAAAATCGCCATGAACCGAATCATATCTTAATAAAGAAGCTCTTTTTTCTAATGATTGTGCATCATTTCTATCTCGGGTTACAATGGCTCTTAAACGAAGTTGTTGTCCTTTTCCAATCTTGCTCATCATTTCGCGAGCAAGTAATCTTCCAATTCTACCAAATCCATATAAAACTATATCTTTTGGTTTTATTTCATTGGTTTTTTTAGCACTTTTTAATTTGTCTATAACAAATGCTCTAGCATCATTATATTTATTATCTTCTAAATGATATTCATAAGTTAGTTTTCCAATATCTATTCGAGCTGGTGGTAAATCTAAATTTAAAATAGCTCGGGCAATTTCAACCGAATCAAAAACATTGATTGGCTTTTGAACAAATTCTCCTGCATATTCATGAAGATTAATGATATCACTTACATTTCTATTAATTAATTGATTTCTAAAAAGAATCAATTCGATTGACTTGTCATACCATAAATCGCTAATAATTTTGATAAACTCTACACCAGCTTTTCTTCTATCAGCCTGAAAAGCAAGTTCTTTTTCGTATAAAGCGTTGTTGTTCATAGAATAGGAAATTTATTTTAGTTGTGTTTGATTAAATTCTCGGCAAAAGTATAATTTTTAACTTTTTTACGAAAACGATTTCGTTAATTTTTTAAAATAAAAAACCATCTTGATTATTAGAATCTATAATCAAGATGGTTTTTACTATTTATAAATTAATTTTAGATGATAATTCTAATTAATTGTCGATTTTTTGTCAGTAGTTGAACACTTGAACTTTGATTTTCATCTTTAGAATTTAATGTTCTTGAGACTGATTCAACATCTATTGCTTTATCATTATCAATACTAAGAATGATGCTTCCTTTTAGTTCATCTTGGTATTGTTTTAATCTTTCATTGGTCACTGATTTTATTTTTACGCCATAATCAATTCTAAAATTTTTCTTATCATTAGCTGTTATATTTTCTAATTCTAATCCTTTAAAATCGGTATTAATTAAATCATTTTTAACCAATATAACTGCTGCTGATTTTAAATCTCCATTTCTTAAATAGGTAACTATAATTTTATCGTTAGGTCGTTTAGTATTAATATAACCTGATAATTCTGCAAAAGTTGAAATTTTCTGTGCGTCTAATTTTTTAATAATATCACCGGCTTTTAATCCTGCTTTTTCTGCTCCAGAATTTTTATTTATTTTTTTTATATAGAATCCTTCTGTATCTTTTATACCTAATTCTTTATATGCATTTCCTGTTAATTCACCTCCTTCAACGCCTAATATAGCTCTTTGAACATTTCCAAACTCCATAATATCTTCAATAATTTTTCGAGCATTATTCGACGGAACAGCAAATGAATAACCAACATACGATCCTGTTTGTGATGAAATCATAGTGTTAATTCCGATTAATTCCCCACGTGTATTGACCAATGCGCCACCACTATTTCCTGGATTTACAGCCGCATCTGTTTGGATAAAAGATTGTATGCTTGTTGTATCTAAATTTCTTGCTTTAGCAGATACAATACCAGCTGTAACAGTCGATGTTAGATTATAAGGATTCCCAACTGCCAATACCCATTCACCAACTTTAACTTGATCAGAATCGGCAAAAGTAGAATAGGGTAGTTTTTCATCAGCATTAATTTTTAATAAGGCAATGTCCATTTTTGAATCGGTTCCGATGAGTTTTGCTTTGTATGCTTTTTTATTGTTAAGTGTAATTTCTAAATCAGTTGCGTCTTTGATAACATGGTTGTTAGTTACAATGTAGCCATCTTCAGATATAATTACGCCACTTCCAGTACCAATTTGTTCTTGTTGTTGCCCGCCTTGAGAGCCGTAAAAATATTCTAATATTGGATTAGAAACTGTTCTTATAGACACATTCTTAACGTGAACAACTGTATGAACAGCTTTATCTGCTGCTTCAACAAAATCAATATTTTCAGCAGCTAAGCCAACTGATTTCCCATAATAATTTGGAGCTTCTGTTACAATCGATTTACTGTAGTTTTTGTTTTCAATAAATAATTTGTAAGCACCCAATGTTATTGCGCCACTAAATAAAGACACTAAAAATAAACTTGAAATACGTTTCATATTAGATTTTTTTAAATTATTCAATTCAAAATTATTAAAATTTAAGTACAGAAAAATTGGTTTAACGCTCACTTAACATTCTTTAACTTAACTTTAATATTTGTAACTTTGTATCAATACAAAAATAATAATGGAATATAAATTATCCAAATACCAAGGTACAGGAAATGATTTTGTGATGATTGACAATCGTCTCAATTTTTTTCCAAAAAACAATATACAATTAATAGAAAAAATTTGCGACAGACGATTTGGAGTTGGAGCTGACGGATTGATTTTACTCGAAAACGATGCTGATGCAGATTTTAAAATGGTTTACTACAATTCTGATGGAAATGAAAGTTCTATGTGTGGTAATGGTGGTCGTTGTATTGTTGCTTTTGCTAAAATGTTGCAAATTATTGATGCAAAAGCAGTCTTTAATGCAATTGACGGTTTACATCAAGCGACTATTTTAGAAGATGGAAATGTGTCACTTCAAATGAAAGAGGTAGATGAGGTAAAAATAGAAAAAGATTATGTTTTCTTAAATACGGGTTCGCCTCATCATGTTCTTTTGGTTGATGATTTGGATAATTTGGATGTCAAAACAAATGGTGCTAAAATTAGATATTCCGATTTATACGGTCGAGCCGGAAGTAATGTGAATTTTGTTAAACAACTTTCGGAAAATCATTTTGCATTAAGAACATATGAACGTGGTGTAGAAGATGAAACATTATCTTGCGGAACTGGCGCCACAGCTGTAGCAATAGCAATGAATGCAATTGGGAAAACAGCTGCCAAAGAAATTCATCTTGATGTTCAAGGTGGAAAACTAAAAGTGTCTTTTGAAAAACAGAATGATATTTACACGAATGTTTTCCTAGAAGGACCAGCTACTTTTGTTTTTGAAGGAACAATCAACTTATGATAACATTAAAAGGGAATACTATTTATTTAAGAGCTTTAGAACCCGAAGATTTAGAGTTTGTTTACGCTATTGAAAACAATGAAAACATTTGGGAAGTAAGCAATACGCAAACTCCGTACAGTAAATTTTTGATAAAACAGTATTTAGAAAATGCACATCAAGATATTTATGAAGCCAAACAATTGCGATTGGCAATTTGTAAAAATGATAATAAAAGTACAATAGGATTAATTGATTTGTTTGAATTTGATCCTAAGAACAATCGAGCCGGAATCGGAATAGTCATTCAAAATGAAAATGACAGAAGTAAAGGTTTTGGCAAAGAAGCGTTAGATTTATTAATAAAATATGCCTTTACAAAATTAAATTTACACCAATTGTTTGCAAATATTGGGACAAAAAACACCTCTAGTTTACAGCTTTTTGTTACTTTTGGATTTCAAAAAATCGGAATAAAAAAAGAGTGGAACTTGGTAAATGGAAACTATGAAGATGAAGCTATTTATCAATTACTAAATAATCAACTTTAAAAAAAAATCACTTTGGATTTCAAAAAAATACTTAAATACGGTTCGGTAATAATTATCACCATTTTATTGGCATTTGCTATTAAAATCTATCTTGAAATATTTACCGATAATACCAAATTCGAGCAAGAAGAAATATTTGTATTCATTCCAACTGATTCAAATTATGAACAAGTAAAAGAAATAATTGCTCCGTTTCTAAAAAATATTGACAATTTTGAATCAATTGCTCAAAAAAGGAATTATCCTCAAAATGTAAAAGCAGGAAAATTTTTATTTAAAAAAGGAATGAGCAGTTTTGCCTTACTTTCGGCAATTAGAAGAAATGTACCTGTTCGATTGGCTTTTAACAACCAAGAAAGATTGGAAAATTTTGTACAGAGAATCAGTTCACAAATAGAACCCGATAGTTTAAAATTAGTTACAACTTTTAGAGATAGTACTTTTTTAAAGAAAAACGGATTTACTTCGGATAATGTTTTTGGAATGTTTTTACCCAATACTCATGAAGTGTATTGGAATATATCTGCTGAAAAATTCCGAGATAAAATGATCAAAGAATACCATAATTTTTGGACTGCAGCCCGATTATCAAAAGCAGAAAAATTAAAACTAACTCCAATTCAAGTTATAACCTTAGCATCAATAGTTCATAAAGAAACAGTTAAAGCAGATGAGCGTCCTCGCGTTGCTAAAGTTTATTTAAATAGACTTGAATTGGGAATGCCGTTACAAGCTGACCCTACAGTTATTTATGCTGTAAAATTAAGAGATAAAGATTTTAATCAAATAATAAAAAGGGTATTGTATGGCGATTTAACAATAAATTCACCATACAATACGTATGTTAATTTAGGATTACCGCCAGGGCCAATTGCTATGCCAGATATTAATGCAATAGATGCAGTTTTAAATCCAGAAAAAAATGATTTTATATATTTCTGTGCTAGTGTTGAGAAATTTGGTTATCATGAATTTGCTACCACACTTGCTCAACATGGTGTGAATAAAAAGAAGTATGTAGATTGGCTAAACAAACAAGGAACAAATAGGTAACTTGAATAATTACAAAAAGACAGGTTTATTTTTTTTCTTGCTGCAAATCTCTTTTGGATTTTCACAATCTAAATTCGATTCTTTTTTTAAACCTACTGATACCTTAAATACACAAAGAAGAAATAAAGTTGTTATTTCGGAAGTTGTAATTTCTGCAACAGCTCTTATCGGTTTAAATCAACTTTGGTATGCTGATTATCCAAAATCTAGTTTTCATACTATAAATGATAATGACGAATGGCTTCAGATGGATAAAGCTGGCCATGTATTCTCATCATACCATTTGGGATGTTTTGGAGCTAATGCATTAAAATGGAGTGGTGCAAGTAAAAAAGAACAATTGATTTATGGCGCTACTTTTGGATTTGTTTTTTTAAGTTCGGTTGAGGTATTAGATGGTTATTCTTCACAATGGGGTTTTTCTATTGGAGATATTGCTGCAAATGCAAGCGGTACTTTATTATTTGTTTCTCAAGAATTAATTTGGAATGAGCAACGTATTGTTCCAAAATTTTCATTCCATACTACTTCATATGCTGCAATTAGACCAGAGGTTTTAGGAAGTAATTTTTCTGAACAATTGCTCAAAGATTATAATGGGCAAACCTATTGGTTGTCGGGAAATTTACATTCTTTTTTTAAACAAAGTAAGATTCCAAAATGGTTAAATATTGCAGTTGGTTATGGAGCTGACGCAATGCTAAGTGCCAATAATCAAGTAAATAATGCATTTTCAATCAAAAATCAAGACAGAATTCGACAATTTTACTTGAGTTTTGATGCCGATTTGACTAGAATTAAGACAAAATCACACTTTTTAAAGACACTTTTCGTTCTTTTTAATACAATTAAAATTCCAGCTCCATCGTTTGAAATCAGTAGCTCCCAAGGTATTAAATTTCACTATTTTCACTTTTAGAAAACTTTAACTAGTTGATTATCAATTTATTTAAAAAAGGGTAGTACATTTGTATCGGAAATATCAAGATGGTGACAGCGCTTGGAAAGTACACTTTATGATAAAAAGATGGTTTTTTTATATAGGAATTGCATTGGTTGTAGGATTTATTAGTATAGCTTTCAAACCACTTTCTTCAAAAGATAACCAATGGTTCTTTTTAGATAACGGAGAAGCAATTCTATACGAGTTTCCCTCTAAAAATTCTACCGACTACATCAGTCTAGGATTACCATTCACAGGAAAATTTTTCATCGGATTTAAAGAAGCTATTGGTTTTAAGGAATCTCAAGGTAAATACTACAAGGTAAATACTTTAGGTTATATAGGTAAATACCAATTTGGTAAAGCTACATTAGCAACAATTGGAATTAAAGATAGTTCACAGTTTATTAATTCTCCGAAATTACAAGAAAAAGCTTTTGTAACCCTTTTAGCAAAAAATAAATGGGAATTGCGAAATGAAATCGAAAAATATGAAGGTAAAATTGTTGGTGGAGTAAGAATTACCGAATCAGGAATATTGGCTGCAGCTCATTTAGGAGGAGCGGGATCGGTTAAAAAGTTTTTGAATTCTAATGGAGAAAGAAAATGCAAAGATGCATACGGAACTTCGGTTAAAACATACATGCGTCAATTTGGAGGATATGAAACCGATGCCATTATAGCGGATAATGATGCAAGAGTAAAATAAAAAAAATAAAAATAAACACCTACTTTAAAGCAGGTGTTTTTTCTTTTAATGCATTTTGTGAACTATAAAAATGGAAGGTCTATTATGTAAATCTATTTTAGTTTTTTTCCAATCGGACACTTTATAGGTTTTTATATATTCTGTTGGTAAAGTAATATCACATGCTATACAAAGTTGAGTGCTAGGATGTAACGTTTGTAAAATATCTTCCAATAATTTATTGTTTCTATAGGGTGTTTCAATAAAAATTTGAGATTGGTTTTTATCTTGAGATAACTTTTCGAAACTCTTCAATGCTGATTTCTTTGCGTCTTTATCAATTGGCAAATACCCGTTAAACGCAAAACTTTGTCCGTTCATTCCAGAACTCATAAGTGCTAATAATATGGATGATGGCCCTACTAAGGGAACAACTTGTATTCCTTTTTCATGAGCCATTTTTACAATAGAAGCGCCAGGATCTGCCACTCCAGGGCAACCAGCTTCACTCATTAAGCCAACGTTAATACCTTCCAAACAGGGTTGAAGCATTCGATTATGTTCTATAATTTCTGTATGTTTATTTAAAGTTGAAAGCTGCAAACTTGCTTGAACTTTTTCAGGAAGTATACTTTTAATGAATTTTCGAGCCGTTTTTTCATTTTCTACGATATAAATATCTATGAAATCGATTATTCGTTTTACAGTTTCAGGCAATACATCAAACGGATTACTTTCGCCTAGTGTAACCGGAATTAAATAAAGTTTCCCGATAATTTTCATGCGTGTTTTGAAATTAGTTTTTTGGCTAGTATATCGGTTGCTTCATCTAACATTTCATAAACCAAATCAAAGCCATTTTGTAAACCGTAATAGGGATCGGGAACATCAACATTTTCTCCAGGAAATAGTTCGTCAAGAAGTAAACTAACTTTACTTTTTTGTTCTTCAGTTGTAGCCAATTGAATTACATCATCATAATTAGTACCATCCATAACATATATGTAATCGTATAAATCAAAAAAACTAGGTTTAAAATGTATGCCTTTTTGATGAGAAATATCAAGTCCGTTTTTCTTAGCAGTAGCAATAGAACGTTCATCTGGTTGTTTTCCAACATGCCAAATTCCGGTACCAGCAGAATCAACAATAAACTTTTTGGAAGGTAGTTTAGACGCTAAAAGTCCTTCTGCTAAAGGAGAACGACAAATATTTCCCAAACAAACCATTAGAATTTTAACGGGCATAATTTAATATTCGGGTGTTGAACTATATAATAATTCAAAAAAAATTATAAGGATAATTTTTTGTGAATATCTTCAACAAATTTCTTAAATTGTTTATCGGTTGATACTAAATTATCAATGGTTTTACATGCATGTAAGACAGTGGCATGATCCCGATCGCCAATTTGTGATCCAATATTTGCCAATGAAGCTTTTGTAAATTTTTTAGCAAAAAACATGGCTAATTGTCTAGCTTGAACCACATGACGTTTTCTGGTTTTAGATTGCAATGTATCTAAATCCAATTGAAAATAATCGGATACAACTTTTTGTATATAATCTATAGAGATTTCTCGTTTTACATTTTTAACAAATTTCTCTACTATATTTTTTGTCAAGTCGAGTGTAACTTCTTTTTTATTAAAAGAGGATTGCGCAATTAAAGAAATAATAGCACCTTCTAATTCTCTTACATTTGATTTGATATTACGAGCTACGTATTCTATAATTTCATCTGGCATATCAACACCATCTCGATACAAGATGTTTTTTAAAATGGAAATTCTTGTTTCGTAATCGGGTTGGTGTAATTCGGCTGACAAACCCCATTTAAATCGAGACAATAAGCGTTGCTCAATATCTTGCATATCTACTGGCGCTTTATCAGAAGTAAGAATTACTTGTTTTCCATTTTGATGTAAGTAATTGAATATATGGAAGAAAACATCTTGAGTACCTGTTTTCCCGGATAAGAACTGAACATCATCAATAATTAAAACATCAATTAATTGGTAAAAATGAATAAAATCATTTCGATTATTTTTCTTAACAGAATCGATGTATTGCTGTGTAAAAACTTCAGCAGAGATATACAAAACCGTTTTTTCTGGATATTTGTCTTTTATTTCAACGCCAATGGCATGAGCTAAATGGGTTTTTCCTAATCCAACGCCACCAAAAATTAACAATGGATTAAAAGACGTTCCGCCTGGTTTATTAGCTACTGCCATACCAGCAGAACGTGCTAAACGGTTAGAATCGCCTTCAAGAAAGTTGTCAAAGCTGTAATTGGCATTTAACTGTGATTCTATTTTTAAATTTCTAATTCCCGGAATTACAAAAGGATTTTTTAATTCAGAATTTAAATTTTTAAATGGCGCATCTATTTCTTGAGATTTTATTGGACTTCTATGAGAACTTGGTAATTGTTCCGTAAAAGGTTGTTTGTTGCCATAAGTGTTCTCCATTTTAATTTTATAGAGTAACTTTGCGTTTTTTCCTAGTTCTTTGGTAAGTGCAACTTTTAATAATTTAACATAGTGTTCTTCTAACCATTCATAAAAAAATTTGCTAGGAACTTGAATATATAATGCATTATCTGTTAGTTCAACTGACTTAATTGGTTCAAACCAAGTTTTGTAGGCTTGATCTTGAATATTGTCTTTTATAAAAGACAGACAGTTTTCCCATACTGATTGTGCAGTTTTGTTCATATTTGTATTCTAAAAAAATGGTTCTTATAAAGGTTTTCTTACATAAAAAACAAGTAATTTTTTATGTTATTTTGGGTTAACAAATATGTGAACAAATTTCATTAAAAAAAAATATAAAGCTATTGATTTTTCAAAAATTTTGTTGTATAGAACACAAACAGTTATAGATAAAAAGTAAATAAATCGGATGAAAGAACACGAAGTTGAAATTAGAGTAAGATATTCTGAAACAGACCAAATGGGAGTTGTTTATCATGGTAATTATGCCCAGTATTTTGAGATGGGAAGAGTAGAATGGCTTAGAAACATTGGGCTTTCGTATAAATGGATGGAGGAAAATGGGGTTATGTTGCCAGTAGTTTCTTTGACTATAAATTATAAAAAACCTGCTCGGTATGATGACCTACTTACTGTTAAAACCATCTTTAAAAGTCAGACATCAGTTAAGATAGAATTTGATTACGAAATTTTTAACAGTAATTCAGAGTTATTAACAATT
>CALPIE020000053.1 GCA_943323545.2 Bifidobacterium breve | reverse complement strand
GATAATATTTAAAATTATAAGTTTGTCCAAAACCATTTCCAGCTTCTTCAAAACAATCATTTAAATTTCCTTTAATACTTCTGTAAACATAAGAAAACGCACTATTATTCATATCTCCACAAATTATTATAGGAATTTTATAGTTGTTTATATGGTCCATTAATAGTTCGGCTTGTGATTGTTGTTTTTCAAATGCCTTTCGTAGTCTTTTAAAAACCTGTTCTGATTTTTCTTGGTTTATAGCATCTACATTGTCTTGTATTTCATTTACATCTGGAGTAATTTTAATAGATTGCAAATGCATATTATAAACCCTTATGGTGTCTTTTCCCTTACGGATATCGGCAAAAATAATACTGTTATTAGATTTTGAAAATTCTATTTTGCCTTTATCAATTATGGGAAATTTAGAAAAAATAGCTTGAGCAGATTTTATCCTATTTCCCTGCATATAAATATGTTTATACTTATAAACACGCAAATCAATTTTTGCAGATTCAGAATATTCCTGAATACATACTATATCTGGATTATTATCATTAATAAATTTTAGAATATCTTCTCCTACATTATCTTTTGGCAACCATTGAAACAGATTAAACAATCGAACATTATAACTCATCACAACAAAATCACCTTCTTCTTTTGGCAAATCATTGGAAGAAAATTTATAAAATTTATTGATAAATGTAATTCCAAGTAATAAAACAATTCCTGACATAATCATTTGTCGTTTTAATTGCAACATCCAATACAAAAAAAACAATCCGTTTAGAATTAGAAATAAGGGTAAAATTAATGTTAGAACAGATAATAAAGGAAATAATTTCGGGGCTAAAAAAGGTAACACATAAGCAATGAAAGTCAATACAGTTAAAACTATATTGAAGACAAAAATTACTTTATTAAACCATGAGAGCTTATTCATTATTTACCTGCTTTAAACAAAAACTCTTTTTCTTGTGGCGTTAAACTTTCATATCCTGATTGACTAATTTTATCTAAAATTTCATCAATTTGTTGTTGTGATTTATCTTTAATTACTACTTTACTTTGCTTCGCCAGTTCGCTATAGCTCGTGCCTTTTTTTACTGCAGGTTTTTTGGGATTAACATGCACTTTTTTAAATGCTGACTTCTTTGAAGGAGTAACTAAAGTAGTAAAAAAATTGATAATTCTAGTAACAATGTTGCTTAAATCAGTTCCGTTTTGCAGCAACTTTATATAGATGATTCCAAAAACAGCTCCAGCTAGATGTGAAATATGTCCACCTGAATTTTCTGCTAAAACTTGCATAGCATCTAAAATTATAATTACAGCCGTTAAATGCCATAATTTAACATTTCCAATTAAAAGCAATCTTACAGTCATTAATGGCTGATATGTTGTTGTTGCAACTAAAATCGCCATTACAGCTGCAGAAGCACCAACAATATTGGTTTGGATGTTCATAAAATAAAATACCGCTACAAATGCCAAACCAGCAAAAATAGCACTCAAAATATAGAGACCGAAAAATTGTTTTTGAGTGAAAAAAGTTAAAAATAACCGACTAGCAAAATTCAATACCAACATATTAAAAAACAAATGCCAGAATCCAGAATGTAAAAAAGCATACGTAATTAATGTCCACGGAAAAAACAATACATCTTTTGGATTTGTAGTCAATGAAATCCAACTCGGAAAAACAAATTGTAATTCCTTAAAGTGATAAAAAAACAGCAGTGAAATAAGAAAAAATGCTACATTCCAATAAATAACTCTGTTGGCGATTCCCCCTATTCTGTATTCTAATTTTATATCGTCAAGTATATTCATCCCAATAAAATTAATTCCAACGGTTTTTATTAAACTGATTTTTCTTCCAATACCACATCATAATAAATCCGGTTATGGCGCCTCCTATATGAGCGAAATGAGCAATTCCGGAACTTCCTGCTCCGAAAATAGAACTTCCTTTTAATCCTAATATTAAATCAACAACTAATAATCCAGGAACAAAATACTTTGCTTTTATCGGAATTGGAATGAACATTAATCCCAATTGGGCCATTGGAAACATAAAGGCAAAAGCAACTAAAAGTCCGTATACTGCTCCCGATGCTCCTACTGCTGGAGTTCTTGTTATAGAATTTGCTTCAGCAATAATATTAAACTGTTCTTGATTACAGTTTACACGTTCTAAAATTGTCTTAACATTACCCTCTACCATAAGATTATTAGTGTCAAAAACTTCTCTTAGATTTGAATTTATTAGTATGTTAATTTCAGAACTTGATAATTTTAAACTAGAGATACTATTTAAAAGATAGTGAATTTGGAAATAATTCACTGCAGTATGTAATACTGCTGCCCCTAATCCGCAAGAAATATAAAAAAACAAAAACTTCTTTCCGCCCCAAAAATGTTCCAAATTACTTCCAAAAGAATACAAAGCAAACATATTGAAAAAAATATGCATCAAATTCGCATGCATAAACATATGTGTTAATGGCTGCCAAAATTTAAAAGAGGGATTTTCATAATAAAACAGGGCAAAATAATGAGTTGCTACTTCAGATGTTAACAATTGAGCTCCTATGAAAAAAATAATATTGATAATTAAAAGTTGTTTTACAACTGGTGTGATGTTCATCATAATGTAAATTTTTTATCTAAATCTTCCCCACTAATCGTGATAAATGTGGGTTTTTGAAAAGGAGAAACCGTAGTTTCTTTACAAGCAAAAAGATTGTTTACAATATTTACTTGTTCGGTTTCGGTTAAATAAGTTCCAGTTTTTATAGCCAAACTTTTAGCCATCGATTTGGCAATGGTGTCATTTTGGGAGAAACTGCTATTTGGAATACCTTCTTCCAAATCATGTAATAAGGCTTCAATTATTTTTGCAACTTGACTTTCTGAAATGGAAACAGGTAGACCTAAAATCGTAATTTTATCACCTAAAATGGTGTCGAAAATAAAACCGGTGTTTTCTAAAGATTCTTGTAATTCTTTTATCAATACAATTTCATTGTTAGAAAAATGCAATTGCAACGGAAATAATAATTGTTGACTAGAAGCTTGTCTTACTGTCATGCTTGTTAAAAACTGCTCGTACAATATGCGTTGGTGAGCTCGTTGTTGGTCGATAATTACCATTCCGGATTTTATCGGACTTACAATATATTTTTTCTGAATTTGATAGGTATGTTTTACAACTTGTTCTTCTTCTTTTTGATCAAACAATGACGCCGTCACTTCTTCATTTTCAAAAGTTGCAGCATCAATTTGGTTTGTGTCTTGTTTCAAACCAACATATAAACTTTCCCAATTGTTTTGAATTTCCGACTTTTTATAACTTGTACCCAAAAATAATTTATCAGGTTTAGTATCGCTCTGTTCGTCTATGCCTCGAGTATCAGCTAGAAAAGGATTATATGTTTGATCGACTTGAACAACCGGAGTTTCAGCATTTTTATTCAGATAATTATAAGGCGTATCTAAATTTGGATCGCGATCAAAATCTATAGTCGGAACCACATTAAATTGTCCTAAACTGTGTTTGATAGTCGAACGCAAAATAGCATACAAAGCGTGTTCATCGTCAAATTTTATTTCTGTTTTTGTAGGATGTATATTGATATCAATTGTGTTTGGAGGCACATCCAAATAAATGAAATAACTGGGTTGAGCGCCATCTTTTAGTAGACCTTCGTAAGCATTCATAACTGCATGATGCAAATAACCACTTTTAATATATCGGTCATTGACAAAGAAAAATTGTTCACTGCGATTCTTCTTTGCAAACTCTGGTTTTCCTACAAAACCTTTTACTACAACTATTTCGGTTTCTTCTTGAATTGGGACTAATTTTTCATTGGTTTTACTTGAAAAAATATTGACAATCCGTTGTCTAAAATTAGAGTTCGGCAGGTTAAAGTTTTCACTACCGTTTTGATACATCGTGAAATTAATCGTAGGATGTGCTAAAGCAACTCTTTGAAATTCGTCAATAATATGGCGTAATTCAATTGTTTCTGACTTTAAAAAATTGCGACGTGCGGGAATATTATAAAAAAGATTCTTGACTGAAAAAGATGTTCCTTTTGGAGAAACAATTGGCTCGTGAGAAATAAATTTACTTCCTTCAATGACGATATGATTTCCCAACTCTTCTTCTGCTTGTTTGGTTTTCATTTCTACATGAGCAATCGCCGCAATAGATGCTAAAGCTTCGCCACGAAATCCTTTGGTGTGTAATGAAAATAAATCTTCTGCTTGACGGATTTTAGAAGTTGCATGACGCTCAAAACACAATCGCGCATCTGTATTACTCATACCTACTCCATTATCAATTACTTGAATTAAAGCTTTTCCCGCATCTTTGATGATTAATTTGATATCGGTTGCTTTGGCATCGACGGCATTTTCGAGCAACTCTTTGACTACGGAAGCCGGTCTTTGCACTACTTCTCCAGCGGCAATCTGATTGGCAACGTGATCGGGAAGTAATTGAATTATGGTTGACATTTTTTATATTCTGTGTTCAGTAACTGAAAAATCAAAGTTAGCAAATTTAAATAAAAACTATTGGTATTTATAGTTAACTCCTTACTAAAAAACAAAAACCCATTCAAAAAAGAACAGGTTTATAATTTTAATAGAATAAAGTTTACTGTTTGCTAACTATTCTCGGAGTTTTTTCTCAATTCTGCCATTTTTATAGCTGCTATCGCTGCTTCTGTTCCTTTATTTCCATGAATACCTCCACTTCTATCAATTGATTGTTGTTCGTTGTTATCGGTTAACAAACAAAAAATGACAGGAACATCGGTTTGCACATTTAAGTCTTTTATTCCTTGCGTAACCCCTTCACAAACAAATTCGAAATGCATGGTTTCGCCTTTTATAACACAACCTATCGTAATTACACAATCTACATTTTGAGTTACAATCATACGTTGTGCTCCATAAACCAATTCAAAACTTCCTGGAACATTCCAACGGATAATATTTTCGCGAACCGCTCCGCAATCTAAAAGTGCTGCTATGGCTCCATTATACAACCCTTCAGTGATGTGTTCATTCCATTCAGAAACAACAATCCCAAACCGAAAATCTTTCGCATTTGGGATTGTATTTTTATCGTAATTGGATAAGTTTTTATTTGCGGTAGCCATGTTGTTAATTTAGGATTTGTGATTTAAGGATTTAGGAATTGACAAAGTAATCAAAAAATCCTTAATCCTAAATTCCTGATTCCTAAATCATTTATTGCGCCATTCCGATTAAACCGTCAATAGTAGCGGCTTCTGGAGTAGATTCATATTTCTCTTTAATTTGAGTAAAATATTTTAAAGCATCTGCTTTATTTCCAAGAGCATAAGCTGTTTGTCCTGCTTTTAGTAAAAAACATGGAGCAGTTAATTCATTTGCACTAGCTTCTACCGCTTTTACATAATACTCTAATGCTTTTTTAGCATCGTTCTTTTGTGCATAAGCATCTCCAATAGCTCCAGTAGCAATTGGTCCTAACATCACATCAGTTGAAGAAAATTTTCCTAAATAGTCAATTGCTTCTGAATATTTTCCAGTATTTAAATAAGCAATCCCAGCATAGTAGTTAGCAATGTTTCCAGCATCAGTTCCTGAATATTGACTTGCAATTTCTATTGCTCCTTGTTTTCCTTCAGCACCTTTAAGTACTAAATTAAATAAGGAATCTTGCGATTTTTGAACTGTTCCGTCAACTGCTTTTTGGAAATTTTGTTGTGCAACAAATAAATCATCGGCAGCTTCTTGCTCATTTGGTCCAGCAATAAATTTTTGATACATTAAATAACCAATAGTTACAACTGCAACAGCAGTTAAGAATCCCAAAATATATTTTTGATTTTTAGCAACGAAGTCTTCTGTTCTTGAAGCTGTTTGATCTAAGGCGTCAAAAGCTTTCGCAGTTGTGCTATCTTTAGCATCAACATTTACATCTTCAATAAAATTATTGTCTAATTTTACATCTTTTTCTTTTGGTGATTTAAAACCTCTCTTATTATAAGTTGCCATTTAATTTTAATTTAGTGTGCGCAAAAATAAAATTTTTATTCAAATTTAAAAGCGATTTTTGTCGATATTTTTCAATAATTTGCACCTTCTGTAAATTAACCAAATAAAAATTACAAACTTTTCAGCAATAGCAATACCTAACAATGTATTTAAAAAAGATTTCTTTATTCAATTATAAAAATTTTTCGGAAGTCAATTACGATTTTAACGCTAAGATTAACTGCTTTGTCGGAAAAAATGGCGTTGGAAAAACAAATATACTCGATGCAATCTATCATCTAGCTAATGGGAAAAGTTATTTTAATCCTTTGGCTGTGCAAAATATCAAACATAATGAGGAGTTTTTTGTAATTGAAGGTGAATTTGAAAAAGCAAATCGCAATGAAAATATTTTGTGTAGTTTAAAAAAAGGACAGAAAAAAATCTTAAAACGCAACGGAAAACAGTATGAAAAATTTTCTGATCATATTGGATTCATTCCACTGGTTATAATTTCGCCAAGCGATAGTGATTTAATTGTTGAAGGTAGCGAAACAAGAAGGCGATTCATCGATAATGTGATTTCTCAATTGGATAGCACTTATTTACAAAAGCTAATTCAATATCAAAAGATAATTAGTCAACGCAATGCTTTACTTAAATATTTTGCTTTAAATCATGTTTTTGAAAATGATACTTTGAGTATTTATAACGAACAATTAAATCAATTAGGACAATCCATTTTTGAAAAAAGAAAACAATTTCTAAATGATTTTATTCCGATTTTTAACTACCACCATCAAGTAATCACAAGTTCTAATGAAACAGTACAATTGGTGTATGAAAGTCATCTTTTCGATAATGATACCAAAACTTTATTAGAAGAAAATTTATCCAAAGATCGAGCTTTACAGTACACTTCTGTTGGTATTCATAAAGATGATTTGTCTTTTCAGATTGATCATTTTCCTATTAAAAAATTTGGTTCACAAGGACAACAAAAATCATTTCTAATTGCATTAAAATTAGCGCAATTTGAATTTGTAAAAAAACAAAGTGGCGAAAAACCCATTTTACTTTTTGATGATATTTTTGACAAATTAGATGAAAGTCGGGTTAGTAAAATTGTTGAAATGGTTAATAATGATCAATTTGGACAGTTATTCATTTCTGATACCCATAAAGAACGAACCGAAAAAATTGTGAAAACGACCCATCAAACTTATACTATTTTTAATTTATAATGTCATTGAATTTTGTAAATTAGCCATTGAAAAAAGAAAAAATAAAATGAAAAAATTCCTATCCTTATCGTTTATTAGTGTACTTCTCACAAGTTGTTTTGGTCAAACGTCAAAAGAAGTACAAACCATTGCTCCTGAAGTTTTTGCTCAAAAATTAAAAGCTACAAAAAATCCGCAATTATTAGATGTTAGAACGCCAGAAGAATTCAAATCGGGTCACCTTGCCAATGCGGTAAATATTGATTGGTATGAAGATGACTTTGCCAAAAAAGCAGTCAAATACGACAAATCAAAACCTATTTTTGTGTATTGCAAAGCGGGAGTAAGAGGCAAAAAAGCTGGGACAAAATTGGCTGAACTCGGATTTACCAATATTTACAATTTAGAAGGTGGTATTGATAAATGGAACGACTCGAGCCAAGGGCGAACAGAACAAAGTCAATCCAAAAGTAAAAAATAATTGCCATATGATTACCAAAGAAGCGCTTCACTTTCTAGAAGATTTAATTGCCAACAATAACACTGAATGGATGCACGCCAACAAAAAAAGATATGAAAGTTATAAGAAAGACTATCATAATTTTATTGCTTCAATTTTAACTGAAATAAAACCATTGGACAAATCTCTAGAACCACTTGAAATAAAAAACTGTACTTTCAGAATCAATCGTGACATTCGTTTTTCTAGGGATAAATCGCCCTATAAAACCAATATGGGCGTTTGGTTTACACAAAATAAAAACAGAAAAAACAGTCCGGGTTATTACATCCATTTTGAAAAAGGGAAGTCTTTTATCGCAGGTGGTGTTTGGTGTCCTGAGCCAAATGAGTTAAAAAAAATCCGCAAGGAAATTGAATTTTTTTATGATGATTTGGAAAAAATAGTTTCTAATGCTACTTTTAAAAAAGAGTATAAGGAAATGACTCGAGAAGAAAACAATATGCTAAAAAAAGCGCCAAAAGATTTTGATCCGAATCATCCTGCTATTGAATTTTTGAAAATGAAAAGCTATACGGCTTCTCAAAAAATTGAAGATAGTTTATTTAGTCAACCGAATTTTAGTAAAAAAATAGCCGAAAAATTAATTGTGCTAAAACCAATGAATGATTTTTTAAAAAGAGCTTTAGAAACAGTAGAATAATATCAAACCTTTTTTCATTGCGATCTTTGCAATAAATCTTTGCGAACTTTGCGGTAAAATAATTCCAAATGCAAATCCACAATAACTTTTCACTAAAAAAATACAACACCTTCGGAATTGAAGCGAAAGCCAAACAATTCGTTGCAGTGCAAACAATAAATGAGTTAAAAACGATACTACAAAATCATCCAATCGATTCAAAATTTATTCTCGGTGGCGGAAGTAACATGCTACTAACACAAGATATTAATGCCTTAGTAATTCATATTGATTTAAAAGGAAAAACGATTCTCAAAGAAAATGACGATTTTGTTTGGGTGAAAAGTATGGCTGGTGAAAATTGGCACGAATTTGTACTGTGGACGATTGATCAAAATTTTGGCGGATTAGAAAATATGTCACTTATTCCAGGAAATGTAGGTACCACTCCAGTTCAAAATATTGGTGCATATGGAACTGAAATTAAAGACACTTTTGTTTCTTGTGAAGCGATGCATATCAAAACTCAAGAACTAAAAACCTTTACTAAAGAGGATTGTCATTTTGGTTACAGAGAAAGCATCTTTAAACATGGAATCAAAGATCAATTTATTATTACATCGGTGGTTTTTAAATTAACGAGACACAATCATAAAATAAATATTTCCTACGGAGATATCACAAAAGAGTTGGAAAGTAAAAATGTTATAACACCTTCTTTAAGAGACATAAGTAATGCTGTAATTGCTATTCGCCAAAGCAAATTGCCCGATCCAAAGGAACTTGGAAACAGTGGAAGTTTTTTCAAAAATCCAATTATTTTGAAATCAGATTTTGAAAAAATTCAACTATTAAATCCAGAAATGCCACATTATATTATTTCAGAAAATGAAGTTAAAGTTCCGGCAGGTTGGTTAATTGAAAAAGCTGGTTATAAGGGAAAACGATTTGGTGATGCCGGAATTCATAAAAACCAAGCCTTGGTTTTAGTCAATTACGGAAATGCAACTGGACAAGAAATATTAAATGTTTCTAAGGATATTCAAGCAACCGTTTTAAAAGAATTCGGAATTGCAATAGAAGCAGAAGTGAATGTTATTTAACCCCATTTTTTCAAAATCCTAAATTAAAAAACCCTAAAACTGAATTTTTTATGTACATTCCTGAAATTTATAAAAACGAAAACAAAGAAGAAATTCAGAATTTCATTCATGAAAATGGTTTTGCTATTTTAGTAAATCAAACCAATAACAAATTATGGGCAACACATATTCCTTTGGTTTTGGAAATAAATGAAAAGAATCAATTACAACTTATTGGTCACGTTTCAAAACTAAATCCACAGGGCGAAAGTTTCAAAACAAATGATGACGTTTTAGCTATTTTTACTGGACCTCATTCGTATATTTCATCCTCTTGGTACGATCATGAAAATGTACCTACTTGGAATTACATAGCGGTTCATGTTTACGGGAAAGTGACCTTATTAAGCTATGATGAATCGGTTGCTTCCTTAAAAAACTTAGTCGATAAATATGAATCGAATTCTGAAAATCCAATTCGTGTTGAGGATTTATCGGAAAAAACAATGCGAGAAGCAAGAGGAATAACTGGTTTTAAAATTACGATAACTTCGATTGAAGCAACTAAAAAATTATCTCAAAATAGAGATGCTAAAAACTATCAAAATATTATTTCTGAATTAGAAAAAACCAATGAAAACCAATCAATTGCTATTGCTAATGAAATGAAAAAATGTCCCATGTAACATCTTAACAAAAATCATAAATCTAAACACTTAAAATCTAAAATTGATTTTGTACTTTTGCCTGCTCCCGAAACGTCGGGATTTAAAGATAAAATTGTTTTATGTTACCAATCATTTTTTGTGTTTTTATAGCTGTTGTCTTCATTCAATTTTTGTATTATGTGTTGTTTTTCGGGAAGTTTTCATTTGCTAAACCTCATGCTAGCAATAAAAAAAGAATTCCGATTTCCGTTATAGTATGTGCCAAAAACGAAGAAGAAAATGTTAAAAAATTCATTCCGCTTTTAATAGATCAAAACTATCCCGATTTTGAGATTGTTCTAATTGACGATGCTTCTAGTGATGAAACTTTAGAAGTTTTTGAAGCATTTGAAAAACAATATCCCAATATTAAATTAGTGAAAGTTGTAAACAATGAAGCTTTTTGGGGAAACAAAAAATTCGCATTAACACTCGGAATAAAAGCGGCTAAAAATGAATATCTTTTATTTACCGATGCCGATTGTTATCCAACTTCAAACGAATGGATTAAAGAGATGAGTTCCCAATTCACACAGCAAAAAACAATTGTTTTAGGTTATGGTGCATATGATAAAATAAAGAATTCCTTCTTAAATAAGATCATCCGATATGAAACTTTACTGACCGCTACTCAATATTTTGGATGGACAAAATTAGGGCATCCGTATATGGGTGTCGGCCGTAATTTAGCATACAAAAGAGAAGAATTTTTTAAAACTAATGGATTTATTGAACATATGAAAATACGTTCAGGCGATGATGATTTATTTATTAATCAAGCTGCAACCGCAAAGAATACAACTGTTTGTTTTTCTCCAACTAGTTTTACCTATTCCAAACCAAAAACCACATTTAAAGATTGGTTCGCACAGAAAAGAAGACACGTTGCAACTGCAAAGCATTACAAATCATTTGACAGAAGTCAATTGGCTTTATTTTATGGAACGCAATTGCTGTTTTATATACTTCCAATAATCTTATTGTTATTTTTATACCAATGGATTGTAGTAGTTAGCTTAATTGGTTTTCGATATCTTTTTGCATGGATTTCTATGGGATTTGCAGCAGGAAAATTAAAAGAAAAAGATGTGATGTATTGGTTTCCATTTATTGAAATAGCACTTATATTTACACAACTTAACATTTTTATTACCAACACATTTTCAAAACCAGTACATTGGAAATAATTCAACAAATCAATAAGGCGAAAAATGGCGACCAAGTGGCTTTCACTTATTTGCTTGACCATTATTGGAATGAGGTGTATGGATTTATGCTAAAACGCACCGAAAATGAAACCGATTCTGAAGATATTACTATTGAAACATTTTCGAAAGCTTTTGATAAAATTGCGACATACAATCCGGAATTTCAATTCAACACTTGGTTAATTGCAATTGCTAAAAATGTGCATATTGATATGTTACGCAAAAAAAAATCAACTTTATTTGTCGATATTACCGATGAAGAAGACCAACAAGCGTATAACATTGCAGATAGTTCACCTTCAGCAGAGGACGAATTAATTATCGAACAAAATTTATCTCAATTACTACAATTCATCAAAGAATTAAAACCTCATTATCAAGAAGTTATTCAATTGCGTTATTTTCAAGAAATGAGTTATCAAGAAATCGCAGAACAACTGGGAGAGCCTTTAAGTAATGTAAAAATCAAACTTTTGCGTGCCAAAAAATTATTGGCCGAGATCATCCAAAGTAAAAGATAGTTCTGTCATTGTTCTATTTTTCTATCCACTTTGTCCTTTTTTCTATTCTCTTTTATACCAAATCAACACAATATTTAAAACACTATCAACGTTTTAAATAAAAAAATACTTCGCATATGTAACATCGATACTTAACTATAAAAACTATATATCATGTCAAACGTAAGTATCTTTGAAAAAAAATGGATTGATCTTGTTTTTGAAGGCAAAAACAAATCTTATGGCGCTTATCAATTGCGACAAGAAAGTTCTAAAACTACTTTTTTCGCTCTCTTTTTCGGAATAATTTTTCTTTTTGGAATTGTTTTCACTTTAAGTTCTTTCTCTAAATCAACAGATAAATTAAAAAACGATTTTGGAGAATATGGACCTATAATTAAATTGGATGGCGGAAAATATCCACCTCATAATGAAAAAGAAAAAAAAGAAAATAAAAACCCAAAGATTAAAGATGAAATCAAAAAAGAAGATTTAAACAACCTTGTTGTAGCAAAAAAAGACGAGAATTTTGCTGATGTGAAAACAAACGAGGAAACAAAATCAAATACCGAAAATGCTGAGACAGATTCATACAACGGAACTGGAACTGCAACAACTTTTGGCTCAGGAACTGGAATTGGTGATGGTAATGGAACTGGAAACGGTATTGAAACCAAACTAAAAAATACTATAGAACTTGCAGCTTTACTTGACAAACAACCAGAATTTCCAGGTGGAATGAAAAAATTCTATGAATATGTAGGAAATAATTTTGAAAAACCAAATCTTGATGATGTTGAATCAGTAAGTGTTTTTGTTTCATTTGTTATCGAAAAAGATGGAAGTATGACCGACATCAAAGTATTACGAAACCCTGGATATGGTTTAGACAAAGAAGCCATTAGAGTTTTGAAATCTTTAAAAACAAAATGGAAACCAGGCATAAAAGATGGTGAATATGTTAGAACACAATACACTTTACCTATCAGAATACAAATGAATTAAACTTAAATTAATACTATAAATAATAATTCCTGTCACCTTTTAGTAAAGTGACAGGTTTTTTTATAACAAAAATTTGCTATTTTTAACCATCATAATAATGCAAAATGAAACAATTTACTACTTCTGAAAAATTAAAATACCTATTAGGATTTCCGGTTATTGTAGCAGCACTTGGCTATTTTGTAGATATTTATGATTTATTGTTATTCGGAATTGTTCGTGTTCCAAGTTTGAAAACATTAGGTTTAGATGTTGATACAGCTGGGACTTTTATTCTAAATTCTCAAATGATTGGTTTGCTTTTAGGTGGCATACTTTGGGGAATTTTAGGCGATAAAAAAGGAAGATTGTCTGTATTGTTTGGTTCTATTTTAGTGTATTCGTTAGCTAATATTGCCTGTGGATTTTTGCCCCAAATGCATTTTACTGATAAAGTTACTATTTATGCTGCATTACGTTTTATTGCCGGAATTGGATTAGCAGGAGAACTCGGTGCCGGAATTACATTGGTTTCTGAAAGTTTGCCTAAAGAACTTCGCGCTATTGGAACTTCCCTTGTAGCTGGATTTGGAATATTGGGAGCCGTCGTTGCTCAAATTACGGTAGAACTTGCAGGAAATTGGACAACTGCCTATTTTATTGGTGGTGGATTGGGATTAATACTATTAGTTTTACGTGTTAGTGTTGCCGAAAGTGGTATTTATAAAAATGTCAAAGCTGATAAAAATATTAGTCGAGGTAATTTTATTAGTTTTTTCACCAATAAAGTACGGTTTATTAAGTATTTAAAATGCATATGTGTTGGATTACCCATTTGGTTTTGCATCGGTATTTTAATAT
>CALPIE020000052.1 GCA_943323545.2 Bifidobacterium breve | reverse complement strand
TTTCTGAAAAATATGAATTAGTTGTAAATCCAAATCAAATCTTAATTAAATCTATAGGCAATGCTGGTGTTTTTTATGCTTTTCAAACTTTAATGCAATTACTACCTTTAGACAGAAATCAAGAAATTAAAATTCCTTGCGTAACTATTAAAGATGAACCAAAATTTTCATGGCGTGGAATGCATCTCGATGTTAGTCGACATTTTTTTTCGGTAGATTTTGTAAAAAAATACATCGATTACTTGGCCATGTATAAAATGAATACTTTTCATTGGCACTTAACAGATGACCAAGGTTGGCGTATCGAAATTTTGAAATATCCATTACTTACGCAACTTGGTTCCATCCGATACAAATCGATGATAGGTCATTTTAGCGAACATCGATTTGACGACAAAATATATAAAGGGTTTTATACGCAAGACGAAATTAAAGATGTTGTTGCCTACGCACAAAAACGACATGTAACCGTTATTCCTGAAATTGAAATGCCAGGGCATTCATTAGCTGCATTGTCTGCATATCCCCAATATTCCTGCACAGGAGGGCCGTTTAAAGTAGGAACACAATGGGGTAGTTTTGATGATGTTTTTTGTCCGAAAGAAGAAACTTTTCAATTTTTAGAAGAAATTTTAGATGAAGTAATTACATTGTTTCCATCAAAGTATATCCATATAGGAGGTGATGAATGCAGTAAAGTGCGATGGAAAACTTGTAAAAATTGTCAAGATTTAATGAAACGTGAAGGTTTGCAAGATGAAACAGAATTACAAAGCTATTTTATACAAAGAATAGATTATTTTCTTAATGCAAATGGGAAAAAATTAATTGGTTGGGATGAAATCTTAGAAGGTGGACTTGCTCCAAATGCAACAGTAATGAGTTGGCGCGGCACAGAAGGAGGGATTGCTGCTGCAAAAGAAAACCATGACGTAATTATGAGTCCAGGTTCACATTGCTATTTTGATCATTACCAAGGTGATCCAAAAAACGAACCTATAGCAATAGGAGGTTATACTACGGTAGAAAAAGTGTATTCGTTTAATCCGATTCCCACAGAATTAACACCCGAAGAAGGAAAACATATTTTAGGGGCCCAGGGAAATGTTTGGACCGAATACATAAATACTCCACAAGAAGTAGCGTATATGGCAATGCCTCGAATGGCTGCATTAGCAGAAGTAGTATGGGGGACTTCAAAACCAGAAGAATATCCAAATTTTCAATCCCGTTTGATTAAACATTTTGATTTGTTAGATCAAATGCAGGTTAATTATAGTAAATCAATTTTTCAAATTACGGCCAATGTGAGTCCGTCTAAAAATGGAAACGGAATAGAGTTAAATTTAAAATCGGCTTATGGAACAAAAGGAATTCACTACACTACCAATGGAGATTTACCTTTTGCAACATCGAATGAATATGTAAATCCGATTTCAATTACAGAAAGTGCTACTTTAAAAGCAGGATATTTCGACGATGGTTTATTGAAAAGCGCAATTACCGAACAAGCGTTTTTTATAACACAATCTACCGGAAAAACAATTACTTTAGTTACTGAACCACATCAAAGTTATGCCATTGGAGGTAAATTTACTTTGGTAGATGGTGTTCGTGGCGATATGCAAAAATACAGTCGTGATTGGCTTGGTTTTTTAGGAAATGATTTAAATGCTACGATTGATTTAGGAACTCAAAAATCGATTTCTAAAGTTACTATAGATGTATTATACAATGATGGGAGTTGGATTCATTACCCGAAAAGTATAGAAGTATTTGTATCGAATGATGGCGTTAATTTTAAAAGTATTGCTTTAATTTTAAATGCAGATATTATAGCTAAAAAAGGAATTGTCGAAATGGTTTTTCCATTAGAAAACGCAAAATTTGTAAAAATTATCGCTCAAAAAATTGACAAGATTCAAGAGGGATTACCAGGAGCAGGATCAAAAGCGTGGTTGTTTGTTGATGAAATTATGGTAGAATAAATATGGCAAATCGTAGAAATTTTATTAAAACGGCTGCAGTAGGAGCTGTTGCTTTGGCTTTGAATTCCTTTAAAGGAAAGGAGGATGAAGTAGCAATTGCACCCAAAAAAGTAAATAAGCCTATTGTAATTTCCACATGGAATTTTGGTGTACAAGCCAATGGAGCGGCGTGGGAAGTCTTAAAAAATAACGGAAGAGCACTCGATGCTGTTGAAGCCGGTGTTAAAATTCCTGAAGGCGATCCCAATGAAAGAAGTGTAGGTTATGGTGGAAGACCTGATAGAGATGGTCGAGTCACACTCGATTCTTGTATTATGGATGAGTTTGCTAATATTGGTTCGGTGGCGTGTTTAGAATACATTAAACATCCAATTTCTGTTGCGCGCGCTGTAATGGAAAAAACACCTCACGTTATGTTGGTTGGTGATGGTGCTCTGCAATTTGCCTTATCACAAGGATTTGTTAAAGAAAATTTATTAGTTGAAGCTTCCGAAAAAGAATGGAAAGAGTGGCTTAAAAAGAGTCAGTACAAACCGATTGCCAATATCGAAAATCACGATACAATTGGTATGATTGCATTAGATAGTTTCGGAAATCTTTCTGGTGCATGTACAACAAGCGGAATGGCTTATAAAATGCACGGTCGTGTTGGCGATTCGCCAATTATCGGCGCTGGATTATATGTCGATAACGAAATAGGTGCAGCAACTGCAACTGGTCACGGAGAAGAAGTAATTAGAATTGCTGGAAGTCATTTGGTTGTAGAACTCATGCGTCATGGAAAATCACCTCAAAAAGCGTGTGAAGAAGCTGTTGCTCGAATTGTAAAACTGACCAAAAATAGAAACAAAAATCTAAAAGATATTCAAGTCGGATTTATCGCTTTGAACAAAAAAGGGGAATATGGTGCATATTGCATTCAAGGCGGATTCAATTATGCTGTAAATGATAATTCGGGAAATAAATTAATTGATTCCGATTACTTTTTAAAATAATGGCACAACTCGAAATTGCTTGTTTTAATTTAAATTCAGCACTCATTGCCCAAGATAATGATGTCAACAGAATAGAACTTTGCGACGGATTTGAAGTCGGAGGAACAACACCAAATATCGAAACTACAAGCAAAGCAAGAGCCGCCTTAAAAATGGATCTATTTGTAATGATTCGACCTCGTGGCGGAAATTTTGTTTATTCTAATGAAGAGTTTAACCAAATGAAATCCGAAATTCAGGAGTTAAAAAAACTAAAAATTGACGGATTTGTTTTCGGAATTCTAAACGAAAATGCTACAATCAATATATTGCAAAATTCGGATTTAGTAAAGTTAGCAGCTCCTTTACCTTGTACTTTTCATCGTGCTTTTGATGAAGTTACCGATGCTTTTCAATCTTTAGAAGAAATAATCGACTGTGGTTTTCATACCATATTAACTTCAGGTCAAGCCAAAAATGTAGTTGAGGGAATAGATAGATTGTCTGAATTAGTTTCAAGAGCAAATAATCGAATAACAATCATGCCTGGAGGAGGTTTGCGCTCTTCAAACATTAATGTAATACAACAAAAAACTAAGGCAAGTTGGTATCATTCATCTGCTATAACTGATACAAATCAAACTGCAAATGCAACAGAAATTATTGCTTTAAAATCCAATTTAAAATGAAAATTAGGTTACTGAAATTTATTCCGTTTCTATTATTACCAATAATGGTATTGGCTCAAAATTTCAATCGTAATTTTAGTTCAGAAAAATGGACTTTCAAAAAAAAGACCGATTCCAATTGGCTTTCTGCAAAAGTCCCAGGAACAGTTCATACCGATTTATTAGCAAATAAAATTATTCCAGATCCGTTTTTCGGAACCAATGAAAAACAATTACAATGGATTGAAAATGAGGATTGGGAATATGAAACTACTTTTTCCATATCCAAAAAAGAGAAATCAAATCAAAACATCATTTTACAATTCGATGGATTAGATACCTATGCCGAAGTTTTTCTGAATGGAAATAAAATTTTGGATGCAGATAATATGTTTCGAACATGGAAAGTGGATGTAAAAAGCAAATTGAAATTGGGGCAAAATTCGTTGCGAATTGTTTTTTCTTCAGCAGTAATAAAAGGAAAAGAAACGGCTAAAAAATTACCCTATGTCTTACCTGGAGATGAAAAGATATTTACTAGAAAAGCACAATATCAATTTGGTTGGGATTGGGGACCGCGATTTGTTACTGCTGGAGTTTGGAAAGATATTCATTTGTGTTTTTGGAATTCCGCTACTATTACTAACGTAAAATACAACCAGATAAAAATAACTGATGCTATTGCCGAATTGGAATTTATGGTATCAATAAAAAGTACAGTAAACGGAAAGTTCCAATTAAAAATAAATGATAAAATAGAAACTGTTTCATTACATAAAGGAGAAAATAAAATTACTTTTCCATATCAAATCAACAAGCCAAAACTTTGGTGGACAAACGGATTAGGAGATGCCTTTTTGTATTCGTTTGAAATTAATCTATTTCAAAATTACACAACAATTGATCAGCGCAAACTCGATATTGGCTTGCGAACGATTGAATTAATTCAAGAAAAAGATGCTATTGGTACAAGTTTTTATTTCAAATTAAACGGTGTTCCGGTTTTTATGAAAGGAGCAAATTATATTCCGCCCGATAGTTTCTTACCAAAAGCAAATGATTCGGTTTATAAAAGCATTGTAAAAAATGCTGTTGTAGCGAACATGAATATGCTTCGAGTTTGGGGTGGTGGTGTTTATGCTTCCGACGCTTTTTATGATGAATGTGATAAAAACGGAATTTTAGTTTGGCAAGATTTCATGTTTGCCTGTGCTATGTATCCTGGTGATATTTCTTTTTTAGAAAATGTAAAACAAGAAATTATTGACAATGTTTCTCGTCTTCAAAATCATCCTTGTATTGCTTTGTGGTGTGGGAATAACGAAAGCGATGAGGGTTGGCACAATTGGGGTTGGCAAAAACAATATAATTATACTAAAGATCAAGAGACTGATATTTGGAAAGATTATGGAAAGTTATTCCATGAATTAATTCCGAATACGTTAGACAGTTTACTATCACCAACTGAAAATCGTTATTGGCCATCATCACCATCTATTGGGTGGGGAAAAAAGGAAAGTTTAACACAAGGTGATTCGCATTATTGGGGTGTTTGGTGGGGAATGGAACCTTTTGAAATATATAAGAAAAAGATCGGGCGTTTCATGAGTGAATACGGTTTTCAAGGAATGCCTAGTTTAGAAACTTTTAAATCAGTTGTAAATGATGAAGATTTAAATCTGAATTCTGAATCAATAAAAAATCACCAAAAACATCCAACAGGTTATCAAACGATTCAAACCTATATGGAGCGCGATTATAAAGTGCCTTCATCTTTTAAAGATTATAGATATGTTTCCCAATTGCTTCAAGCAGATGGTATGAAAACCGCAATAGAATCACATAGAAGATCTAAACCCAATTGTATGGGAACTTTGTATTGGCAACTTAACGATTGTTGGCCAGTTACATCGTGGAGTTCAATAGATTATTATGGCAATTGGAAAGCATTTCATTATCAAACGAAACGGAGTTATGAAAACCTGTTGATTTCAATTACAGAAGATGTTGACAATTATTTAATATATATCATAAACGATGATTTAAAATCTTATTCCGGGAAAACAGACCTTAATCTTTTAGATTTTAATGGAAATTTATTATGGGAAGTTCATTTGGTAAGTGACTGTCCTTCCAATTCAAATAAAGTACATTTTAGAATTCCAAAAAAAGAGTTTGAATCTTTCTCACTTTATAATACATTTCTTTCTGCTACTTTTATTTCTGATGACAAACAAGCAAATGCAAATTATTTTTTTTCAAAACCAAAAGAATTAGTACTAACAAAACCTAATATTCAAATAAAAATAATTGATTCATTTACAATCGAAGTTACTTCAGATGTTTTAGCCAAAAATGTTTATCTCTTTTCTGATACTGTTTTTTTTAAAGACAATTACTTTGATTTGTTGCCTAATGAGAAAAAGAAAATAACAATTAAAGGAAAAGTATCAAGCCTAATTAAAGTAGTTTCTTTATTTGATATTAAATAAAATCAACATATAGAATTATTGTTGACGCCTTTATTTTAATAGTAATCTAAACACCTCTTTTGTTTTACTATTACTCTTTTCAAATCATAAAAAAAGGTTGCCATTTCTGACAACCTTAACTTTATGAATTAATTTTTAAAACTAATTTCTTTTAATCACTTTAATGATTTTTTCTCTTCCTTCTGAAGTTACTTTTACAAAATAAGTTGCTTCTGCTAATTGAGATAAATCAATTTGAACTTCTGTTTCATTTGCTTTTTTCGCCATCACTTCTTGTCCTAATAAATTAAATAATAAGATATCAGAAATTACTCTTGAATAAGTAATATTCAATATAGATGAAGTTGGGTTTGGATAGAAACTAAAGTTTAAATTATCAAATTCTTCATTACCTAATGTTACAGTAACAGCAACTGCAAATGGTGTACTTCTACATCCGCCTACAACATTAACTGCCCAATAAGTAGAACCATTTGTTATAACAGTTGTTGATAATAATGGATTGGTACCATTTTGAGCATCTAACAATGATGCATACCAAATAACTCCAGCAGGACTAACTACAAGCGAAGCAATTGTTGCATTGTTTAAATTGACAACATTAAATGATTGCAATGCACTTCCTGTTGGAGTAGGTGCAGTATTAATAGTTAAATTCAATGTAGCTGTGTTACAACCTACAGTATTGGTAAGATTCGTTTGAGCTGTAGTATAACTTAAACCAGTACCAGGTGCAGCCCAAGTATAAGAACTACCATCACATATTGAAGTAGTAACAGTTCCATTAGTTGTTAAAGGCGTTATTGTTAAATTTAACGTTGCTGTATTACATCCAACGGTATTGGTAAGATTGGTTTGAGCTGTGGTATAACTTAATCCAGTACCAGGTGCAGCCCATGTATATGAACCACCAGCACAAATAGAAGTAGTGACAGTTCCGTTAGTTGTTAAAGGAGTGATTGTTAAATTTAACGTAGCTGTATTACATCCTACAGTATTAGTAAGATTGGTTTGAGCAGTTGTGTAAGTTAAACCTGTTCCATTTGGTAAAGGCCAAACGTATGAACTACCAGCACAAATAGAATTAGTTACACTGCCATTAGTTGTTAAAGGAGTGATTGTTAAATTCAACGTAGCTGTGTTACATCCTACAGTATTGGTAAGATTGGTTTGAGCAGTTGTGTAAGTTAAACCTGTTCCATTTGGTAAAGGCCAAACGTATGAACTACCAGCACAAATAGAATTAGTTACACTGCCATTAGTTGTTAAAGGTGTTATTGTTAAATTTAAAGTAGCTGTGTTACAACCTACAACATTCGTAAGTGCAGTTTGAGCAGTAGTATATGTTAACCCAGTTCCATTTGGTAAAGGCCACACATAAGAACTACCAGCACATATAGAAGTAGTTACACTTCCATTAGTTGTTAAAGGTGTTATGGATAAATTCAATGTTGCTGTATTACATCCTACAATATTAGTAAGACCATTTTGAGCTGTTGTGTAAGTTAAACCAGTACCATTTGGTAAAGGCCAAACATAAGAACTACCAGCACATATTGAAGTAGTTACATTTCCGTTAGATGTTAAAGGCGTTACGGTTAAATTCAATGTTGCTGTATTACAACCTACGGTTCTAGTAAGACCTGTTTGAGCAGTAGTATAAGTTAATCCAGTACCATTTGGTAAAGGCCAAATATAAGAACTTCCTGCACAAATTGAACTTGTTACACTACCATTAGTTGTTAAAGGAGTAATGGATAAATTCAACGTAGCTGTGTTACATCCTACAGTATTGGTAAGATTGGTTTGAGCTGTTGTATAAGTTAAACCAGTTCCATTTGGCAAAGGCCAAATATATGAACTACCATCACATATAGAAGTAGTTATACTTCCGTTTGTTGTTAATGGTGTGATGGTTAAATTCAATGTAGCTGTATTACATCCTACAGTATTAATAAGATCTGTTTGAGCAGTTGTATAAGTTAAACCAGTGCCATTCGGTAAAGGCCAAATGTATGAACTACCTGCACAAATAGAAGTAGTAACATTTCCATTAGTCGTTAAAGGATTAATTGTTAAGACACCACTATTTTGTGTAGTTCCATTCCAAAAACCATTCGGGAAACCACCATATTGCCATGTAGTACATGAACTTAGCTTATATCTAAAAGTATAATAATAGGTTCCAGACGGTAATGCAGCACCAGTAGTAATTTGGTATTCATCATTATTACCAACTTGAACATTGAATACAGCAGGAATCCAATTAGTCCATAAAGAAGGATTTGTATTACTACCATTAGGACTAATACCAAATTCAACATCTATTCCAGCACCTTGACCAGCAGCTTCTGTAATACCTGGCTCATAAACTTGTCCGTATGTAGTAAAAGTACCACCTTGACATATAGTTGATGTAGCAGGAAATTGAAGATTAGCATAATCAATAGCATTGATTGTTAAATTTAATGTTTCTGTATTACAACCAGTTACCGAACTGTAGGTTCCACTACTAGTATATGTGGTACCGTTTACAGCCCAAGTATAAGAGTTACAAGCCGTTATTGTTGTTGTATTTGGAATAAGTGAAGTTATAGTAAATAGAGCAGGCGTACGACAAGTACTTCCAGGGAATTGCGCATAAAATGTTGTTGCAGCAACAGTATTCGTATCAGTAATACCACTACCGTCAACTCCTACTGGGTTGAAAGGCGAACCAGTTCCGATTGGTGTTAAGGCAGCTAATGAAGTATACCATTCTATACTTGGTGGTGTAACAGGTGCAGTTGACGTAATTGAATATGTACCAAAATCGGTATTTTCAAACCCTGCAGCAACCAATGTATAAGATGTTCCTTGTACAAGAGTAACAGTAACTTCAGATTGTGATCCACAATTATCATCACCAGCTTCAACTAAAGTATTTCCTATACAAAATCCTGTAGGATTAAATGTACCTTGATACAATGATAAAAATGTATCCCATGTTGCATTTCCGCACATGCTAAAAACATAAGCTCCTGTAGCAGGTGCTACAAAAATGTGAGTTCTATATAAAACAGCCGTTCCTACACTAGAATCAGTACATGTGCCTCCTTGATTCATTGCTACAGTTCGATTATATGTTGGTGCCCCTGTTGTATCTCCTGAATAATTAGGAAGTGGACTACCGCCACCTCCACCAAGAGTAGAAACTAATCCGCCAACAACTGTACCTCCTTGACAAATAGAATATGCCGTAGTTACAGGTGAAGGATTAATGGTTAAATTTAATGTTTCATTTACTGTACAACCACTACCATTTATAGTAGTGCCCGTTTGTGGTCCAGAAACAGTATAAGTAGCTCCAGTTACAGCCCAAGTATAACTATCACAAGCTGATATAGTTGTTGTATTTGTTAAAGGAGCAGAAGGTCCACCAATTGTTAAAGGAACTGACACCGGAGTTGTACAAGTACCATTTCCGGTAACAGATAATGTATGAGCACCAGCAGTTAATCCTGAAATTGTAAACTGTCCTGTTGCTGATAGCGTTACAGAAGTTGGAGATCCACCATCTAAAACATAAGTTGCATTTAAACTTGTTGGAATTGGACTCATTGTAATAGTTGCAGTCCCATTTGAATCACCAAAACAAGTTACAGGTGTTTCTGTAAATGTACCAGAAGTTGAGCAAATGGCCCCCAAAGGTATTGAAAAAGTAGAAGATGCAGTATGCGATAAAGTAAGTCCTGCACCCGCAGCAGGTAAAGTGGTTGTGTATGCTGATAAAGGTGTAACTGCTCCAAAAGGATAAAAACTCACAATAGTATTTGTAGATCCTGTTGGATTGGTATTAGTAGGTTGTAACCATAAATTAGCATTACTGCCTGGTGTAAAAGCAACTGTATTGGTAAAACGATATCTACCAATAGTGTAAACGCCTGGAGGAATATCGATAGACGAAGACGCAGCCAAATTAGTACCTACCGTTCTTAAGTGCCCAACCGGAGTAGCTCTATTGGTGTTATTGGTTGCAATTAAAGCTGCAATAGCAGGGCTTTTTGTACCCGGAATATAAGCCCATGAACCACAGCCTGCAGTTGTACAAGGTGTTCCGCCATTTAATATAGTTGGATCATAATTTACACCTGTACTCACAGACGCCAATCGAATTCCAGCTACTGGGGCATTAACAGTTAATACAATATCTACTTCAAAAGTAGATGCTGTTGGTGCAGCACCATTGGCTAGACTAACTGTAAAGTTTTGAGCAATTCCTGAGAAAGAAATCATAAATAAGCAAAAAAAGAATAACTTTTTGCTATACAAAATAGTAATGTTTTTCATGTATTTAATTTTAGATTAGATTTTTTAGTTAGAGAAAAATTTGTATTAAGTGGACTAAATTAATATTTTTTTTATAATCTCACTAATTTTATTTAAAAAAGGCCGTTTATTTCAGCATCAATGCGATTGATGATGATTCCCAAATCTTCGGGATTGTTTACAAAATCAAAATTATCTACATCAATTATTAAAAGTTTTCCTTTGTTATAAGTATGAATCCATGCTTCATAACGTTCATTTAATCGGCTTAAATAATCTATAGAAATGGAGTTTTCATAATCGCGACCACGTTTATGTATTTGTTTTACCAAGTTTGGAATGGAACTTCTTAAATAAATTAATACATCGGGAGGGGCAACCAAACTCTCCATTAATTCAAATAAAGAAGAATAATTTTGAAAGTCCCTATTGGTCATTAATCCCATAGCATGAAGATTAGGGGCAAAAATATGTGCATCTTCATAAATAGTACGGTCTTGGATTATTTTTTTTCCACTTTGACGAATTTGTAATACTTGTCGAAACCTACTGTTTAAGAAATAAATCTGTAAATTAAAAGACCAACGTTCCATCTGATGGTAAAAATCATCTAAATAAGGATTGTCTACAACATCTTCAAAATGAGGTTCCCACTTGTAATGTTTTGCCAAAAATCGTGTCAAAGTAGTTTTACCTGCGCCAATGTTCCCTGCTACTGCTATATGCATTATGGTAATATAATTTTATAATTTGTAATTCCTTGGGTGGTAAAAATAGATAAAATTTGGTCTTTAAAATAAAATTTTACAAAGGATTTCTCAACAATTTCTATTTTATAATTTGTAGCCGCGTTTCTATCATTTAAAAATAAAACATTTTCATTTAAATATATTAATTGGTTACTATCTAAAAGTTGTACTTGATTTTGAAAAGTTATGGGGCCATTATTTACTACTCTACCAAAAATAGAACAAGAAAACCATTGGTTTTGTATGTCTATCCAATTAAAAGTATTAAAATCGGTTTGATAGTACAAAACACTTTCTTTTATAGGAACTCCTAAATTTTTTATTTTATTTGTAGTAATATCATATAGTCCTATTTGTTGATTTAATGAATTGTATAACCACAATTGGTTCTGTCCCGACATTCCTATTGCAGATGCAATAATTGGCATTTCATTTTTAGAAAAATTAATTTTTTGAATTTCATTCATTAAATTGTCGAGAAAAACTACAGAATTAAAATCTTCATAAAACAATACTATTTTAAGCGGATTAATAATATCTACTTTTTTTATTTTACCTAATGAAACGTTTTGGTATTGTAAAATTGTTGATTCTGTTTTCTTAAATAGCACATTGTTTTTTATATAATAGTAATTTCCAATATTATCAAAACCAATAAAATCATCTGCTTCAAAAAGTATAGAATTTACAAATTTAGGATTTAATGTTTGTATTTGACCAAACATTATCATTCCATAAAATAGTAAACTAGTAAAAAGGTATTTTTTCATATAGCGCTAAATTAATATTTTATCCTATTTATTGTAAAAAAAAATGAATTAAAAAATATAAATAGACAAATACAAAATGCAAGAAAAATTATTTTATGAAGTCTAAATAAAATATAAATCACAATTTAAATATTTTCAATATTTTTATTTAACAAATCTTTGGTAACAATTATTAATTGTTTTCGTCATATTTGTCGAATTATTTTTAAAAAAAGAAAATCATGAAGAAATTAGCTTTTACTTTTTCGCTTTTATTGGTATTTAGTATATCAAATGCTCAAAAAGATTTCCAAGGAATGGCCGTTTACGAATCTAAAACAAGCACATCCGATTTTAAATCAAGAATGGCAGGCAATAAAGAAATGACGCCCGATATGCAAAAAATGATTGAAGAAAGAATGAAAAAGATGTTTGAAAAAACATTCGTTTTAAATTTCGATAAATCATCATCAATATATAAAGAAGAAGAAAAATTAGATGCTCCAGGACAATCTGGTGGAGGAATGCGTATGATGTCATCATTTATGGGTGGAGGCGGAACCTATTACAAAAATGTAAAAGAAAAAGCATATTCTGTTGATAAAGAGTTTATGGGAAAAGAGTTTTTAGTAAAAGATACTTTAACAACATATAAATGGAAAATGGAAACCGAATCACGAGTTATAGGGGGTTATACATGTTATAAAGCTACTACTGTAATTCCGGCTAGTAAAACCGATTTTAGAAATTTCAGACCTAAAAAAGAAGAAGAAAAAAAAGAAGGTGATAAAAGTGAGGTTGTAAAAGAAGAAGTGAAAGAAAAGAAAACAAATTTTATGGACGATATTGATTTGCCTAAAGAAATTACAATTACGGCATGGTATACACCAGAAATACCTGTAAATCAAGGTCCAGAAGCCTATTGGGGTTTGCCAGGATTGATCCTAGAAGTGAATGATGGTAAAACAACTATTTTATGTTCTAAAGTGGTAATGAATATAAAAGAAAAAGCTGAAATTAAACAACCAAATAATGGGAAAGTGGTTTCTCAAAAAGAATACGATGAAATCGTTATCAAAAAAATGGAGGAAATGAGAGATATGAATCAAGGTAGAGGAAGAGGCGGAATGCAAATGCGAATTGGAGGTTAATATTTTTAGAGATTCCATTAAAATTTTTCCTTTAATCAAAATTTATTCATGAAAAGATTTCTATTTGCCACATTTACATTAATTTCTTTTTTTTCCTTTTCACAATCCATAAAATTTGAAGGTAGTATTACCGACACTAAAGCTGTTGGTCTTGAAATGGCCAATATTATGGCGGTTAATCAAGCTACCAAAGCGGTTGATGCTTTCAGTATTACAAACGAAAAAGGAAGATTTCAAATGGCGTTAAAGCCAAATGTTACCTATACCATTAAAGTTAGTTATATTGGATATAAAGCACAAGAATTAACTATCAATACTACTTCCGAAAACATATTTAAAATCATTTCTTTAGAAGAAGGAACCATGCTCGAACAAGTCGAAATTGTTCGTGAAATGCCGGTATCAATAAAAGGAGATACTATAGTTTATAATGCCGATTCTTTTAAATCAGGAACAGAACGAAAGCTGGAAGATATATTAAAGAAATTACCAGGAGTAGAAGTAAATGCTGATGGAGAAGTAGAAGTAGAGGGTAAAAAAGTAACCAAATTGATGGTGGAAGGGAAAGACTTTTTTGATGGCGACACTAAATTAGGTGTTAAAAATATTCCAGCCGATGCTATTGATAAAGTGCAAGTACTTCGAAATTATAATGAAAATTCAATATTAAAAGGAGTAGAAAATAACCAAGATAATATTGCAATGAACATCAAACTTAAATCGGGTAAAAAGAACTTCTGGTTTGGTGACATTACAGCAGGTGGTGGCTTTGACGATAAAGAAAAATTTGATAGGT
>CALPIE020000051.1 GCA_943323545.2 Bifidobacterium breve | reverse complement strand
TGAAATCATTGTTAAACAAAATCAACGCTTCAGATAATATAAAGAAAAAAGATTCTTTAACTGAAATCTATAGGCAAAGTGAAAATGAATTCAACGGATTACAAAGTCATTTAGAGGAAGCAAACACTGCCTTTCAAAAAGATCTGGTAGTCTATAACCGTCAAAAAGAAATCAAATACCGAGCGTTTAAAAATTTGTTTTTTCATGACATTATGGAATTAAATAACAATTTGGAGGAATTACTTGAGGAGAATGTACCAAACTGATTATTTTGCCGCTGGTAAGGAAATGGATATAAAATAACTCCTTCTATACTCTTATTCTTAAAAATAGAGTGACTATTAACTCAATATTGCGTTTTCTTGATTATTTACATTATGAATCTTCGGATGAACAAATTCTGATAAATAAAAAAACGCCAAGAATTACATGGCGTTTTTTGGTTTTTTGATGGTTTATAAATCCTAACGTTCTACTCCAATACAAAACTCACCGTTACATTGGCTCTCACTTCAATCTCACCAACAGCAAGTGTTTCCTGACGTTGATTTCCGCCCCCATCCATAGCCATTTCGTTCATTTTATTGTATATCGGTTGTGGATAAAATACATTTGTGTTATCTGTTATTAGATTCGCTTTACCCACTTTTTGTCCAAGTACTGAAACGTAATCTTCTGCTTTGTGTTTGGCATCTTTCATGGCATCTTTTCTTGCAGCTGATTTGTATTCTTCAATTTTAGAAGATAGGAATTCCACATCACTTATGTTATTTACCCAACTATCCATCAATCCCATCATCAAACTATCGTATTTTGTAATGTCTTTTAAAATAATAGTAATCGACTGTGATGCTTGAAAATTGTATTTCTTTTTATCGTAATCGTAATTTTTATTTAAACTCACACTAGTAGTTTGATAATCGGATGCCGGAATTTCAAACTTCTTAATAAACTTCAATACTTTATCAACAGTTTCATCATTTAGTTTTTTTACTTCAGTTGCAGATGATCCAAAGTTTTGAACTCCAAAATTTACCCTAACTTTATCAGGTGTGATTTTTATTTTACCATCGCCAGTAACATTAATCTGAGGTGGTTGTTTTTGTTCTTGTGCGTTTGCTAGTGTTACTAGAAATAAGGCTAGAATTAATGTTACTTTTTTCATTTTATTAAATTTTAATTTATTTTTTTAAGACACCGCTTCTATCCAAATGTTATGCCAATTAAAGCTTTCCTTGTTTTGCCATAAAAAACAAAATCAATATTGGAATTGCTAATAATAGTACCATAAAAGTATTGTCAATTATTAATTCTGGCAATTTTATTAAGGTTAAAACATAACCCCCAATAGCGCCTCCAAAATGGGCAGTATGACCAATATTGTCGTTCTTGGCTTTCATTCCGTATATAGAATATAATAAATATCCTATTCCGAAAATATAAGCCGGAATCGGTATCGGAATAAAAAATATATAAATATCCATTTGTGGATTTAATAAAATAGCCGAATATAAAATTCCGGTTACTGCTCCCGATGCACCAACAGCTCTGTAACTGTAATCGTTTTTATGAAAAAAGATGGTGAGTAAACTTCCAAAAAGTAAGCTAGCTAAATAAATAAGTAAAAAAGAAAAATTTCCTAAATTTCCAAAAACAACTGGAGCAAAGAAATACAATGTCAACATATTAAAAGCCAAATGGGAAATATCAACATGAAGAAATCCAGAAGAAATCATTCTAATTTGTTCACCAGATCGAATACTTCCAATATGAAATTCATATTTTCTAAAAAAAAATTGATCTTCAAATCCTTTTAAACTAATTAAAACATTGATGGCAATAATTGCAATCAGAAAAATATTCCATTCCATATTAACTATTTGCAACAAAAATAAGAATACTTAGTTAGGTTTTGTTATTCCTATTTATATAAATTTATTTAAAATGTATATTTGCATAAAAATTAAGAATGCAATACCTTATTTATATTTTACTTTATCCAATCTTATGGATTATTTCTATTCTTCCTTTTCGGTTATTATATCTTTTATCTGATTGCATTTATGGTTTAGTATATTACATTTTAAAGTACCGTAAAAAAACAGTACGGACTAATTTAGCCAAAGCATTACCTCATCTAAACGACAAGGAACGCTTTATAATTGAAAAAAAGTTCTACCATCATATGTGTGATATGTTTCTGGAAATGATCAAAACCATGAGCATCTCCCAAAAAGAAATGGAAAAACGATTTCAGTATACAAATCTTGAAGTGTATTTGGATCTAGAAAAAAAAGGCAAAAGTATCGCATTTCTAATTGGACATTACGCCACTTACGAATGGGTAATTTCAATGAACTATAAGATTAATTTTAAAGGATATGCCATTTATAAAAAACTGGCTAATCCTTATTTTGATAAATTGGTAAAAAACATTCGTTCTAAATTTAAAGCATTCCTTATTACTACAAAAGAAACTGGATTAACCATAGAGAATAATAATCATGCTGGAATTTTGGGGGTTTATGGTTTTGCAAGTGATCAATCGCCCAGAAAAGCAGAAAACATGTATTGGTATACTTTTATGGGAATCGAAACGCCAATTCATATTGGTGCCGAAGTACTGGCTAAAAAGTACGACATGAATATGATTTACTTAAAGGTAAAAAAAGTAAAACGTGGTTATTATGAAGCAAGTTTTGAATTACTTTCTGATGATGTAAAATCTTTTCCAGATTATAAAATTTCAGAAATTTTCATGCAAAAAGTAGAACAACAAATCTTGGAAGCACCCGAATTTTATTTGTGGACACACAAACGTTGGAAGCATAAAAGGAAATAATTCTTTGAACCAGTGTCAATCCATTCAAAATTCATAATTCAATGTTGAATATTCTATATTGTTTTAAATGTTGAATGTTGAACATGGAATAAAGAACACTGAAATTAAACCCTAAACCAACTCTTCACCATCGCAGCTTCCTCATGCAACGCTTTTTCGTGATGAAACTCATTCGACTTTCCATTATAAACATAATCTTTACTCCATTCTTCATGATGTAAAGCCAAAGCTTTTATACTTTCACAAACGTATTTAATTTCTTCAGATGTAGTAGTTGGGTGAATTGACATTCTAATCCATCCTGGTTTTTTTATTAAATCACCTGATGCTATTTGACATACCAAATCATTAGATGTTTCTTGATCTACATGTAATAAAAAATGACCATACGTTCCGGCACAACTACAACCGCCTCGCGTTTGAATTCCGAATTTATCATTCAGTAATTTTACCCCTAAATTAAAATGTAAATCATCTATATAAAAAGATATAACCCCTAGCCTGTCTTGGTGTTCTTTGGCTAATATTTTAATGTTATCAATTGAACCTAATGCTTCAAAAACAAATTCAACAATTTCATGTTCTCTTTTTAAAATGTTTGATACGCCCATTTGCTCTTTTAACTGAATCGCTAATGCTGTTTTAATTACTTGCAAAAATCCAGGGGTACCACCATCTTCTCTGTCTTCAATATTGTCAATGTATTTGTGTTCTCCCCAAGGATTGGTCCAACTCACTGTACCACCTCCCGGGCAATCAGGGACATTGTTTTTATATAAATTTTTATTAAAAACCAAAACCCCCGAAGTTCCTGGTCCGCCTAAAAACTTATGTGGTGAAAAGAAAATCGCATCTAAATAACTTTCTGAATCTGAAGGATGCATGTCGATATCCACATAAGGTCCTGAACAAGCAAAATCAACAAAACAAACACCATTATTTTGATGCATTATTTTAGCAACTTCGTGATACGGAGTTCTAATTCCGGTTACATTAGAACACGAAGTAATAGAAGCAATTTTAAAACTTCTGTCTTTGTAATTTTCTACTAACTTTTTAAATTCTTTAATACAAAACAAACCTTCATCATCACACGGAATCACCTCAACATCAGCAATGGTCTCTAGCCATGATGTTTGGTTGGAATGATGTTCCATATGGGAAATAAAAACGATAGGTTTAATTGCTAAAGGGATATTAGTAAATTCTTTTAAATTCTCCGGAATCCGTAATCCAAGTATCCGTTGAAATTTATTCACAACACCTGTCATTCCGGTTCCATCAGTAATAATTACATCATCATTATTAGCATTAACATGGTGTTTTATGATATGTCTTGCTTCATGATACGCCATCGTCATCGCAGTTCCTGTAATCGAAGTTTCGGTGTGGGTATTGGCTACAAACGGACCGAATTCGTTCATCAATTTTTCTTCTATCGGACGGTACAATCTTCCACTTGCGGTCCAATCGGTATATATTATTTTTTGCTTTCCGTAAGGCGACAAAAATTCTTGGTCAATTCCAATAATATTTTTACGAAATTGTTCAAAATAGTGCTCTAATTGCGTTACCGTTTCCGTTGAATTCATGACTTTTTAAATAAGTGTCAAAGATACATTTTTTTAATTATTTATTTAAATTAGAAGCTATTTCCTGCTGTCATTCCAATCTTTTTTAAATTTGACTTGCTACGCCGCCAAATTTAAAAAAGGATATTCCCTTCCATCAGGGCTAGGATTAAATATTGAATAGAAATTTTGTGTATATTTGAAATTCAATATGTTAGAAAGTATATGCAACTAAACATAAAAAATAAATTTACTACTGAATTACCTTCCGACAATATCGAATCTAATGAGACTCGAGAAGTTTCTAATGCATGTTATTCTTATGTTACGCCACGTAATCCTTCAAATCCAAAGTTACTTCATGTTTCAGTAGAAGTGGCCAACTTACTCGGAATTTCAATTGAAGAAACAAAATCAGAAGAATTTTTAAATGTCTTTTCTGGAAAAAAAATTCTCGATAATACCAAACCGTATGCAATGTGTTATGCCGGACACCAATTCGGACATTGGGCAGGACAATTAGGTGATGGTCGTGCCATCAATTTAACAGAAATAGAACACAACAATCAATTTTATACCATTCAATTAAAAGGCGCTGGAAGTACTCCGTATTCCCGTCGAGCCGACGGTTTGGCAGTATTACGTTCTTCAATTCGGGAACATTTGTGCAGCGAAGCCATGTTTTATTTGGGCGTTCCAACAACGCGTTCTTTATCTTTAATTTTAACGGGAGACGACGTTTTGCGTGACATGCTTTACGACGGTAACGCAGATTATGAAAAAGGTGCTGTCGTTTGTAGAGTTGCGCCTTCCTTTATTCGCTTTGGTAGTTTTGAAATCTTTGCTGCTCGACAAGATATAGCTAATTTAAAATTACTTGCCGATTTTACCATCAAACATTATTTTCCAGAAATAAGTGGGAATTCAAAAGAAAATTATATTCAGTTTTTTAAATCAGTCGCAGATTCCACCAGAGAAATGATAGTGCACTGGCAACGTGTCGGATTTGTTCATGGCGTTATGAATACCGATAATATGTCGGTTCACGGAATCACAATTGATTATGGCCCTTACGGGTGGCTCGAAGATTACAATCCGAATTGGACGCCCAATACCACCGACAACGAACACAAAAGATACCGCTTTGGTAACCAACCTGAAATTGCCTTATGGAATTTGTACCAATTGGCAAACGCTTTGTTTCCATTAATAGAAGAAGCAGCTCCATTAGAAGCCATTTTAAATTCATTTCAAAATCAATACGAGATGGATTATATAAATATGATGCAAGATAAATTAGGATTTGTTTTAAAATCAAAAGATGATTTTAAAATTATATCCGAATTAGAAAATGTATTGCAACTATCCGAAACCGACTTGACCATTTTCTTTAGAGAATTAGCTCGAGTGAAAAAAGAACATTCGCCCGGATGTGGCATTGCAATTATAGACGATGCTTTTTACAATCCGTCAGAAATTAAAAAAGAGGTTCTAAAAGCATGGGAACATTGGATTAAAAAATACATTGATAGGCTGCAAAAAGAAGAATGTACTAATGAAAAAAGGAAAGAAAATATGAATGCTATCAATCCAAAATACGTATTACGAAATTATATGGCACAATTGGCCATTGATGCTGCTAATAAAGAAGATTATACTATAATTGATGAATTGTATACTCTTTTAAAAAATCCTTATAAAGAGCAACCGCAATATGAAAAATGGTATGTCAAAAGACCCGATTGGGCTCGAGAAAAAGTAGGTTGTTCGATGTTGTCTTGTAGTTCGTAATTACTATCTTTTTAAAGAAAAATGAGCTCTAAATTCTCTATCTTCTTTTACTCCATTTAAATTGTTTTCTTTGTATTTTACTAAAAACCAATAATCTGTAGCTGGAACTAATTCGCCATTATATGTTCCGTCCCATCCATTTCCTATAGGGTTGAATTGTTTTAGAAATTTGCCTTCTCTATTAAAAATAAATACTTGAGATTCTGAAAGATTATTATAAGCGTAAATGTTCCAAAAGTCATTATTACCATCTCCATTTGGAGTAAAAAATTTAGGATAACCCATAACTGTAATTAATTTAGAAATTTGAGTACAATTGGTATCATCAGTAATAGTTATGGTATGAATTCCAGATGGAATTTGATAAAAAACATTTGATGTTTGTAAAGGGCCATTATCCAATTGATAATAAAAAGGACCACTCCCACCTATAACAACTACTGTCAAAACATTATTTTCTGTAAAAGTATCATCTATACTAGTAAAAAAATCAGTAGCTTGTTGTGCTTCAATCACGGTTCCGAATACTTGACTTGATTTACATCCTGTTGCTCTATTTGTTGCAATTACAGAATAAGTCCCTAAAGATGTTGCTGTATAGTAACTTTGATTTGCTCCAATAATTAATGCTCCATTAAAAAACCATTGAAATGAATAGCTTAATATGTTCAATCCAGATACAAAAGAATAATTTCGGACAAGATTGCCGTTTGCATTAATACAAATATCTCCATCTACTAAAACAGGTTCTGGTAATGGATTAATAGTAACCAAAGTAGTAACTGGAGTGGAAGGACAACCAGCAGTACTCGGAATGGCATAGGTAACTGTATATACTCCAGCATTACTAGCACTCGGATTAATAGCTCCAGTTGTACTATTGATAGACAATCCAGTTGTTGAAGAAAATACTCCGTTTGCAAAAGCATAAGTTCCATTTAAATTTACCGATGCCGAAGTAACGTCTCTACAAAAATTCGAATTATAATTGATTGAAGCTGTTGGAACACCTGTAATTGTAACACTTGTGATCACTGGTGTTATAGTACAATTTGGAATAGCCGGAATGATATACGTCACAGTATAGGTGCCAGGTGTACTCAGTCCGGGATTAATTGCTCCCGTTGTTGCATTAATAGCCAAACCAATAGAGGAACTGTAAACACCTCCAGTAAAGGAATTTGTTCCAGTTAAAGTAGCGGGTTCATTTGTAAGAACCGATTTGCAAAATGGAGTTCCAGCATAATTTAATACAGCTGTTGGATAGGAACCAATTACAACATTTGTTGTTATAGGAAATCCGGCACAACCTCCAAATGGTGGCACATTATAAGTTACAACATAATTCCCTGCTGTGCTTGAAATGGGTGTAATTGCTCCAGTTACACTGTCAATTGTTAATCCTGTTGTCGAGGTAAACGTGCCTCCTGTATAAGCACCCAATCCAGTAAATGAAATAGGTTGTTGAGAAGTTAGATTTCCACAATAAGGAGAATTGGGATAACTTATAGTAGCTGATGGAGAAAGCACAATTGTTATGTTTCTTGTAACTGGTGGAACTGAACAACCATTTGCAGTTGGAATGTTATAACTAACAATATAATTACCCGGAGTACTTGTACTTGGAGTTATAGCACCAGTAGTAGCATCTAAAGTCAAACCAGTTGTTGTGGTAAAAGTACCTCCAGTAAACAAATTTGTTCCTGTTAAAGTAACCAATTGAGGAGTAGAATCGGAAGTACAAAAAGAATTTGCCGAATATACAATATTTGCTGTTGGTGATTGAAATACTGTAACAGGATATGTTGTAGTGCTTGAACATCCCAATGCATTTGATATTGTAAATGTAACATTATAAGTTCCTGGCGTAGAATAGGTATGAGTAGGATTTTGAATAGTTGATGAAGTACCATCACCAAAATTCCATAAATAAGAATCTAAAATAGTTCCGAATGGTAAAAATGTTGTGTTTTCAAATATTGCATTGTCATAACAAGTATTTGTTATAGTAAAATTAGCAACTGGATCAAAGAGTGTTAAATTAGTTGAAATGTTAACGGTGCAACCTGTAACAGAAGTTAACAAACAGGTATAAACTAAACCTGCATTTGGATTACTAACATTTATTGATTGTGTTGTTGCTCCGGTATTCCACAAATAAGAAAATCCTATAGGCGCAGATAATATAGCGGCAAAAGACCCAGAACAATATGTAGAACTAATTTGTAAAGGTGAACAATAGGCATCAACATATGCATAACCAAAATGCCCCCCCAAAGAACAATCTCCTGTTGCAAATTCTATTGATATTGTTTGTCCAATGTAAGCACTTAAATCAAGTCCAACTGTTGTCCAATCCTTATATCTTATATCTCCAGTAGAATTTAGACAAGTCTGAAAACCTGGAATATTACCTCCAGAAACTACAGTATATTGTCCGCATACCGGATCAATTAGTATTCCAGCTGAATTTAAGACTCTAATTTGAAATCTTGGTTGTTCACTTACAGAATGAGTAGGATCCTGCAAAACTACAGCATATTTATAAATAAAAAGTGAATTGTTAGCACTAACTGTTAGTGAATATGTAAGTTTTTCTGCTTCAGAACCTGTATCATCATTACCTAAACGTGCTGAATACAATCCTCCTGGTGCAACTACTGAAACATTATTACATGTATTGATATCTGTTCCTGTACCAGTCATAATAGTATGACGGCCGTTTACAATTCCGGGCGAAAAAGCATTTATTGGACAACAACTACCTGTTCCACCTTGCCATCCAATTAATGTACCCGATTCGAAATCGGAATTGGGGCAAGACGATTGACTAAATAACGATGTAATGTTTATAATAAAAATTAATAATAATAACTTGTGGTATAGTTTCATGGCAGACATTTTATTAATTAACAGATCCTAATTTGTACTGCCAATAAAGTTTTTAATTAATTTTGAAACAATAATAGCTATTTATTTTCTTATTTGTATTAAGAAATTACTATTTATTACAGAAAAGGACCACGTTTTTAAAAAAAAAGTGTGTTTACAGGAGTATCTTAATCGGCATTTAAGAAACTAGATTTGATGAACTATTTCTTCACATCATTCAAAATCCATTCTAATTCAAGGTCTTTGTGATTGATTTTATCTAGAATTGTTGGAATAATTTCTTTGTCTGGAAAAACACCTCTTCCTTTTACTTCAGTTTGACTTATGGTTTTAATGTCCATTAACCCCAATCGCAGTGGGATTTTAGAATTCGGCAATGCTACAACTGGCATTATTCCAGCAACAGTTCCGTTAAAAGCTCCTCCTGTTTCTTCACCAACAAAAGTTACATTCGGATTTAATTTTAATGTTGCAGACACAATGCATGAAGCCGAAAAACTACCCCCATTTATAAATACATATATTTTTCCAGTAAAATGATTTGGCTTATTTTGCCTTTCTCTAGATCCAGTTAGTTTGTATTGATAGGTTCCGTTATCGTTTTTAGTTGTTTTAAAATAGGAAAAGCCCATATAAAAAGGATAAGCAATTCCGATAAAAGGATACAAAAATTTTGGTGATGTTCTAAAAACTCCAGTTTTCCACAAACTTGTTTTAGATTTAACAATAGCCGGTTGTAAAACAACATATGGAGCATCAGAAAGGTAAGAAATCAGTTCTACAGCATCTGCAATTCTTCCTCCTGGATTATCTCGCAAATCAATAACCAAAGTTTTACTATTTACTTTCTTTATTGAATCAAAAATGATATTATAAGCTTTATGATACCTTCCTTGTGAGAAATTTTTTATTTTTAAAATGGCAACTGAATTATCTGAAATTAGCTTTAGGTTTTTGACATATTCTTTATTTGGTTTATCAAAACCATATATTTTTTTTCGTCTCTTTTCAGCTTTATTTTTAATCTTATCAACTGGCGCTTTAGCTAATTCTTTAACGGAATCTTTTACTGCTTTATTTTTAACTTTTACTACCGGTTTAATTCTTCTTACCACCTTTTCGAGAATCGAGTCGTTTTGTTTAAAAACATAATTCAAACTATCATTTACTCCAATTTCATTTGTTAAGTATAATGAAAATCTTTTGGTGAAAAAATTGGACAAAAAAGTAGCATTAAATCCATCAGATGTATATGATTTTCTATATTTTTCATAAATAGTTTGTGGCGTAATTGAATTGATTGATATTACTTCTGCTCCCCCATCGACTTTATTTATCTTCAATTTACTTTTTAACACATATAGTTTTTCATTTTGCCATTCGAAAACAAATTGAGATAATGGTCCATCGCCACTTTTCTTTAATCGCTTTTTTTCTTTTTTAGTAACTCTTTTACTTGTTGGTGACATCGTCATGTGTCCTTGACGAACAGCTGCTATAACCGGACTAATAACAAAATAAAATTCCTTACTTGTCATGGGTTTATTCACCACTTGGCGAATGCTATCAAATTTGAAATTCAATTGCGCTTTAGAAATATAACCATACAAATTGGGATACAATTTTTCTAATTTGTGTTGGGTAAAATTAATATCAGACAGCAGTTTTTCAACAGCAATAGGTTGGGCAATTTTTTGATTAAATTTATCGACTGAAGTGCAATTGACAAAAAACAAACAAGACACAAACAATAAAAAAAAAGTCTTAATTTTTAAAAACATAGCTTTTAATATTATATTCCAGCTACCCCTTTAATTTCATCAATTATCCTATTTGCCAATTTATCTGCTGCTATTTGTGTTGTAGCTTCAGTATATATTCGAATTATCGGTTCGGTGTTTGATTTTCGCAAATGCACCCATTCTGTAGCAAAATCGATTTTTACACCGTCGATGGTTGAAATGTTCTCTGATTTATATTTTTCTGTCATCGCAACTAAAATGGCATCAACGTCAATTTGAGGCGATAATTCAATTTTATTTTTGCTCATGTAGTATTGTGGATAGGAAGCTCGTAATTCGGCAACAGTTTTCTCTTGATTTGCCAAATACGTTAAGAACAGCGCCACGCCAACCAAACTGTCTCTACCGTAATGCAATTCAGGATAAATAATGCCGCCGTTCCCTTCACCACCGATAATCGCATTGGTTTTCTTCATTAATTCTACTACATTCACCTCACCAACAGCACTCGCTTGATGACTTCCGTTGTATTTGTTTGTAATATCACGTAAAGCCCGAGAAGACGACATATTTGAAACGGTATTTCCAGGTGTTTTACTCAATACATAATCGGCACAAGCCACCAAAGTATATTCTTCTCCAAACATTTCACCATCATTGGAAATAAACGCAAGTCTATCTACATCGGGATCGACTACAATTCCGAAATCGGCTTTTTCTTCTACAACCAATTTGCAGATGTCACCCAAGTGTTCTTTTAAAGGTTCTGGATTGTGCGGAAAATGACCATTTGGTTCACAATACAATTTCACAACTTCAACACCCATTTGTTCCAATAAATTCGGAATAATAATACCTCCACTCGAATTCACACCATCCACCACCACTTTGAATTTTCTTTTAGCAACCGCTTCGGCATCTACCAATGGTAATTCTAAAACTTCATCAATATGAATATCCATATAAGAATCGTTTATGGTAATTTCGCCTAATGAATCCACATCTGAAAAATCAAAAGCTTCTGCTTCTGCGATTTCTAAAATCTTTTCACCATTTGCACCACTTAAAAACTCTCCTTTTTCATTCAGTAATTTCAAGGCATTCCATTGTTTTGGATTATGGGAAGCAGTTAAAATAATGCCACCATCAGCTTTTTCCATAGGAACAGCAATTTCGACGGTTGGCGTTGTTGATAAACCCAAATCGATCACATCAATTCCTAATCCCAACAACGTATTCATTACTAAATTGTGAATTATTGGTCCAGAAATACGAGCGTCTCTACCAATAACTACTTTAATCTTTGAATTGTCATTCCGAGGTAACGAGGAATCTCTTCCGTTTTTCAAAAATGTACCATAAGCTGAAGCAAATTTCACAGCATCTACAGGCGTAAGATTGTCACCTACTTTTCCACCTATGGTTCCTCGAATTCCAGAAATTGATTTTATTAAAGTCATTTTTTGTGTTTAAAAGTTTAAGAGTTTAGAAGTTTATGTTTTAAAATTCCTAAATTGTGAAGCAAAGATAACTATTCTTTAAATTTTTAGAAAGTATAAATCATAAACTATTATTACATTTACGAAGCTAAACTTCTAAACTCTTAAACTTCCAAACTTTTCTATGAACTTCCTCGCCCACATCTATCTTTCCGGCAACAACGATTTACTAAAAATCGGAAATTTTATGGCCGATAGTATTCGTGGGAATAGCTATTTAGAGTATCAAGAAGAAATAAAAAAAGGTATTCTTTTGCATCGCTATATTGATACGTTTACAGATGCCCATCCTATTTACAGAAAAAGCAAACACCGATTACACGAAAAATACGGCCATTATTCGGGTGTGATTATGGATATTGTGTATGATCATTATCTGGCAAAAAATTGGATGATTTATTCGAATGAAAATTTAGAAGACTATGCTGAGAATTTCTACAAGTTACTTCAAGATAATTATGAAATTCTAACTGAAAAAACAAAAGGAATGTTGCCTTATATGATTGCAAGAAACTGGCTATTAAGTTATGCCTCTTTAGAAGGTTTGGAAATGATTTTATTTCAAATGGATTACCGCACCAAACATCGAGCACACATGCAAGAAGCAATGGTTGAGCTGGCTCAATTTTACAACGAATTTGAAGAAGAATTTAGATTATTTTTTGAAGAATTAGAACAACATTGCAAAGAAAAGTTAGCTGAATTATTATGAAATTTATAGAAAACTTAGAAATTGATTTAATTCAAAAAGCCAATCGAGAAACGGCAATTCCGATGGAGAATTATATGAAAAATAATTTTACTTTTTTAGGAATTAAAACAGAAACTCGGAGGTCCATTTTTAAACTCAATTGTAACAAATATAAAACTGAAATTAAAAACAATTACAGAGCAATTGCCTGGGAATTATTCAATAAAAAAGAACGTGAATTTCAGTATTGCGGAATGGAAATTCTTATGAATGAAATTAAAAAAAAATATGTTTTAGAAGATAGTATACTCATTGAAAAATTTTTAATAACCAACTCCTGGTGGGATAGTGTTGATGCTTTAGCCAAATACCTATTAGGGAATTACTTGGTACAATTTCCTGAAGAAACATTAAAAACAATTGAACGATTTTCAAATTCTGATAATATGTGGCTCAATAGAAGTGCTATCATTTTTCAATTAAGTTATAAAAAGAATACCAATTTTGAAATCCTAAAATCAGAATGTGAAAAACATAAAAACTCCAACGAATTCTTTATACAAAAAGCAATTGGTTGGGCTTTACGCGAATACGGTCAATACAATCCTTTTGTTGTAAAAGAATATGTAAACGCTACCAATCTTAAACCTTTGAGTCAAAGAGAAGCTTTGCGAAAAATAATTTAAGCTATATTTGTTTTCCTTAAGAAATAGTTTTTAAATGCCAATTCGCATCACCATATCGATATTACTTTTTTTTAGAAAAATTATTCGCCGTTTCGAATCTGTTTTCTTTTTGGCTAAAAGAAAATTATCCGAAAGAAATTTTATATATTTTGCTAGTGTTATTGTAGCTATTTCCTGTGCTTTTGCCGTAATAGCCTTAAAAAGTTTTGCTCATAATGTTTTCATCTTCGCTAATTATGTGAATGGCTATTTAAAATTGCCTTACATCAATAGTATTCTTCCCATTGTTGGTATTTTACTAACCGTATTTGTGGTAAAAAAATTCCTCGATGGTAGTTACGAAAAAGGAAGTTCTCATATCTTGTATTC
>CALPIE020000050.1 GCA_943323545.2 Bifidobacterium breve | reverse complement strand
TTATTCCAATACTGGAACATCAACCGATTCCAAAATCCAATAAGCATTACTCGTGACGAAATCATGCGTATCAGTAAAATATGTTCCAAAGCAACGTATCACAAATGCATGCGTGAATTAAACGACAAAGGCTACATCAAATACGAACCATCCTACAACCCATTTAAAGGAAGCATGGTTATTCTTTTTAACTTCTCAGACGACCTAAAACCAACTCAAAAAAAGGAAACAACCAGTTCAAAAATTTTACCATTCGATGAACAAGCAGTGAACAAGCTCTGTACTAGTAGTGGGACAGGTGCTGAACATGCTATTGGTATCTTCTATAAACATAATACAAACATATCAAACATATCAAACAATTTAAACTTGAGTAAGCACGAAAAAAATTTTAAAAATGAAAAAAGTAATGTTTTAGAAGAAGAAGAAGAAAAAAGTTCCGCAAAAAAAGAAGAAGAAAAAGAAATGCCGGAACAATCAGTCGATGAACAAAAATATTCACCTTCTCTGGCATTCGCCGACTACAGCGCGGAACGCACTGAAAACGGTCGGCAAAAAAGTTCCGCAAAAAAAGAAAAGAAAATTTCGAGTCCAAATCAAGATGATGTAAAACATTTCTTTCAATCTCAAAAATTCCCAGAACTTGAAGCTCAAAAGTTTTACAATTATTTCTCTAGCAACGGTTGGTTAGTTGGTGGCAAAACTCCAATGGTCAATTGGAAAGCTGCAGCTCATAACTGGATGCTCAATTTTGATAAATTCAATCCAGCAGAATCGCAACCAAATAGAACCAACCATCTAACCACGACAACTGATAAAGATTATTCCGAACCTCTCTAACTTAATCCTATGGAATCAGAAATAAAATCCCACTATAATTACCTCGAAGTAGTCGCTTGGCTTCAAACCAAAGGGCAAGGACTCTATGGCAATCATTTTCAAATTCCTGAAACCGATCATAATCTCATTTTCAAACTCATTGCCTATTTCCTCAAAGACGAACCAACTTGCTTCCAATACGGTATCAACCTCAACAAAGGAATTTTACTTTCGGGTCCTGTAGGAAGTGGAAAAACATCACTATTGAACATTATGAAATACCTAACACCTACAGAACACAAATTTTCAATCAAACCTTGTCGAGACATCAGCTTCGAATTTATTCAAGATGGTTACAGTATCATTCACAAATACTCCAAAGGTCGCCTTTACGAATCCGATCCAAAAATATACTGCTTCGATGACCTCGGACTAGAAAACAATCTAAAATATTATGGCAACGAATGCAATGTAATGGCAGAAATTCTTTTAAGTCGCTACGATATCTACATCAGTAAAAGTATACCAACCCACATAACAACAAACCTATCTGCTTCGGAAATTGAAATAAATTACGGCAATCGAGTACGTAGCCGAATGCGTGAAATGCTCAACCTTGTTGCTTATGATAAAGCCACAAAAGACAAACGTTAGTATTTAAAATCATAATTCTATACCCATGAAAACACAAAACCTCACACCCACGATCACCAAAAAAATCAATTCCTTTTGGAAATGGTTTCTAAACAACGAAATTGAAATTATAAAAGCATTACTATACTATGAAAATTACACGGATATAATTGCGAAAATGAATGCAAAATTGAGTGCCATTTCAAAAAATATTGGTTACGTCATAAAAGCTTCAATAGAAAGTAAGGAAAAAATCAAAATCATTTTCACGGCTCACGGAAACAGCAAATTATTTGATAAAGTAATTGCATTAGAACAAGCCGCGCCAATCTTTCACAATTGGACCATTCAAAGTTTTATTAAACCAACAAAAGACATCGAACAATTTAAAAAAGAACTTGATGATGCCTATATCTTTCAAGATTTTGAATTAAAAACGAGCGAACTCTATTTTTCTGTTATTGATTACAACATTCAAGAGAAAAAACTCAACATCATCATTTTTATGAAAAACTACACGTTTCATTGTGAAAACGACTTTCTAGAAGAAGCAGTATGTATCGTTTTACAAGAGTTTATTAGTGAAGTGGCTTTATACAAACATATCAACTTTGTACAAATGGGTCAAACTCCAAATAACACTAAAAATTTAGTGCATTTGTATGAATTACAAGAGTATATTGATAAGTTGAATGAAATCAACAGATTAAAAAATACTGATTTGTAGTGATTTTTAGGCAATAAAGTTATTTTTTATCATAGAATGCTATATCTGTCGTGGGACATATCCGCGCCATCTGGTGATTTATAATGATAATGCCAACTAAATTGTTTTGTTTTAATTAATATAATAAATGTTAGAAAATCGCACAATCCATTTATCATTATTTTTAAAAACGTAAATAAGCTTATAATTTTTATCAATTAATATATCAAAACATTTATTTGTTGTTTTAGACATTATTTTTAATTTAGGCGTTTCCTTATCTTGCGAATAATCATAAATAAAATTTTCTTTCATACTGTCTGAATTAGCATCAAGATTAACAAATTTTTCAAACTTTTTCTTGCCATTTACATAACCTTGAATAGTATCATGATAGCTAGATAGAAAATAAACAGTAAAAGACTTTAGATCCTTTTTAGCAATTGGCTTTAATTTATCGCTTCGTTTTATTTTGTCATATTGGATTGTTACTTCGCCTGAACAAGATATCTTTTTGGCTGTTTTTTCTTGAGTTTTACAACCAACAAATATCATAACAATTATAATTGCAAAAAATTTATTTTTCATTTGTTTAGTTAGCTATTGTTGTTGATTTATAAGTGCATCCATGCTTTTTAATTGTCCACTTGTAGTAGAAGTTCCCGATGTTCCTCGATTTGTTACATCTGTATTTTGATCTGAATTCATAATATTACTTGTTACTGTACTACTTTTTACTGTAGACGTACCTTGTTTTATATCTGACACAGTATTAGTTGGAGTCCACGGATGTTCTAACCCCGCTGTATGACCCGCTTCATGGGAAAAACTCCTTGACATTTCTGATTTGCTTCTAGATTGACCATCAACAGTTGCAGTAACTTCAAAAGAATTTTTCTGTGTTTGTCCTAAAGTAGCTGTCTGGCCCCCAGGATAAATAACACCTGAAACATTGCCTGTACTATCATATGTTGTATTAGATTTTACATCAGTAAGGGTTACCGTAACTCCACAACTGCCATCATCTGAAGATACTTGCTGTACAACTAATTTCGCATTGCTTCCTTCGCCACTATAAGTTTTTGCAAAATCTTTTTGCATTGTTGTAATGGTTTTGTTTACTTGCTTATCACTTAATGAGGAATTGTTTACCATCTGAACAGTCAATTGCCGTGTAGTAGTACCATCATTATTTTTAATATTCGCCCATTCAAGACCTTCTAACTCTCTTCCATCTATTACTCTATTTTCAGCAAAAGCATAAGGACTGTTATAAGTGTATTTTTCTGCCAATGGGTCAATGCTCATAAACCTACCTATAGCATAATCGTAGTTTCGCCATTTAAAGCTGTCCCAGTTAAGCCCAAGTTCGTCTTGGCGTTCCTGTCCTTGGAACTTATACTTATAAATGTTTGATAAGTTCCCATTACTTCATGACTGACTTTTGACATTACACATTACCTATTTCACGGGTGTTTTTTGCAATGTAACTTTTAATGTTGAATCCATTAACTTATATTTATCGATATTAATAAGGCTTGAATTTTTATCCAATATGAAATAATAATATTTCAATTGCATTGTTTCAACATCCCTTACAAGTTCAGACTTAATATTTATTGTCAAGAAATCATTTGGAGGAATTATAATAAAATTAAATTTCCTTTCGCCACTATGTGTGGCATCAGCCATAAAATTTTTGTAGTAGCTATTAAAAAAAATAGTTTTACCTGATTGTTTAAAATTCTTTCTAGAATAGAACATTAAGGAATTTTCAAGAACAGTTGAAAAGATATATTTATCTTCACTACTAGTATTAAATATTTTAAATTGATATTCTGAATCTAAGTTTAGAGTTTTATCAATTTTATAATTTGCTGAGATATACTTTTCGTTGTCCTGAATGATATAATTGTTTTTATTGTCGAGTAATATAGATTCGCTGCCACAAGAAGACATCCCAACGATAATCAATGTTATAAAAATAAACTTTCTCATTTTAATTCTTATTAATTCTTAGGATGGTTCGTATTATAAGCTTTTATAGCTATTGAAGCGGGTACATAGCTTTTCGTGCCACTTGCATCTGTTGATACATTTTTCCTAATTGCGCCACCCAAGTTCTCAACTTCCATTGCGCGCCCATCTTTGCCAGGACCACCCACCAAGTGACCTATTCCATGCCAAAAATTCTCGTACATACTGAAATACCTATTTGGACCGCGGCCACCATTAATGAGCATATCTGTATAATTCGCAGGTAATTGATTTCCATCTGCACCATATTTTACATCTAATACAGGAACCTGAATACTCTGTGAATTAGGGTTTAATGCTAAAATACCCCGCCCGTCCTTGGTTACAGATGGGTAAATGGCAGCATCACCCATACTACCATTCTGACCAGTATTTATCATTTTTTTTGTTCCATCAGATTTAGTTATTTCAACGTTTTCCTCAATCATTACATCATATGAGATTGAAGAGTTCATCAATTTGTTGAGTTCTTTAAAAACCGCACGTTCGTCTTTAGAAAGGTCTTTAGTTTTACCATTAAAAACTAAGCCACCGTTTTTACTATAGCTAAATTTAGAAGCATTAGCCCCAAATGCTTGTTCCAAAATTTTATCAACCCCATTTCTATATTGCTGTCCAACAAATAAACTGTCCCCTTGAACATCAACAAAGATTACTGGATTATTTCCAGCATAACTGTATGGAGTGAACTCATGATACTTTTCAGCAAAACGGTCAATACGATTAAACCTACCTATTGCTGGGTCATACTGTCTATTCCCATAGTCATAAACATTCAGCCCCAGCTCGTCTTGATACTCTTTCCCATTGTACTTATACTTATACGACTTTGTAAACCTGCTATTACTTAATAAGAACGTCCTTTCTTTCCATATATCAGTAAACCAAATGTAAGTAAATTTTCTATAGAACAGACATAAAAAAAGCTCTCGAATTGAGAGCTTAAATTTTGGAATTATTGTTTTTTATTAATCATCATAATGGAATCTACATTGTATTATTACGCATTTTTGGTCATCGCCTTTAGTCCCTGAAACTTTGTAAACTAATCTGTGTTCTCCTGTAATTCGTCTTGACCACCAACCTTTCAAATCGTATTTTAATGGTTCGGGTTTCCCAATACCTTGAAATGGATTTTGTCTAATAGCTTTAAGTAGTTCATTGATTCTTAATACGGTGTCATGGTCATTTTCCATCCAATATTGAAAATCTTGCCAACCGTTTGGAGTAAATACAATATCCATTCTTAAACAGATGCTTTTATTAATTCACCTAAAAAATCATCATCTAATTTTAGAGCTTTCAATTCTCCTTGTTCTGCTTGTCCAATAGATTCAGCAAGTCTTTTACGGTTAGCTTTAGTTGAAAGTAAATGTTGGGTTTCATTCATTGAATTGTACTCTTTCATTGAGATAATTACAATGGCATCTTCTTCCTCATTTCTTGGAACAATTATTACCTCTGATGATTCCGAAACCTCATCAAAATAGCCTTTGATGTTTTTTCTTAATGTTGATATAGTTACTGCTTTCATAATGCGTTTATTTAGTTGTACTTCTCATTGTACGTTCAAAAGTACGATAAAGTTACCGACATTTACCGAATTTCTGCAACATTTACCGAATTTCTGCAACATTTACCAACAACTAATAGCATTTACTGGTGTTACGCTATATGGGAAAATATCTATTTATCAATTCTCTTTCGTTTTTAGCATCAACTTTTATATACTTTTCAGTTGTTCCAATCCATTTATGTCCTGCCAATTCTTGTGCTTGTTCCAATGAATATTTTTTCTCATTCAACCAGTTGCAAATAACACTCATTCGGATAGTTTGCGGATTAATGCTCCTATCGGGAAATAATGGTTTTAACGGTACAATTACAGAATGAATAGTATCAACTTTGATTGGTTTGCCTAGCTTGGTTATGATAAGTCTATCTGTATTGCATCGCAATTGTTTTGGTCGGATTTCATTGATGTATTTAGAAAATAAAATCATTTGTTTGCTGACCAGTTCTAGGGTTCTTCTGTTGAGGTTGGCGGATGCTTTGATATAGAGAGTTCCGTTATCTAAATCAACATTTTTGGTTTCTAATCTTGCCACCTCATCGCTTGTTAATCCCTGATAAATTAGCAACGATAATAAAACTTTGTTTCTAATATCTAAATACTCATAGCGGTTCTCACGGTTCATTACTAACTGGAGTTCTTCGCTACTAAACAAATCCTGTAACTGTATAGCTTCGTTGCTTTTAACTTTAATATTTAGCTTTTTACATGGGTGGTCGGTTCTATATCCATTCAGTATTAAGTAATCATAATACTTTTTAATAGCCGATAAGATAGTAACCCTATATTTAGTACTGGTTTGTTTTTTGGCTACCTCATCCATGTAATTCACGATATTTTGAAATTTATATCGTTTGGCTTTGGGGTTTAGCTTTAAAAAATGATTGATAGCAAATAAATAACTCTCTACGGTCTGTTTAGTATAATCCTGCAACAGAAATTCTTCAACTGTTTGGCTTTTCATAGGTATTAATTTAAAAGGTTACAACTGGTTTTGTTTTCTTATTTTTGATAGCGTAGAGATAAGTGGTATTAATTTCCGAATGACCCAAAAAGCGTTTAATAAACTCAATTCCCGCATTATTTTGCGCTAAATGGTATGCAATGCTATGGCGAAGACAATGGAGCGTTGTATCCCTTTGAATTAGCTCGAATCTGCCTGTCTGTTCAATCATTTTCTTTAGCGTAGTGTTGAGGTGTTCTCCTTTCATCCGCTTGCCTTGATTATTGATAAAAAAAGCTTCTTCCAATTGGCTTTTCCCCTCCAATTTTTGTTGACGCTCCTCAATTAAATATTTTTTTAAATAACCAATTACGGAATCGCTCATTGGTATCTCACGCCTTTTACTTCCTTTACCACTCCGAACAATTATCATCCCGATAGATAGTTGAACATCTTTAGTGTTTAAAGCTTCTATTTCTGCCCTGCGAAGTCCACAACCATAGGCGACTGACAATAACGCGCGCTCCAATTCATTCTGACAGTTATTATAAACTATTTTGATTTCTTCTACCGTTAGAATATTTCGAGGTTTTTGATTTTTCCCGCTATGGCTTGGGATGTAATAACCGTTATCAATGGTTTTACTTTCCAGTAGGTTCAACATAAATAATCCCAAAACGAACAAATGTGATTTGATGGTAGAGTCGGCTAATGTGGAATCTCTCCTACAATTGGGTCGAGTAATCAAATATTCATAGTAACTTATGGATTCTTTTGCGGTTACATTCTTTATATTGTTTACTCCCGACTGCTCCAACCAAATTAAAAACTCCGTTACAATATTCTGATACATTGTACCTTTTCCTTGTTTGTAGTTCTTAACTTTTACATAGCTGTTGAACTGATTAAAAAGATTTTGAAACGATGGATTTTGTATTGATTTTTTCATTTGATAATCGGGTTTATTAAACTTTCTTTATGCGTATTTTCCAAAACTGCGAACGCTAGCGGTGTATAGTCTTTATTTACTGGGCTTGACGCGTTCTTTTTAGTGTTTTACAATTGCTTTAACTGGTTGTTGAGGTCTTCCTTGATTTTGGCTTTTAGCTTCTCCAAATTATCCCAATAGCTAATTTTGTATTTGAACCCTTTACTTACTGAACCTTCGACAGCTTGAATGTATTCCAGTTCCTGTAAAATCTGAATGTACTTAAAAGCGGATGTTTTACTAATATTAAGTTCCTGACGGATTTCCCTCATAGTGAATTTGTATGTAGTTCCGTTGGGTTGTCGTTTTACAAATCCTTTGAGCAGTTCAAAAAACTGTCTTGTGCTTTTGTCCAGTTCATCTACTTTGATAATGATGGAACTAAAGAAGATTTCAACGCCTTTTTGTACATCTTCTTTAGTGGCTATCAATCTGCCTTTAGAATCCGTTTTTCGTTGGTACTGGTGCAGGATGGTTATTTGAGAAACAAAGTTTTGAAACTGGCTATTTAACCGTCTTAACATCTTGGCTTCAAGTGGTAACATTAGTTTATCAGCAAATGGATTAACCACTTCATAACTCTTTAAAACGCGCATCGTATTTCGTAGAAGTTGCTTTGCTACTTGTTCACTTTCCGAATTACTAATCCCTGCAATTTTTAGATTTTGTGCTTTTATAATTCGGAGGGTCTGCTCTTGGCTCTCATCAACACCCAACACTACGGAACGACTCATATTATCATAATATACTTCCGCTTTAGTGGTCGCGGTCAAACTGGCAAAATGGGCTAATACCTGTTTCATTTTACCTCTTGTATTACCAAACATATCTTTTACTACTGTTGAACTGGTTAGGAATTTAGCAGATTGCATTTCCCTAAAGGCAAATTGTGCTTCTTCATCCAGTCCATCAAAATCTTGTATTAGAATAAGTTTGTTTATTAGTTCCTTATCCCTGTAATGGTAAAGTGATTTACTGGTAATTCTAGTCATGTTCATAACGTCCTCCTGTGGCATACATTCTGCCATTCCATTGATAAGGTGCGTTTTTCCCTCTCCCGAACTTCCCTGTATTAGTCCGTGTAACAAATAAGGCATTTTATAGCTTGATGCTAATACAAAAAGTAACATCCTGTTTTCTTCTTCTCCAACAATTCCGCTTTGCTCCAGTAGTTTATCAATGTTATTTAATAGGCGCGGTTTAGAAAGAAAATCAACTGCTTTTTCGTGTGCTTGGGGTGTTAGTTCATTTGCTGAAAATTTGTCGGTTATAGGGTTTATTTCGGCATTGAAAAGTGTTTCCCTGTACTCTTCCAATAAATCAGTAAAATGTAACAAATCTGCCTCCAACAAATTAGCATCGAAACCCTGCTTTTCCGATAGTTCCTTACATTGATTCTGAACGTTGAAAGTATCAAACAAATCAATTTTCAAACGGTGCTTCTTTGCTGTATCATGCTCTAATATTTGGAGTGCCACTCTCATATTTCCCAAATCCATTGGCAAAGTTCCAATAACGTAAAACGTTCCTGTTTTGGCTTTGTAGCTAATTTTAAAATCGTTGTGAATCTCTAGGGTGTTATTGGGGATTTCTCCTGTTGGATTCTTTAAAAACTCCAGTATTCCATCAGCACCATAGTTTAGCCACATTGTGTTGAGGTTTTCTCCATCGGGTAATGTTATCATTCTTAATGGGAGTTCAGGTCTTAATCCTTGTATTTGTGTTCTGATATTTTCCATAGCTTCTAGTTTTTGATAATAATTATTTCTTCCAACTCCAGTAGTGATTTTATTGCTTCTAAATGCTGTGGTAACAATTCTCCATTGTGGAGCGACATTACAGCTTCTCGGTTCTCTAGTGTTTTGGATTGCAAAAGACTTGCACCATCTAGCAACGTAGGAACTAAAAACAATCGTTTGGTTAATAAATTTGGATAGCTAGGATAAATACCCTCTTTATTGAGATATACTTCTTTAGGTGTGTCCATATCAAAGCGAACCGCATAGTAATTGATTATCTCGTTTTGTTTGTTCATCAGCGGAAAAACAATTCCATATCTTCCAAATACTGTATAAGCGGTTAATTCCGTTCTATTTACACCCGCATCACTTTTGGTTAGTATTCCCAATGCTTCAAATTGGTCTTTAAAATCTTGGTCTCTGTTATGGTGGAATTGCCCCGAATTAAAGCCAATACGCAATTCTGTATAATCCAATCCGATAGTTTTAAGGTATTCCTTTGGCTTGGTGGCTTTTGGCATCCGTAACCCCATTTCAAAAGAGTTGAATAATGTTTCTAAATTTTCCATAAGTTCATTTTTAAGCATAAGAATGGCTGTTCGGGTTTTTACACCGAATAGTATTCATTAGTTTTTAATTGATTTTTACGGTTGAATGTTCAGCTTCACAATCAACTCACTTTACTTTTTTTACCCTTATTCTTTAGCTGTCAGAAGTTGGTAAAAAATTGTTTTTTTTGGATTTCCTGCGACAAATGTATAAGGTATTTATCTAACAAAAAAACGTCCAAACCCTTGAAAAAGAGTGGTTTAATTTAATGGCAATCGGTTTAATTAAACCACTAGTTAAAATATTGAAAATCAAACAAATAACCCTTAAAATTTTGTTATAAAAAATCAGAAGGGCTTAAAAAAATTTTTAACTTTTTTCAATTATTTTTAGCCCTTACCAATTTCAAAGGTAATTTCCTTACAAACTCAAATAAAGATTGCTAATTTCCTGTTCCCGAATACCCAAATAAATCTTCGTTGTGGATACGTTGGCGTGGTTAAATAATTGCGACAACAATAATAGTGCTTGGTCGGAATATTTATTTACTTCCCAAACCCTGCGCCCTAATGTTTTGCGCATAAAGTGGCTAGAATATTGTCCCCTTACCTTATAACCACTAAAAATTACTTTTAGTTTGGAGTTTACATACTGAATTGAAAATGGCTTATCTCCAAATCGGTTAACAAACATTAAATCATTTTCTTGCGCTTCCAGTTGAGTGAATAATCGGTTAAGAATGATTTGCAATTCGGGATTGATGGTTATTCTTCTGTTCTTTTTGGTTTTTTTCTCCACCACCGTAAAATACTCCTGATTTAAAACCTGATTCCATCTTAATTGCAAAAGGTCGGAAATTCTTAAACCAATATAAGAACCTGTTGCAATCAGTAAGGCAAATTTTAGTTCGCCATCGCGCTCCAGTTTCAAAACAATGCTTTGCATCTTATCCCATTCTAAAAAATCACTCGTTGTTTTCTGTCCTTTAAGTGCCATAATTTTCTGTTTTTAGTTTCACTTTTATTGTTTTTGGTACTCTAGTGAAAGTGGTTGTTTTGCCATCCCTTGCGAACCCTTGATTTTACTATGTTTTTGGTTCAACATTCACTTCCTTTCAAAAGTGAAACAAAGATTCCAGGTTTTTTTGGAATAACCTAGAAAAACCCTGGATTTCCTGGGTTCACGGTTTTTTTGGCATAAAAAACGAGGCGGTTAACCTCGTTGTTTTGATTGCAATAATTCGGCAAGTTCTGAATACTCCTTATCGGTAAAAGTTGCGCCTTTTAGCTTTAATGGATATTTGAGTTTTTCTGATTGAAGCACTTTTTTAAGTTGTGAAAAAGTAATCCTAATTTTCATCGTCCTGCGCGTTAATCGGATAGTTAAAAATAAAATCCCAATCCTCTCCTGTAAGTCCATCTTTTGCGATATAAAAAAGTCCTGCCCTGTATTTGTCATACGCTCCCACATCAACACGGTCATAGCTAAAATATTCTTGTATATCAGCTACAAGCTGTTCTTGTAACTTTCTGTTTTCAATGTAAATAACAAAATGGTTGTGATAGCCAGTTCGATTGGTAAATGGTTCGGTGGTAAAAAACATTCTTATCTTGGTCGCGTTACCGTATTTCTCCACTAGGTAATTATAAAGCCCGTGCATTTGTTTAAAGCAACTTATTTTTTTTCTTTCTAACCGATACGCTACCGTGAAAAAGAAACTCCACTCCATATTCCATAACGTTTGAGGAAATGGATTTTTGTTATCAAGGCAGTCAATCAGGTTTCGCATGGAATGGTTTTCCTGATGCAGTTGTTTATTTTCATCAAACATTATTTCACTATCAAAATACCTTGCATGGTTGATAGGAAATAACCGTTTACCGCTTTTCAATTTGGTTTCAGTGAATAGTTCTTCATTCTTTTTATAAAACCTATAGACTTTGCTTTTACTGGCTTTAATGGTAGTTGTAAATTCTTTTATATTTTCATATTTCATTTTTTAAAAGAGTTAGTATATTGTTATTGTGTAAACACAAGGAATCCATACAAGGGGGTTAACCTAGCGTTGTTATATAATAAATACTAACAGAATTTAAAAAGTGTAGCTTTCGTGGGACTTTTTTTGAAAAAATATTTTTTTAGGGTACTGATTTAAGTGTGTCAAAATGATACAATCAATATTATCAACCAAAATTTTAAAAATTACTTTGCTTAAACTATCATAGGTACACATGATAGTTAGGGTTAATTTGTGTACTTGGGGCGGGTAACTTAAATGTAGTAAATCGCGGATTAAATACCCTATAAGCCCTATAAGTGAGGGGAGGGAGTGTTAGGAACTCCCTCAAAATTTATTTCAAGGTTTCATAGCGAATACAGGCTAATGTATATCAGTATTATTTATTCAAAACGAACTTTTTAAACAGGAAACTCCCGAAAAAGAGAGTTACGATAAATAACCCAATCATGGTATTGATTATAGCAGAAAATATAACCGTAGTTAAATCAACATCGCCTCGTTTGTATTTTTCGTAAGTGCGCCAAAAATAATATTGTTCATCTCTGTATTTTCCAAAGAATGAACTTATAGCTGTTCCTGTGATAAACGAAGCTATTAGGTATATAATTAGATAAAACATACTATTCTGCATTTTCTATACTTGTAGGCATGGAACCAGCGAACATACCAACATTAATTTCTCCTTCATCTACTATCCATGTTCCACTTGCATCAATAGGTTGCAAAGCCATAAAATTGTCATTGCAGGTAATACAAGCGTAACCGCTTTGACCAGTACTGCTTTTAAACTTAATATAGGTCGGTTTGAATTTTTCAAGTGAACCGTCACCAGTTAAACTTGTCGTTGGTTTAATAATTTCCCATGTTCCAGTAAATGAATAATCTTCATCTCCGCTTTTGCCGACAGTATTTCTATAATCCTGCTCGTGTGATTTATCAGCACTCCATCCTTGTCTTGATTCATAAGTGCCATTACTATTTAGCAATGTAGTTCTTTTAACCTCCATTGCGATGTTATCTAAATAAGTTGTATTCTTAAATTCTTTGTCGCAAAATAGTTCCTTATTATCAGCTTGCCATCTTTTGGGTTGACCGCATCCTATTAACAATAGTATGCAAAGGCTTTGAGTAATGATTAGCAATTGGTTTTTGAAAGATTCTTTCATTTTAGTATTGGCTTTAAGTGGTTGATTCATAATTCGCATTGTAAAACAAATATAAAAAAATATTCGACTTATAAGTCGAATTGAATTTAAATTATTGAAAAGCCTGTTTGTTTTCTTTGTTGTATGCAGAAACAGGTAGAAGAAATAGAAGTTGAATTGGTTAAAAGGATTTACAAATTAGTCCTTGTAAAATTCAATGGAAATAAATCTGAATTTGCCAAAGCATCTCAATGCTCTGAAACAACCGTCAGAAGAGTGTTTAGAAATGAACAAAGAATGACGTTGAATTTGTTACTAAGATTTTGTTATGCTTTAGATAAGGAGCTAAATGAGATTTTTGAGGAGATTGAGATACTTGACAAGAAAATAAATAAGAATTAGAAGTCTAATTGTATAGTAATTAAAAACACTATAATCGAGGATTTTGATATAAAAAGCCCTAACAGGTAGGGCGTATGGTTCGCTTTTTCCTGTTAGGGTTCTTTTTGGGCTTTATAACGCTTAGGTGTGAATCTTTCACTAAGCTACTGATAAATAATTTGTTCATCACTAACTTTAATACATTACCGTTCAAACAAATGGTATTATTGATTAGGTGGCATACTTCCACCTAAATCTTTATGATTATCATTAAATTCAACTACAATTTTGTTTTCATCCTTTTCAAGATAGATATGCTTATAAAGTCTCATTTGTTCGACTGTGATTTTCAAAGGATTCTTTATACCTTCAAAATCTACGGTAACTTCCGAATTTATATTTACCCTAACCACTTTAGCCATTCCATTTTTGTTATTTGAAATATCCCCTTCAAATAAAACGGCTTCATTTTGAACTACTTTTACTTTTGAATTTTCATAATCTTTGGTAAAAACTAAAAATAGTTCTTCCTTCTTCATCACATATTCTAAACTTTTAGAAACTCTTTTATACGAATCTTCAGTTGCATATCCGTACAAATACTTGTAACTACTGCAACTAATCATTGTAGTAATAGCTATAAATAAAACTAAAAACTTTACTAATTTTCTCATGGTGCTTCAGGGATGTTTTTTAATATTTCACTTCGTTGTTCTGGAGTTATTTCTCTACCGCCATGACCTGAAACTTGGTCAAACATTAGGTTCTTTTCATTTTTAGCATTTGTTTCATTGCTTGTTCTTGTCGTGTTTTCAACATGGGGTAAGCCTAATACATGCCCCATTTCT
>CALPIE020000049.1 GCA_943323545.2 Bifidobacterium breve | reverse complement strand
CCGGAAAGCAACCTATATATACTGAAGATAAACAAAAAGTTATACTGTTTAATGGCGAAATTTACAATTTCAAGGAATTAAAATCTGAATTAGAAAAACAAGGCGTTTCGTTTGTTACTAAGAGCGATACTGAAGTGGTTGTCAAATTGTATGAGAAATACGGTATTCAATCATTTAAGATGCTCGACGGAATGTTTGCGTTTTCGATCTATGATAAAATCTTAAATAAAGTATTTATTACACGTGATTTTTTTGGAGAAAAACCCTTGTATTATACTAAAACAAATGAGGCATTTATTTGGAGTTCCGAATTAAAGTCGATCATCGAAATTTTACCATCAAAACCTGAAATAAATAGCCAAGCACTTAATTTGTATTTTGAATTGACTTATATTCCAGCACCATTTTCTATTTATCAAAACATTCACAAGCTAGAGGCTAATCATTATATCGAATTTAATTGTAACACTTTCGAATTTTCTATACATGAAATTGCACAAAATTTTCAGGAATTAGAAATTAAATCCAAAAAAGAAAGTATAAAAGCAACGCATGATTTAGTTCAAGAAAGTGTTTTGTCTCGTTCTATTTCGGATGTTGCCATCGGAACTTTTCTTTCGGGAGGCGTCGATTCGTCAATTGTTTCTTTGTGTTTGTCCCAACAAACCAATTCAAAAATTGATACCTTTTCTATAGGATTTGAAAAGAAATCGTTCGATGAATCATATAAAGCACGAACAGTTGCCAAACTGATAAATAGTAATCATCATGAGTTTATTATTGCTGAAAAACATTTAACAAACGATTTAGACGAAATTCTATTAAATTTTGATGAACCATTTGCCGATTCTTCCTGTTTGGCTAGTTATGTTGTTGCTAATAAAACCAAAGAATTTGTAAAAGTGGCCTTAACTGGCGATGGCGGTGATGAAGTTTTTGGTGGTTATAATAAATATTATATGGGTAAATTAAATCAAAATTACACCCAAATTATACCACAGAAAGCACATCAATTCCTATCCAAATCTATTGGCAGTTTTTTGCATACTAAAGATGATTTAAGAGGAAAGCGATTTAAATTGAATAGGTTATTAAAAGCGATAAATTATAAAGGTAATTTCTATTACAATATAATTTCTTTGGGATTTACAGAAGATGAGGTTAAAGAACTATTACATTTAGATTGGTTTTACAAAGACAATTTGCATTATTATAAATCTAAAATAGGAAGCCACAATAAATCGATTACCGATTTTAGAAACATCGATAAAATAATTAGTTTAGAAGGCGATATGTTAGTCAAAGTTGACAGAACCAGTATGTTAGCTTCGTTAGAATGTAGGGCTCCTTTTTTAAATAAATCAATTTGGAATTTCACGAACCAAATTCCAGAAACCTATTTAATTAACGGTTGGGACAAAAAACACATTTTAAAAGAAGCATTTAAACACTATTTTCCGAATGATTTTTTGAATAAATCGAAGAAAGGTTTCGGAGTGCCTGTTGGTGATTGGCTTCGGGATAATTTAAAAAACGAATTGCTTTCCTATTGTGAAAAGTCATTTATTGAAAGGCAAAATCTTTTTAATTTTGGGGTTGTTTACAATATGGTAAATAATCATTTAGAGGGAAAAATAGATAATACAATTCGAGTATGGACCTATTTCTGTTTTCAAAAATGGTATATAAATACTTATGAAAAATAAACTTATTCGTTTAACTACAATTCCGATTTCTCTCGAAAAATTACTTTCGGGACAGTTGCAGTTTATGAATTCGTATTATGATGTTATAGCAGTTTCATCTGATAAAGAAAAATTAGAAAAACTAGGCGCATCTCAAAAAGTGGCAGTCTTCGCATTAGAAATGACTAGACAAATTACACCATTAAAAGATATTTTTGCGGTTTTAAAATTGTATTTTTTTTTAAAAAGGAACAAACCATTTATTGTCCACACCCATACGCCAAAAGCAGGAATTGTTGGAATGCTAGCGGCAAAATTAGCGCGAGTTCCCGTTAGATTGCATACTGTTGCAGGATTGCCATTGCTAGAAACAATCGGATTTAAAAGGAAAATTTTAAATTATATTGAAAAGTTAACTTACAGTTGTGCAACGAAAGTCTATCCCAATTCTTTCGGACTTTTAGACATAATACAACAAAATAAATTTTGCAAAATTGATAAGTTAAATGTCATTGCTAATGGGAGCTCAAATGGGATTGATATAGACTATTTTAATCCAATTTTAATTTTAGATGAACAAAAAGCATCTCTAAAAAAAGGATTAACAATTCAAGAAAATGATTTTGTATTTCTCTTTGTTGGACGATTGGTAAAAGACAAGGGAATTAACGAATTGATTGTTGCTTTTGAAAAACTTCAAACTGAAAATCAAAACATAAAATTACTTTTGGTTGGTAATTTTGAAAATGATTTAGATCCTTTATCTACAACAACAATAAACAGTATAAATACAAATTCAAATATAATTTTAACTGGATTTCAAAACGAGGTAAGACCTTATTTTGCTGTTTCAAATTGTTTGGTTTTTCCCAGTTATCGCGAAGGTTTTCCGAATGTTGTGTTACAAGCTGGCGCAATGGAATTACCTAGTATTGTTAGTAATATAAACGGTTGTAATGAAATTATCCAAGACAATTATAATGGATTAATTGTTCCGGTAAAAAATGAAAATGCGCTATTTGAAGCCATGAAAAAAATGGTAATTGAAACAACATTAGTTAATAAAATGAAAACCAATTGCCGACAAATGATTGTTTCCAAATACGATCAAAAATTAGTATGGGAGGCAATTTTATTAGAATATCGTACCTTTGAAACGAACTCTTCAAAGTAAAAATAATATTATACTATGTATCCTTCAATAATAAAACCTTTTTTCGATTTTTTATCGGCCTTACTAGGTTTTATCTTGTTATCTCCTATTTTTTTATTGGTTACCATTTTACTGTTTTTCGCCAATAATGGAAAACCTTTTTTCTTCCAACTTAGACCAGGAAAAAATGGTAAAATTTTTACGATTATCAAGTTTAAAACAATGAATGATAAGAAAGATAATCACGGCAATCTCTTATCAGATGCCAAAAGATTGACTACTATTGGATTGTTTGTAAGGAGAACTTCATTAGATGAAATTCCGCAATTAATAAATGTAATAAAAGGCGATATGAGTATAATCGGACCGAGACCTTTGCTAACAAGTTATATGCATTTGTATAATGATTTTCAAAATCGTCGCCATGAAGTGAAACCCGGTATCACAGGCTGGGCACAAGTAAATGGTAGAAACGGTATATCATGGGATAAAAAATTTGAATATGATGTTTGGTATGTAGATCATATTTCATTTATATTAGATTTGAAAATTCTTTTCCAAACAATAAAAAAAGTAATTATTAGTGAAGGTATAAACGCCGAAAATGAAGCGTCAATTGAACCCTTTAGTATAGAATAATTTAATTTTAAAATATTTTTTTGCCACGAATTACTATGTCTATTCGACCTCTAGTCTCTGGTCAAGAATTTAAAAAAAAATAAAATAGTTGAAAATTTGTTCGTCTTTGACAAATTCGAATTAAATCAAATGAGAGTTAAATAAATTTGTGAATTCGTGGCAAAAATAATATCATATGAACTCACATAAATAAATTATAAGTTACATGAAAGATGTTGTAATAGTTGGTGCAGGCGGATTTGGCAGAGAAGTCAAAACCATTATTGATGCTATAAATACCTATAGCAAAACCTATAATTTTCTAGGTTTTTATGATGATACTATAGCGAAAGGAACATTAATTAATAATTTTCCGATTTTAGGAAATTTAAGTGATTTGAATGCTTCAAATACTGCAATTAATGTACTTCTAGGCATTGGTGATCCTATTGCTAAAAGTAAAATAATTAATTCATTGTCAAATGGATTATTACATTTTCCAACCATAATTCATCCCAGTGTAATTATTTCAGAAGATGATGTTGTAATAAATAATGGATGTATTATTTGTGCAGGAACTATCATCACTTGTAATATTAAAATAGGAAAATTTGTAACTTTAAATTTGATGTGCACTGTTGGACATGACACTATAATTGGTGATTATTCTTCGTTCATGCCTTCTGTAAATATTTCTGGCGAAGTGCATATTGAAGAAAAAGTTTATGTAGGAACTGGTGCAAAAATCATCAATCGATTAGCTATTGGAAATAAAACAATTGTTGGAGCTGGGGCAGTAGTTTCAAAAAGTTTACCTGAGAAATGTACTGCAGTTGGTATTCCTGCAAAACCAATAAAATTTCATCCCAATGAGTAATGATAAAATATGGCTTTCTTCTCCACACATGGGAGGCAATGAACAAAAATTTATACAAGAAGCATTTGATACTAATTGGATTGCACCTCTTGGTCCGAATGTTACCGGTTTAGAAAGCGATTTAGAAAACTATTTGCAAAAAGATGTTTTTGTAGCTGCTCTAAGTTCAGGAACTGCAGCTATTCATTTGGCACTTATTTTATTGAATGTAAAACTAGGGGATGAGGTTATTTGTCAGAGCATGACCTTTTCGGCATCGGCAAATCCGATTGTATACCAAGGAGCAACTCCTATTTTTATTGATAGTGAACCAGAAACTTGGAATATTTGTCCGAAAGCTCTTGAAGAAGCCATCAAGGATAGCATTTCAAAAGGTAAAAAACCAAAAGCAATTATTGCAGTTCATTTGTACGGAATGCCTTTTAAAATAACTGAAATTACAGCCATTGCTAATAAATATGAAATTCCACTAATTGAAGATAGTGCAGAGGCATTAGGAAGTTCTTATAAAGGACAAAAATGTGGCACTTTTGGAACCATTTCAATTTTATCGTTCAATGGAAATAAAATAATTACCACATCTGGTGGTGGTGCGATTGTTTGCAAAACAAAAACTCAAAAAGATAAAGCCGTTTTTTTGGCTACACAAGCCAGAGATAACGCTCCGCATTACCAACATAGTGAAATTGGGTACAATTACAGAATGAGTAATATTTGTGCCGGAATAGGAAGAGGACAAATGCAAGTTTTAGATAAACATGTTTCACTAAGAAGAAAAATGCATGATTTTTATGTTGAATTATTTAAGGATAAACCAGGAATTACAGTTTTTTCTGAACCTAGTTCAGCCTATTTTTCGAATCATTGGCTAACTACAATTTTGGTCGATTCGACTAAATTAAACGGAATTACAAGAGAGGATATTAGAATAGCTCTTGAAAAAGAAAATATAGAAAGTAGACCTTTGTGGAAACCAATGCATTTACAACCTGTATTTTCTTCATCACCTTATTATGGCAATAAAGTGTCAGAAAATTTATTCGAAAATGGTTTGTGTTTGCCTTCTGGGTCTAATCTAACAGAAAAAGAAAGAACTAAAATAATGATGGCAATCAATTCAATATTTTAATTTTTTTAATTTATTTACAAAAATGCTACTTTTTCACTATTTTTACTCTTAATAAATTTGAATTAAATTGAATACGACTAATAAGAAAAATAATAAATCAGATTTTTTTTCTATTCTTACAGATGTAAATTTCGAATTTGATTTCAAAAATTTAGCTTATCTGCCAAGATGGTTTATATTACTTCTTGATTTAGCAATTGTAATTGTTGCTGGCGTCATAACTTATCTTCTGTTTTTCGGATTAAAATTAAATTTTATTCCCATTAACTATCTTTCATTAGGAATTATTTTTTATGTAGCGGTAAATTTATTTTTCTTCTGGATATACAGAACCTATTCGGGTATTATTAGACATTCTTCTTATATTGATGCATTAAAAATATTCTTTTCTCAATTTTCAACTTTTGTAGTTTTATTGTTAGTTAACTTTTTACTAATTGTTTTCGATAAAGAAAAATTATACTTAACAACAGGTGCATTTATTAATGCTTTATTATCCTTTAGTTTGTTGTTTTTCTATAGGATAATTGTAAAACAAACTTTCGAAAAATATTTTAATAATATTGGAAGTGAAAAAAAAGTAAGTGCTATTATTTATGGTTCAGATGCAAATGCCATTGCAGTTGCAAATGCTTTGAATTCTGAAATTCCAGGAAGATTTAAATTGATTGGTTTTATTGATAAAAATAATCAAAACGCTACCAAAAGAATATTAAACCTTCCTATTTTAGGAATCAAAAAAAATATCCCAAATTTATTACGTTCCATGAATGTTGAAGCTTTAATTATAGCTGATAAGAGTCTTACAAAAGAAGACCAATCCTTAATTGTTGAAGAATGTATAGAATACAATATTAAAATATATACTTTGCCAGTAATATCTGATTGGGATGATCAAAAAGAAATTTCAAAAAATATTAAAAGCATTGAAATACAAGATTTATTAGAGCGAAAACCAATAGTTTTAGATACAAATTCAATTTCTTCTAACTTATTCAATAAAACAATACTTATATCTGGCGCAGCAGGTTCTATTGGTAGCGAAATAGTAAGGCAAGTGCTTACATTTAATCCAAAAAAGATAATAATCCTAGATCAAGCCGAAACACCTCTTCATACCTTGTCATTAGAAATTTATAATTTGGATAATGATATAGACTCCGAAACAATAATCTCAGATATAAGAGATTATGAAATATTAGAACAACTATTTGATAAATATCGCCCAGAAGTTGTTTATCACGCAGCAGCCTATAAACATGTTCCTATGATGGAAGATAATCCATCTCAATCTATATTTACAAATGTATTGGGAACTAAAAACATAGCCGACTTATCTCAAAAATACCAAGTAGAACGATTTGTAATGATTTCTACAGACAAAGCGGTTAACCCAAGTAGTGTAATGGGGGCAAGTAAACGAATTGCAGAAATGTATGTTCAATCAAAACATTACAAATACAAGCAGATTTTAAATGAAAAGAACACTAAATTTATTACTACCCGTTTCGGAAACGTATTGGGTTCTAACGGATCGGTTGTTCCTTTATTTACTAAACAAATTCAAGAAGGAGGCCCAATTACTATTACACATCCCGAAGTTATTCGCTATTTTATGACAATTCCAGAAGCATGTCAACTTGTACTAGAGGCTTGTTCTATGGGTAAAGGTGGTGAAATTTATATATTTGATATGGGTAAGCCCGTTAAAATAATTGATTTAGCCAAAAAAATGATTCGCCTTGCAGGATTTCAACCTTATAAAGACATAAATATTAAAATTGTTGGATTGCGACCGGGTGAAAAATTATTTGAAGAATTGTTAAATGATACGGCAAAAAATTTGGCGACACATCATGAAAAAATTACAATAACGGAAGAAATTTTTGATCAGTTTGACTTATTGCAATCGCAAATAAATGAATTAATTGGTATTGCAAAATCTGGACATAATGAAAACATCGTTGCGGCAATGAAAAAAATTGTTCCCGAATTTAAAAGTATGAATTCAGTTTTTGAAACCTTAGATATTGATATAAATGATTTTTATGTTAACACAAAATAGCCCTTATTATAAAAGACTTTTAATATATTTGCAACCATAGTTAAAATACAAAAAATGAAAAATTATTACCTCGCATTAATTGTGATTGCTTTATTATCATCTTCTTGTGTGCCTTCAAAAGATATCCTCTATTTGCAAGGTTCTCAAAATTCAGAAAATAATTCGTCAAACTATGAACCATTAATTCAAAAAGATGATTTATTATTTATTAATATATCATCAAGTCAAGCAGAAGCTGTAGCCCCTTTCAATTTAGATTCACAATCTAAAGATATTACATCATCAACTAGTGGTTTTTCAAATCAAAAGCAAACCTATTTAGTTGATAATAATGGAAATATTGAGTTTCCTATTATTGGAACTTTAAATGCAGCGGGTTATTCGGTTAATGAATTTAGAGATTTTCTAAAAAATAAATTAAAAAATTTTGTTAGTGATGCTGTAATAAATATAAGGATTGTTAATTTTAAAGTCACTGTTACTGGTGAAGTAGGACAACCTGGAGTAGTTTCTACAAATAGTCAAAGGTTTACTTTATTTGATGCTATTGCAATGTCTGGTGATTTAACACTATATGGTAGAAGAGATAATATATTAATTGTAAGAGATTTTCAAGGAATAAAAACGTATAACAGAGTTGATATTACGAAAGCAGATTTTGTTAATTCGCCTTTTTATTATTTAGATCAAAATGATTTAATTTATGTTGAACCTAAAAAAACCAAAATAAACTCAACAGCTATAGGAACAAATATTCCATTTATAGTTTCTGTTGTCGGATTATTAATAACTACAACTCTTATAGTAACAAAATAATATGCTAACTCCATTACCAACTATTGAGCATTCTAAAAGTGAAATAAATTTTAAAGATCAAATCTTTACCTATTTAATTTATTGGAAATGGTTTTTATTAAGTATTTTGATTTGTATATTATCTGTAAGTATCTATTTGCGATATTATATTGTTGAATATGGCGTAAATGCCTCTATACTTATAAAAGATGAAAAGAAAGGTGGTACGAGTGAATTGTCTGTTTTTAGTGATCTAAATATTTTTTCAGGTCGAAGTAATGTCGATAATGAAATTGCCATTATTAAATCAAGAACATTATCTCAAAATACAGTTAAAGAACTCGATCTCGATATTTCTTATTTTAGTGAAGGTAGGGTCGTAAACCGCGAAGCCTACTCCGATTCGCCTTTTAAAGTTATTTTCGTTAACAAATCGAAAGATTATTATGATAGAGACACTGTTTTTACAATATCAAAAGTAGATAATAGAAAATTCATCTTATCTGATGCTCAAAAATCAAATAAAAAGTTATTCCTTTTTGGAAAAAATATTCATAGTTCTTTAGGGGATTTTATCGTTTTAAACAATCAGAATAAAAATTCGGGAGATATTATCGTCGTTAAAACCGCTTTAGAGAAAAAAGCAGTTTCATTTGCTAGTAAGTTATCAGTATTCTCTCAAGAAAAAACGAATATCATCAACCTTTCGATAAGCGATCCTGTTTATAAAAAAGGATTGGATTATCTTGATGGATTAATTGCTCAATTTAATATAGATGCAACTAAAGACCGTAATGAAATTGCAGAAAACACAAAAAAGTTTATTAATGAACGATTAGATGTAATTACAAATGAATTAGAAGGTGTTGAGCAAGATGCTGAAAATTATAAAAAAGGCAATCAACTAACTAATTTAGAAGCTGATGCGCAAATGAATCTTCAAATGCAATCAGAATATCAAAAGCAATTAATTACTGCAGAAACTGAAATAAAAGTTGCAGAATATATGCTTTTAGAAGTTAAAAGAAGTAAAGCATCCGACTTATTGCCTTCAAATATTGTAAGTTCTTCTCAATCATCTAGTAATTATATCAATCAATATAATGAATTGGTTATCAAAAGGAAAAAAATCGCACAAACGGGTACCAATGCCAATCCGGTTATTCAAGATATCGATAATCAATTAAACAGTCTAAAATTAAATATTACAGAAAGTTTAAAATCTAGAATTAATGATTTAGTTATTAATAAAAGAGATTTAGACAATCAAAGAAGTGTTTACCAAGGAAAAATTGGTCAGGTTCCAACCCATGATAAAAGAATCAATTCTATTGACAGACAACAAAATATTAAACAATCGTTGTTTCTTTATTTACTTCAAAAAAGAGAAGAAACGCAAATTTCTCTTGCCGTTACTTCTCCAAAAGCAAAAATCATTGATAGTGCTTATTTAACTGGTCCAATTTCTTTGTCTAAAAATGTATTTTACCTTGTAGCGCTAATTTTAGGATTGTTAGTTCCGTTTATAATCATATTTATAATGCATTTATTTGATACTAAAATTAAAAACAGACACGATATAGAATCTAAAGTATCTATTCCTTTCTTAGGTGATTTGCCAAGATCTGAAAACAATGAAGTAATTAAATCAAATAGTCGTTCTAGTGCTTCTGAAGCCATTCGAATGATTAGAACCAACCTCGAATTTATGTTGGCCCATGTTCCTGAAGATAAATGTAAAACAATATTTATTACTTCTTCAATCCCAAAAGAAGGTAAAACTTTTTTTGCGGTTAACTTAGCTACCACAATTGCTTTCTCTGGGAAAAAAGTGTTGCTGATAGGATTAGATATTAGAAATCCAAAAATGGATAAATACATTGATATCCCTTCTAAAGGAGTAACAAATTTTCTTTCAAAGCCAAATCAAAACATCCAAGATTTTATAGTTCCGGTTAAAGATTTTACTAATTTCTTCGCATTGCCATCTGGAGTTGTTCCACCAAATCCGGTTGAATTATTAATGAATCCAAAGCTTGGCGAAATGTTTGAAACTTTGAAAAAAGAGTATGATTATATAGTAGTTGATACCGCGCCAGTTAATGTGGTAACAGATACTATTTTAATTGCTAAATATGCTGATGCCTTTGTGTATATTGTTCGATCAAATGTATTAGACAAGCGAATGTTGAAATTTACTGAAGCGCTGTATAAAGAAAATAAACTACCTAATATGTCTATTGTTCTTAACGATACCGATATTCAAAAGTCATACGGTTATGGTTACGGCTATGGTTACGGCTATGGTTATGGTTACGGTTACGGCTATGGCTATGGTTACGGAGTTGATGTGGAGAAAAAATCAATGTCTCAAAGAGTCTTGTCAAAATTTAGAAAAGACAAACCTAAGACTTAAACATTTTATTGTTCTCAATTAAAACAATTAAATTAGTGTAATTCTTTAAGACAATTTTATTGTTAAAAGCTTTGATATGATTTTCATGATGAACATCAGATCCAACAAAATCGTACATATTATTCTCAATTAATTTTTGAGCAATTTTTGTAACCCCAATGCCATAATATCCAACAGTAGAAAGTAAGTTTAACTGAAACAAACAGCCTGCTTTTTTAAGTTTATGATATTCATCAAAACTATTATAATAAAATAAATACCGCTCAGGATGTGCTAATATCGGAATATAGCCTTCAATTTGCAATTCAAATATCATATCGTATAACTGATTTGGCGCATCTAAATAAGACATTTCTACCAAAACATAATTGTCTTTCAACGTTAAAAAGGAGTCTCCTTTTTTTATACAATCAAAAAAAGAACTGTCCAACATGTATTCGGCAGCAGCTTTTTTTATAGTCAAATCTTCAATTTCGGTTTTTAATAGAGCTACTGTTTCATTATACTTTAATGCTATACTTTCTTTAGTGTTATTCCAAACCGAATTAATAATGTGCGGTGTGGTGATAAATTCACTTACACCTATTGCTTTAAGTTGGGAAATTAAGGAAATGGTGTTTTCTATAGTTGCGGCACCATCATCAATTCCGGGAAGTAAGTGTGAGTGAATGTCGATATAATCATTTGGGATTACATCCTTTAATAATGGCTTGTTTTTTTTAAAGAAAAGCAAAGTATAGTGTTGTTAATAACCGATTAATAAATAGTACTCAAAAGTATGAAAATCTAACTTAATACTACATGCAAATTACTATATTTGCTTGTGTGGGTGCCATAAAATATTTCGCTTCAAATTTACATAAATCCAGAAATAAAACACACCGTAATAATTTGAATTTATTCTCATGAAGAATACGCAAGAATCGCAAGATTGGGATTTAATCATTAAAGGTCATTCCTCCCTTTTTGACATCAAGTTTAATGACTTATGGCGGTACAGGGATTTATTACTGCTTTTTGTCAAAAGAGATTTTATAAGTTTTTACAAACAAACCATACTGGGACCGCTTTGGTTTTTTATTCAACCCATTTTTACCACGCTTGTTTTTACGTTTGTTTTCGGAAACCTTGCCGGAATAAGCACCGACGGTTTACCACAACAACTTTTTTATTTAGCGGGAATCACCTCATGGAATTACTTCTCGGATTGTTTAACGAAAACCAGTACCGTTTTTAAAGACAATGCCAATATTTTTGGAAAAGTCTATTTTCCCAGATTGATTATGCCGTTAAGTATTGTCGTTAGTAATCTGGTGCGTTTTGGTGTACAATTATTGCTCTTGCTTTTTATGATGGGCTATTTTTATTTTTTTTCGGAATCAACTAATTTTACCATTACGTATGCCATTGTTTTTTTTCCGTTTTTAATTCTGTTGATGGCGTTATTGGGATTGGGAATCGGACTGATAATCACAGCTATCACAACGAAATATAAAGATTTAACTTTTTTGGTCTCTTTCGGTGTGCAATTGTTGATGTATGCAACAACCGTTATTTATCCTTTAAGTTATGCTAAAGAAAAAGGATACGGACATATAGTCGAATTAAATCCGATGACCGGAATCATAGAAGCGTTTCGTTTTGCTTTTCTTGGAAAAGGTGAGTTTACAGTTTGGAGCATCGGTTATTCGGCTCTTGTAACAATCATAGTACTGTTTTTCGGAATACTAATTTTCAATAAAACAGAGAAGAACTTTGTAGATACGATATAATGGCAACACCGGTAATAAAAGTCGAAAACCTCTCAAAAGCATACCAAATCGGACAAATTGGTACAGGGACATTCTCGCGTGATATTGAACGTTTTTTTGTTACGAAATTGCTAGGAAAAGAAGACCCTTTTCTAAAAATTGGTGAAACTAATGACCGAAGTACCAAAGGCGAAAGCGATATCGTTTGGTCGTTAAAAGACATCAATTTCGAAATCAATCAAGGCGATGCCGTAGGCATTATCGGTAAAAACGGCGCTGGGAAAAGTACGTTGTTAAAATTACTCTCGCGGGTTACGAGTCCGACTACCGGTGAAATAAAAGTCAAAGGCCGAATTGCCAGTTTATTAGAAGTCGGTACTGGTTTTCATCCCGAATTATCAGGACGAGAAAACATCTATCTCAACGGAGCCATCCTCGGCATGCGAAAAAAAGAAATTACTCGAAAACTCGATGAAATCATCGACTTCTCTGGAGTAGAACGCTATATAGATACACCCGTAAAACGCTATTCCTCCGGAATGTACGTTCGTTTAGCATTTGCTGTTGCCGCGCATCTCGAAAGTGAAATTTTAATTGTTGATGAGGTTTTAGCCGTTGGCGATGCCGAGTTTCAAAAGAAATGCCTCGGTAAAATGGGGGATATTAGTAAAGGGGAAGGAAGAACCGTTTTGTTTGTGAGTCATAATATGGGGGCGGTGAAAACCTTATGTAATAAAGGGATTTTACTAGAAAACGGCTTGTTAAAATTCAAAGGAAGTGCTGAAGAAACATTATCAATTTATCAAAAAAATAATTCAGGTTATTCAAAATATATAGCAGATAATAGTTTAAAAGAAATTTATGTAAAAAGTATATATTTTTTAAATGAAAATAATAATTTTAATTCTGAAGAGTCTATTTTAGTATATTTTGAGATTGATTACACTATCTTTTTTGATAATAATAAATTTCTAATTGTCAGAGTTATGGATAATTTAGATCAAGCTCTTTTTAGTTGTGAAATTGAATTAACTCATGGTCGAAAGGATTACACATTGATAATTCCTAACAGAACATTAGTTAAAGGCTATTATAAATTAAATGTTATAATTTATCATCCCGCAGTCATTCAATATGATGTAATAGAATCTTGTTGTAATTTTACAATAATTGACACTATTAAAGAATTTACACATTTAGAAACCTTTGATATTGGAAAAGTTTATATCCCAAATAAATGGAAATAGATGAACATACTTAAAAAAATAAAAAAAATTTTTATTCCACCAAAACCTGGTTTGCCTTTTTTTACAAAAGATGTTTTTAAGAATAATGAATTTCAAATAGGAGATTTTACTTATGGCAATCCAAACGTGATTTTTGAAAATGATGAAGCCAAACTAACGATAGGTAAATTTTGCTCTATTGCAGAAGAAGTTACCATTTTTCTTGGTGGGAATCATCGTATCGATTGGATTTCAACATATCCATTTAATGCCTTAAATAATTATTTTCCTGAAGCAGTTGGTATTAGTGGTCATCCCGCAACAAAAGGAAATGTTACCATTGGAAATGATGTTTGGATAGGTAGAGGCGTAACAATTATGTCAGGAGTTACAATAGGTAATGGTGCAGTAATTGCTGCGGGAAGTGTTGTTTCTAAAAATATCGGTGATTATGAAGTTTGGGGTGGAAATCCTTCTACTTTATTAAAGAAACGATTCAATGATGATGAAATTGCTATCCTTCAAAAACTAGAATGGTGGCATTGGGATGTTGCAGATATAAAAAATAATGTTTCTGTTCTGTGTTCCAGCAATATAAATTTTTTAAATAATCAATAAAACAATTTAAATATCTTCATGACAAAAATAATTGTTCGCATATACTATTTTCTAAAATATTATTTCTGGTATACTTCTTTTCATAGAGCATTGTTGGATTCT
>CALPIE020000048.1 GCA_943323545.2 Bifidobacterium breve | reverse complement strand
CTTTACTATCAAAAGTCCGTAAACCTCTTTTTGTGGGTGTTATTTCAAACGTGCCGTTTTGTAGATTAATTAAAACACTATCTTTTTTCGGTTCGGGTTTTGACAAAAAAGCGTCTGCCATAAACTGTTTAAACAACTCATCTTTGAAAGTATGAATTTTACATTTGAATTTTTCAACTCCCATTTTTAAAGCTACGTTGCCCAAAAAAGATTGAAAACACTCTTTGTCTATTTCGCTCCAGTAACTGCCATTATACAAATAGATAAAACCGTTCTTTTTACACAATCCCCATTTATTAGCAACTGCAATTTTTAAAAGTTGTTCAATGCAAAGGATTAAATAATGGTTTTTACTTAACTTAAATTTTTGCATTTTCTTTGCCAACTCATTATAAAATTTGTCTTCACTCTCTGAAAGTTCCAAAGAATTGAGCAACTTTTTATTTAATACATCAAATTGCTTTGTTATTTCGGCACTCTCGGGAAACGCTAAAAGCATAAAATCTATTTGTCCAATACTTTTAGTAAGTTCCTGTAAAATTTCATCAGTTGTATTTTGTACTGGTTCAATGCTATCTGTAAGCCGTATAATATCATTTGTAATAAGATTTTTAAGATTGTCTTTGTTTGCTTCCATAGTCTAAAACATTGTTAATTGGTTCGACTTCGGGAATAACTCGGGATTTGCGGTGTACTCATTTACATAAGGATAACCAGTAATAGTACATTTTCGCTTTCTTAATATTGCGATTTTACCCTGTTCAAAAAGTGTATCAATGTATCGACAAATATTTTCACGCATAACGCCTGTATAAACATCTGCTTCTTTCATTGTCATAGGTCTTTCTTTTAAAGCGTGGTAAATTCTTTGTAACTGTGCTTTAAATTGTTTATCTTTAGCCTGTTCAAAAACTTTAATTTCAAGGCTTTGCGTATTAGTAGTACTCATAGCCTTATTTTTTTTAAAGGTGTTAAACCATCTATTAACTCGGCTTTTTTGTAGTAACATTTATTTGCAAACTTGTAAACAGTTATACGCCCTTTGTTTGTCCAATGGTACAAAGTACTTGCGTTTATCTGTAACAGTTCCAAAACTTGCTCCCTACTCAATAACTCATCAGGATTTTGAGTTGTAAGGTTGTTTTTTAAGTCTTCAATTTGACTTTTTACACTTTCGCTTATAAGTTTTGCGAGTGCTTCGGGTGTAGTTCCCTGTAAAATAATTTGTGCTTCCATTTTATAACTGCAAAGGGTGTTGTTTGTCCTTTGTGATTACAAAAATGCAATTTAATAAAGTCTAACTATTTGATTTGCAATTGTTTAAAGTTGTATACAAGTATAAACAAGTTGTACAAGTGGTATTACTTTGATTTGTATTTGATTATTAAGGGATTAAGTTTTTTTGAAATCGTTTCGTTAGTTTCTTTGTCAATTTCCTTAACGTTTTGAACACTATTATAAGAACCTATATTTCTACTGAAATAGTTTTCTAACTCTTCAAATAATTGTTTAAATTCTTTAGTTCCGTATATTAAAATTCGTTCCTTATTTAAAAAATCGATAATTGCTTTAATGCTTTTACCTATTTCGGTTGGAAATGTAATTTTTAAGTCCTGTAAAAATGCTTCCTTATTTTCAACATTATGAATAAATTCGATTAATGTCTTTTTAAGTCTTTTTGGCTTACTGGTTTTAGCTTGATGAGGTTGTTCATTTTTACTTTTATTTAATTCATTCAATAAATTTAATTCATTCAAATCAATTGAATTTTCTAAAACATTTAATACCTCATCAAAATCATTCTTTAATGGACTGTTTTCTATATCAATACAAAAATTATCATTTAAAATAATTTTTATTTCATTGAATAACGGAATACAGTAATTTTTAATTTTAATTGCAAAATCGGTGTTACCATCGCTGATATTGTATTGAATATTCTGCTTAAATTCTTTAATTGCTTTAAAACCGTAATCAACATTAATCTTGCTATGATGAACGTCATTTATAACCGTTTCATCTGAACCATTGTATTTATCGCAAGCTATAAATAATTGTACAACGTCCATCAGCAAATTTGATAATCTTGCATTGTAACTTGTTAATAATTCTTTTCGTTCTTTAAGATTGTTATTTTTTTCTAATTGGTCACTAAATGTATTTTTAAAGCCTACAATCCTATCATAGTAATACAAAGGATTTACATTACCGTTATTGTCTTTGGGATTAATAATGTGCTTAAAATAGCCTAAAATGGCTTTTTTGTATTCAAAAATTATATCCGCTTCACTTTGATAGTTTGGTTCATTTAGTTTATTATTTAAAAAATGAATGTAAGCCTCATAAATCGAAATTGCATCTAATTTTATTTGAGGTAAAAAATGAGGTAATTTATTTAACATCGCTTTTTTATTCTCAATACTATTTTCTGTTTTCTGAATTTCAATTGTAATAAAATTTTTTCGTTGGTCTGCTTCAACAAACATTGTCTTTAATAGTATTTTTTGTTGTTTAAAATATTTATTCAAAGACAAATTGAAATATTCATTTATCAATTCGGGACAACTTAACGGAAACGCAATATTTCCATTTTCAAAATAGTTTTTTCTATAACCATCTATTTCGGTATAAATCTTATTATCAATATTGGTAGCATAATAACAAGTATCATTTATTAAAATATGAATGTGATTATCCCACTCCAATAATTTAATTATCTGTTCATCATCAAATCCGCACTTTTGTAAATTCTCTTTTGTCAGTTCTAATATCATAAAAAAAAATAATGTACGAAATGTACGAAATGCACGTGTAAAACAAACTTTTTTTTCTTAAAAATAGTTAGTCAACTCCATTGCTAAATCCTTATTGCTTTTGCCTAAATAATTTAAAAACATTGCTTCGGTGCTATGTCCAGTAACATTGATTAAATAAGTAGTTGGAATAGTTCCGTAAAAATTAGTAGCAAATGAGCGTCTGCCAATATGTGAAGTAACCAACTCCCATTTTTTATACATTCCTACTTCTTTGCGAAATTGTTTAACCTCATCTTTGATTTTGGTTTTCTTTTCGGCTTTGTCATCATTGTTAATGTCAATTAATCTACTACCTTTGATTACGTCTGTAATTCCAGCGATACGGCAAACTTGTTTTATGTATAGATTATACTTTGCATCTGAAATAGGTTTTGGAAACTCATCGTTTCTTTTTTCTAAAATTTCAATAACTTTAGGGTGTAATGCTACTGTCATCACTTTATTGGTTTTGACTTGCGTAAACTCAATAAACGGTTTCAAAATTCCTTGTTTGTTTTTTTCGTATCTAATCATAGACTTTTCAAAACGCATAAAATCTGAAATTCTTTGGGCAGTGTAACAACTAATAATTAACCAGTCTTTGGCATTATCATAATTACTATTTAAACGTCTTTTATCGATATTTTCAATCTTTTGAAGTTCCTCAAAGGTTAAATATATTTTTTCGGTTTTGTGTTGAGGTGTTTTAATATTATCTAACTGGTGGCTTACACTTATACCGTTATGCTTTGCGTGGTTGCAAACCGTTTTAATGGTTCTTAAATCTTTTGAAATAGTATTTAATGCGTAATTATTTTTTAAGCAATAATTTTCAAAATCAACTTTGAATTTATCGTTTACATCAGCAATTTTAATTTGAGTACTTTTTGTTTTTTGGTATCGCTCCAGTAGGTGCTTTGTAACATTGTACTTTTTTTGAGTACCGATTGTTATTTCGTTTTTTTTAGCTTCAATAAAATAATCAAAGTATTTTAAAAGTTCCGTTGGTAGTTGTTCCGCTTCCTGTGGTGGATTGTAATAATAATCAATTTGAGTTTGTAACCATTCTTTGTTTACCTCATCAGTATTAACAGTATTGAAAGCGTTTAAAACGTGGTTTTCAATCTTATTGAGTTCGTTGTTTACTTCGGTCTGTTTATTGGAAACTAAAATATCTTTTGATTTGATTTTATGTTGTTTACTCCAATACAATTTTGAAACTTCATATTTCGTATTTGCACCAAAAACAAAATCAGTTTCATTAAAACGATATAATAATCTTAAATGCAAATTTGCTTTGTCCTTTGTTGACCGATATAAAAAATTAACTGTTGCCATAGTTGTAATATTTAACTATGCAAATATATTAATTTTGTACGATAGTTGTACGATTAAAAGCATTTAAAAACATTTCATTGCATTTAGTTGCAATTAACTAATTATGTAAAGTATTGTTTTTATTAGTATATTTGCAGTATTACAAATATTTAAAATGCAATAGAATTTATAAAAAGTAGTTCAGTCGAGGTCACTTAAGAATGAAAAGCGCTGATTTTTATCAGTGCTTTTTTTGTTTAAATTTTAATGTTGAGCTTGCTCATAAAATTAAAATTTAAACAAAAAAAGTTTTCAATCTCTGATTGAAAAGAACTTTTCATTTCCACTACGTATCTCATTCTGGAACAACTAAGTTAATCCAGTCGACGTCACTTAAAAATGAAAAGCCTATTCAAAATAAACGAAATTAATCCAATAACTCCCTACAACTTACTAATATAACTGCCATACAAATCTTTAAACTGATAACCTTCTTCTACTCTATCTTTACTCAGCTTATCATATTCAACCAATCCCCAAAGCACAAACTCTTTTAGAAAATACTTATCTTCTATAGCTATTTGTGGTTGGTATTTCTGAATTAAATCTTCTAATGGTTTTACCGCATCCAATTGTATTTTGTATTCAGCATCCGAAGCATCGTCGAGCAACTGAAAACCTGTTTCTGCAAAAAACCATTCTAAAATTTTCGCATACGGACTCGCATCCAAATCGCGTTCTAATTTTTCTATTTTTGGGAAATACGCAGGAAAGAAAGTATGTATGGCATCACCAATTAAATGTTGTGCTACGATAGCTGCTCCTTCTTGTTCTCCTTCGTAAACCAATTCCACTTTACCTGTTATAGCCGGAATAATTCCCATAAAATCAGATAATCGAACAGTCGTTGTATCCATTCCCGTTTTTAATGCGCGTCGCTCTGCAGTACTGAGTAAATTTTCGTAGGCAGTTATACTCATTCGAGCACTCACACCACTTTTGTTATCGACGTATTCGCTTTCACGAGCTTCAAACGAAATTTGTTCTAATAGATCTCTTGCTAATGAGGGAACATGAATCATTTCTGTTTGAGAAACATCTAACTTAGCTTCCTGCTCAGTAATGGTTCTGGCAATAGCAATCGTTTCTGGATAATGCGTTAAAATTTGTGAGCCGATTCTATCTTTTAAAGGTGTTACAATGCTCCCGCGATTGGTATAATCTTCGGGATTGGCGGTAAAAATAAATTGCAAATCCAATGGCATTCGCAATTTGAATCCACGAATTTGAATATCACCTTCTTGTAAAATATTAAACAAGGCAACCTGAATTCGGGCTTGTAAATCGGGTAATTCGTTAATCACGAAAATACAACGGTTGGCGCGTGGAATCATTCCGAAATGGATTACTCTATCATCAGCATATGAAAGCTTTAAATTAGCTGCTTTAATTGGATCAACATCACCTATTAAATCGGCAACTGTTACATCTGGTGTGGCTAATTTTTCGGAAAATCGTTGGCTGCGATGAATCCATTTTATTGGAGTTGCATCTCCTTTTTCGGCAATCAAATCTTTGGCATAACGAGAAATTGGATTTAGCGGGTCGTCGTTAATTTCAGAGCCTTCAACAATTGGCATGTATTCGTCTAACAACTCAATCATTTTGCGAGCCAATCGTGTTTTTGCCTGTCCACGTAGTCCGAGTAAATTGATATTGTGTCGCGATAAAATGGCTCGTTCCAATTCGGGCACAACCGTGTTTTCAAATCCGTGTACCCCCTCAAAAACTGGTTTCCCCGATTTTATTTTTTCTCTAAGATTATCACGTAATTCATCTTTGATACTTCTAGAATTGTATCCTGATTTTTGTAATTCGCCTAAGGTTGTTATGGTGTTCATTGTTATATTTTGTTATTGAAATTGATGTTAATTTTGTATTCTGGTGTGCGTTAGGGATAGCAGTGTAAATCCTTTTTTGAGGTTTTTACCGAAAAAAAGATTGGAACGAATAGCCCGACCCGAAGGGAAACGCCCAAATATTACTTAATTTTCTTTTTCCTGTTGGTTTCATAATCTTCAAAAATCATTTCGCCCAATCCTTTTAATCCCGTGTAAAAAGCTTTTCCCTGATTGGCTTCTGTAAAATGATTGACAAATTTTTGCAAATACGGATCATTGGCAATCATAAAAGTGGTTATTGGAATGTGCAACTTTCTGGCTTGTTGTGCCTGATTGTAGCATTGTTCAACGATGTATTCGTCCAAACCTTTGCTATTCATATAATACGTTCCGTCTTTTTCACGAACACAACTTGGTTTACCATCGGTAATCATAAAAATTTGCTTGTTGGTATTTCGTTTTCTCCGCAATATATCCATAGCCAATTGCAAACCTGCAACGGTGTTGGTGTGATACGGACCCACTTTCAAATACGGCAAATCTTTAATGGCTATAGTCCACGCATCGTTGCCAAAAACTAGAATATCGATGGTGTCTTTGGGATAGCGTGTTGTGATTAATTCGGCCAATGCCATCGCTACTTTTTTGGCTGGTGTAATTCGATCTTCGCCATACAAAATCATACTATGACTAATATCAATCATTAATACCGTACTCATTTGTGCTTTGAATTTGGCTTCTTCGACTACCAAATCGTTTTCGGTCAATCGAAATTCATCCACACCATTATTGATTTGAGCATTTCGCAAACTTTCGGTTAATGAAATACTTTCTAATCCATCACCAAAATGGTAATCGCGAAATTCTCCAGTTTGTTCATCTCCGCTTCCAGAATATTTGGTTTTATGATTTCCGGTGCCAGAGCGTTTTAAATTTCCGAAAATTTGATCTAAAGCTTGTTGTCGAATTGCTCGTTCGGTTTTGGCTGTAATTCCAGTTCCCGAAGTTCCGTCGTCTTTAAGTTCCTCGCGGATGTATCCTTTTTTCTTTAAATCTTCAATAAAATCATCAACGGTATACTTGGCATCAGTCAGTTTGTATTCTTTATCCAATTGACGTAACCAATCAATGGCTTCATCAAAATCGCCGGAAGTGTGCGTGATTAATTCTTTAAAGATTTCAAAAAGTTTGTCAAAGGGCGATTGATTTGGCGCTTCAAAAACCTTAAAGAAAAACCCTTTTTTATTATTTTTTTCCATAGGATATAAAATTACTGTTTAAAAATAGAGGCACAACAAAACGAATATTAATTTTTAGTTAAAGTAATTCTTGAAAATGTTTTAATTTTACAATCTAAAAAACCTTATGCATCCCGATTACATCCTCGATCAAGAATTTACCAACATCACTTATGACGAACTTGCCATCAAGTTCAAAGATTACGAAAATTGTACCTTTACCAATTGTGATTTTAGGGATTGCCTGTTCCAAACGGTAACTTTTATAGATTGTAATTTTTTTGATTGCAATTTTGCCGATACGAAAATCAATTATGTTTCCTTACGCGATGTATTTTTTACCAAATGCAATTTTACCAATGTGAATTTTGCCATGACCGATCAGGTTATTTTTGACTTCGGATTCAAGGATTGTCTTTTAGATTACGCCAAATTTTACAAATTGAAACTTAAGAAAATGCAGTTCATCAATTGTAGTATGGTGGCGGTCGATTTCATGGCGAGCGATTTAACCGAAGTGGTTTTTGACAATTGTAATTTACGACATGCCGTTTTTATTGACACCATTGCCAATAAAGCCGATTTTTCTACCAGTTTCGATTTCATCATTGATCCTGAAAAAAACAAATTGAAAAAAGCGCAATTTTCAGTTGAAGGTTTAAAAGGACTTTTGATGAAATATGATATTGTGGTGAAATAAAAATTTGATAACATCATCAAAAAAATAGTAGCCACGAATTACACTAATTATCACAAATTAATTCGTGCTAATTAGCGTAATTCGTGGCTTAATCTAGTTTGAAGTAACCTTTCTTCTATTTCAAACCTGCCAGACTCTGCTCAATGGTTTCAATTTTGGCTAACGCATCCGCTTCTTTTTTGCGTTCTGTTTCCAGTACTTTTTCGGGAGCTCCGGTAACAAATTTATCGTTTGATAATTTGGCTTGAACACTTTTTAAGAAACCTTTGGTGTAATTTAATTCTTCGGTTAATTTCGCAATATCTTCTTCAGAATTATTTTTAACATTTGAGTAAATAGTAGTTGTTGTCGTTGTTGTTGTACCAGTAATGAATGAAGCTGTAGGGTTTAAATCTGTATCATTTTCAGACAATGAACCAGAATTTGTGAGCTTATTAATTACTGGATAATACTTATTAAAAATGTCACTACCAATTATCTCATGTTTAATCTCATCTTTAAATGGAATGTTTTTTTCTTTTCTGATAGTTCTGATCCCTGAAATTAAATCTATTGTAAAATCAAAATCCGTAATTAATTTATCATTGTATGTTTTTGAAGCTGGCCATTCTGATACAATTAACGCTTGTTGTGGCGTTCTGTCAGATATGTATTGCCAGATTTCTTCCGTTAAGAAAGGCATGAATGGATGTAACAATTTCAGATTGTTTTCCAGCATTTCAATCGCTTTATCAAAAGTTGCTTTGTCGATTGGTTGTTGATAAGCAGGTTTTATCATTTCTAAAAACCACGAACAGAAATCGTCCCAAACCAATTTGTAAATCGCCATCAAGGCATCAGAAATACGGTATTTTTCAAAATTATCTTCAATTTCTAAAAGCGTTTGTTGGAATTTGGCTTCGTACCATTCGATGGCTACTTTTGAAGATTCGGGTTGTTCGATTTTGGCAACTTCCCAACCTTTAATCAGTTTGAAAGCATTCCATATTTTGTTGGAAAACGCTTTCCCCTGATTGCACAATTCTTCATCAAACATAATGTCATTTCCTGCTGAAGCACTTAAAAGCAATCCAACACGAACGCCATCGGCTCCGAATTTTTCAATTAACTCTAATGGTTCTGGCGAATTACCTAGTGATTTTGACATCTTACGACGTTGCTTGTCACGAACCAATCCGGTTAAATACACATTGTTAAATGGTTTCTTGCCAGTATATTCATAACCTGCGATAATCATACGGGCTACCCAAAAGAATAAAATATCGGGCCCCGTAACCAAATCGTTGGTTGGGTAATAGTACTTGAAATCTTCACTTTCCGGATCTAAAATACCACCAAAAACTGCCATTGGCCATAACCAGGAAGAGAACCAGGTATCAAGTGCATCGGCATCTTGTTTTAAGTCGAAAGTCGAAAGTCTAAAGTCATTAGTCTTTTGTTGAGCCAGAATTAAAGCTTCATCTATGTTTTTAGCTACAACAAAATCTTCCTTTCCATCACCATAAAAATAAGCCGGTATTTGTTGTCCCCACCACAATTGTCGTGAAATGTTCCAATCGCGAATGTTTTCTAACCAATGTTTGTAAGTGTTGTTAAAACGCGATGGATAGAGTTTTATTTCTTCTGTTTCTAAAACCGCTTTGATGGCTGGTTTTACCAGTTCTTCCATACTTAAAAACCATTGGTCTGATAATCGAGGTTCGATAACCGCTTTGGTTCTTTCGGATGTTCCTACTTTATTCAGATAATTTTCTGATTTAGCTAATGCTCCCGAAGCTTCCAGTTCTTTAACTATTTCGTCACGTACTACGAAACGATCTTTTCCTTGGTAATGCAATCCGAACGAATTTAAGGAAGCATCGTCATTAAAAATATCGATGATTTCTAAATTGTGTTTTTCTCCTAACGTCTTATCGTTCATATCGTGAGCAGGAGTCACTTTTAAACAACCAGTTCCGAATTCGATATCCACATACTCATCTTCTATGATAGGAATTTCTCTATTACAAATTGGTACGATGGCTTTTTTTCCTTTTAAATGCGTAAATCGTTCGTCATTTGGATTGATACAAATGGCAGTATCACCAAAAATGGTTTCAGGACGTGTTGTTGCTATGGTTAAGAAATCATCTGTTCCAACAATTTTGTACTTTAGAAAATAGAGTTTTCCTTGACGTTCTTCAAAAATTACTTCTTCATCAGACAAAGTTGTTTTCGCTTCTGGATCCCAATTTACCATTCGGTAACCTCGATAAATATATCCTTTGTTGTATAAATCGACAAACGAATGTATAACCGATGCTGACATATCGTCATCCATGGTGAATTTGGTTCGGCTCCAATCACAAGAGCAACCCAATTGTTTGAGTTGTTCTAATATGGTTCCGCCATATTTGTTCGTCCAATCCCAAGCGTGTTTTAGGAATTCCTTACGTGTTAAATCGTTTTTATTGATTCCTTCGCTTTTTAATTTGGCAACCACTTTTGCTTCGGTTGCAATAGAAGCATGATCGGTTCCTGGCACCCAACACGCATTAAATCCTTTTAAACGAGCACGACGAATGAGTACGTCTTGAATCGTATTGTTGAGCATGTGTCCCATGTGTAAGACTCCGGTCACATTCGGTGGTGGAATTACAATGGTATACGGCGTTCTATGGTCAGGTTTGGAAGAAAAGTAATCGTTCTTCATCCAGTAGTCGTACCACTTTTGTTCTACTTCTTTTGCATTAAATTGAGCGGGGATTGACATATTTTGTGTTGTATAATAACTGTTGTTTTTAATATTAGTTTACAAAAAATCGTATAATAACCTTATTAGCCCTGATAGGAGCTAGCTACCATGTAGCGCGAATAGCAGGAAAATGGATTACTGATAAAGCCCAAGCCTTTCGCTAACAAATAAATTAAGGTATGCTTTTTGCTGACTAGTTGCAAAAGTATGAAATTAGTGCTTTTATAAAAAATTAAGAATTATATTTTTGTTCATTAGATTAAAGTCCTTATTTTTACACTAACCAAATAATACAAAATGAAAAAAATTATTATACTAGTTACAGTTTTAGTAAGCACATTTAGTTTTGCTCAAGCAAAAATTGAATTTACAGCTAAAGATAACACTATAGATTATGGAAATGTCTACAAAGATGTTGATAGTGGTGTTAGGGTTTTTGAATTTACGAATACTGGAGATGCTCCACTAACAATTATAAATGTGCAATCTACATGTGGATGTACTGTTCCGAGCAAACCAACAGAACCTATATTACCTGGTAAAAAAGGAGAAATTAGTGTAAAATACAATATGAATCCAGGACCAATTAGAAAGACTATCACTGTAGAAAGTAATGCAGTGAATGTAGAAGATGGTAGAATAGCTCTAAAAATTAAAGGCGAAGTTTTGGTTAAAGAAGAAGTAAACCTTTTGGAAAAGAAAAAAAGTAGTCCAATGCAATAATAAAAAAGTCCACATTTGTGGACTTTTTTATTATATAATATTTTTTAGTCTAAATTTAAATGTTAGCCTTTTATTGTTTCTTAATACTTCAATTACAATTAATCTAACTTCCTCAGATTTAAGTATTTCGTTTATTTCTTCTAAAGTATAGTTATAGCATAAACGACCATTAATTGTTTTAATTTCATCACCATTTTTTAATCCGGCTAAATCTGATGGAGAATCTTTTCTTATACTAAAAATAGAATAGCTTGGTTTTAATTCAAATTTATAGTTTACATTTTTTGTTGATTTTTCACCATCGCTTAAATCAAAAAACACAGAAGAACTACTTGCATTTTGTTCATACGATTGTTTTACCCATTCGAGGCCTTGGTGTTGAATCTCAAGACCACTCATATTGTAATTGAATTTAAGGTTAAAATTATCGTTTTTCTTTAAATAAATTTGATTATTTGTATAATCAAAAATTACAGAAAAGCGTTTTAATATTTCAGATCCGATAGATCCTACCCTATTTTCAACCATTTTTATATCATGAATAGCAATTGAATCGGGCATTGCTACTATTGGGTTTTCAAATAAAAAATTATTAATTTTAAGTTTTTTAATTCTACAACGTCTTCCATATACTGTTCCGCTAAAACCCATTCCTAAATAATCATCAAAATTTTTATCTGAAACTTTTATTCTTTTATCCTTTTCTTCAAATAACCAAATGGCATCCGAATTACCAATATCAATTAATAGCTTGGCATCAATTTCATTTGGAGTATTTTCCATTTGAACTTTAGTAATAATATAGGGTTTCTTTTCTTCTACGTTTATTGGGGTTTTTTGGTATTTATTATTTAATCTTTTAGTAATTGTAGCTATATCATTGTAAACTACTATTTTTTTTCTGTTGTAATTAATTTCTATACAATTATTTTTAAAAAAATGATAACCAATTATACCGTTTACAGGTATTCCAACATGCGAAGAGATATTCATATTCTGATTTACTACTATATAAATTGTATGATTAGTATCGGTAAATCCATTAATAACCAATATATTTCCAGATGATTTTAATCCTTCAAATGGCTCATTTGTCCCAATTCCTCTAAACGTAACTTTATCTAAATTTGAAAATTTAACTTCTTCGTTCTCTTCTAAACTAAATAAAATTGTATCTTCTACTCCAGTATCTAATAGAAAATTTAATGTTGTTCCATTAACATTAATTGGAATGATTATCAAATTATTAATAAATTTAAATGGTATTACTACCTTTTTTTTATTGTTTTCTATTGTAAAACCATTTTGAGAAAAGGAATGGGTAATAAATAATACAAAAAGTAGCAGTATTAGTTTGAAATTCATTCAGCAATTTTTTTTATAAAATTAATTAAAAATGTAGAGATACTATTTCTTTTAACAATTTATAAACTAAAAAATGTTATTTAAAATAAAAATTCGCAAATTTGCACGACTAAAAACTAAATCATGCCTAAAATTTCAAATAAAGGACATCAAATGCCCGAATCACCAATTAGAAAATTGGTTCCTTATGCTGAAATAGCTAAGAAAAAAGGTAACAAAGTATACCATTTAAATATAGGTCAACCCGATATTAAAACTCCTGAAATTGCTATAAATGCCGTTAAAAATGTAGATATAAAAGTTTTGGAATATAGTCATTCCGCAGGTTTTGAAAGTTATAGAAAAAAACTTTCACAATACTATAAAAACCACGGATTACCTATTGAATTAGAAGACATTATTATCACTACTGGAGGATCAGAAGCCTTATTGTTTGCAATGGGAAGTACTATGGATGTAGGTGATGAAGTAATCATACCAGAACCATTTTATGCTAATTATAATGGTTTTTCAATAGCATCTGGAGTTAAAGTTGTACCAGTAATTTCAACAATAGAAACCGGATTTGCCTTACCTCCCATTGCCGATTTTGAAAAATTAATCACTCCAAAAACCAAAGCCATACTTATTTGCAATCCAGGAAATCCAACTGGTTATTTATATTCTAAAGAAGAAATTATGCAATTGGCAGCAATGGTAAAAAAACATGATTTATTTTTAATTGCTGACGAAGTGTACCGTGAATTTGTTTATGATGAAAACGAAAAACATTATTCTATTATGAATATTGAAGGCATCGAAGAAAATGCCATAATGATTGATTCTGTTTCAAAAAGATACAGCATGTGCGGTGCTCGAATTGGATGCATTGTCTCTAAAAACAAAGAAGTTATGGCAACCGCCATGAAATTTGCTCAAGCACGATTAAGTCCTCCTACTTTTGCTCAAATTGCAAGTGAAGCTGCCTTAGATACACCACAAAGTTATTTTGATGAAGTTATTGATGAATATAGAGATCGCAGGGATATTCTAATCTCAGAGCTAAATAAGATTGAAGGAGTAAAAGTTGCAACTCCAAAAGGAGCTTTTTACTGTATTGCACAATTGCCTATTAAAAATGCAGATGATTTTGCACAATGGCTGTTAGAATCTTATGATTTCAATGGTGAAACAGTTATGGTCGCACCAGCTGCTGGATTTTATTCAACTCCAAATGTTGGATTAAATGAAGTAAGAATAGCATATGTTTTGAAAAAAGAAGATTTGGTTAGGTCGGTACATATTTTAAAAGAAGCATTAAAAGTTTACAATTCTAAATAAAGAGTTATTTTGTTAGTAGCTTTTTCCTGCTGTCCGTTATATCTTTTTTTAAAATACTACGGGATGAAACCCGTTGTATTTTAAAAAAAGGATGCCACTTCCATCAGGGCTAGGTACCTCCAAACGATACAAAAAAAGGATTCTCAATTGAGAATCCTTTTTTTATTTATTTAAATGGAATTTATCTTTTTAATGAAAAATGGGCTTTAAATTGTTTTACTACATCTTGTTCTGTATAGTCTACTGTAAACCAGTAATCTGTTGATGGCATTGGAACTCCATTATAGGTACCATCCCATCCTTGAGCTGTTGAACTGATTTGTTTGATCAGTTTTCCAAAGCGGTCAAATATATAAATTTTTGCGCTTGGTTGTCCCTCCAGACCTACAATATTCCATGTATCATGAAAACCATCTCCATTTGGTGTAAAATAGTG
>CALPIE020000047.1 GCA_943323545.2 Bifidobacterium breve | reverse complement strand
ACAACCATTCTATTGAAGACTTTATCATGAAAGGTAAAGATTTGGAACGTATTGTATTATCGAGAGCCATAAAACTGCATTCAGATAGAAAAATAATCGTATACAATAATAAAACAGTTGTATTTTCTTAAAGTAAAAATTGGCTTCATTTTTGTAAAATAGCCGAAAATTTAAATCAAATGAAAACTAAAATTGCATTATTATTTTTACTTCCAACACTTGGATTTTCTCAAATAAATATATTAGATGAAATTAAAAAAGTAATCCCGGTAGAAATTACTACAACCACTTCTTCTACTATTAGTTCAACTGATATTTCTAAAGGATTGAAAGAAGCATTAAATAACGGTATAACAAAACAAGTAACCAAATTAATTGCTGTTGATGGTTTTTATAGTAACGAAATGGTGAAAATTTTAATGCCAGATGAATTACAAAAAGTAGACAAGGCATTGCGAAAAATGGGATTGAGTTCATTGGCAGATAAAGGAATATTAATGTTAAACCGTGCAGCTGAAGATGCCGTAAAAGAGTCGACCCCCATTTTTGTTGATGCTATAAAAAAAATGAATTTTAGAGATGCAAAAAATATACTTTTAGGAAAAAAAAATGCTGCAACTACATACTTACAAAACACTACAACTACTTCTTTGTACAATAAATTTAATCCTGTGATTAAAAATTCATTTACTAAAGTTGGTGCTGATAAAGTTTGGACGACCATAATTTCTAAATACAATAGTTTTCCTTTTGTACAAAAAGTCAACCCTGACTTGACCGATTATACAACAAACAAAGCATTAGATGGCGTATTTAAAATGATAGCAGTTGAAGAAAAAAATATTCGAATCAATTTGAGTTCAAGAACTTCCGATTTGTTGAAGAAAGTTTTTGCTATGCAAGATAAAAAATAGCGTTTTTCATTTCTTAATTTTAACCTAAAAAACTACTAATCAATAACATAAGTATAACGTTTTCTTAACATCAAATTGTGATTACAGAAGCTATATTTGTGGTGTAATAATATAAGAATTATTACTTTGTTTGGTTAGGTTAGTTATAAAAAATAGTCAATGCTTGGGAAAGTATTGGCTTTTTTTATTCCTGCAAACGCAAGTGCAGTTTTTTAAAGTAATCAAATGCTTTTAGAATACGGGATCCGTACCAAGAGAACATTTCACCGTCAACAAAAACCGTTTGCGCGTGGTGTGTAAAACGACCAATTTCGAAAGCGTGTTCGTCTTTAAATGGAAAAGGTTCTGACGAAAGAAACACAATTTCGGGATCACCTTGAATTCTCATTTTTTGGATGGTAATTTCTGGATAGCGATCTTCTTGATTTTGATAGATGTTTTCGAATTTATTCAATTGTAACATTTCATTAATAAATGTATTTTTTCCAGCAACCATATATGGATTTGCCCAAATAAAATACGCGACTTTTTTTGTGGTTTTTTCTTTTATAAAACTTTGAAAATCGCGGTAAGAAAAATTAATTTTATCAATCCATTTTTGAGCTTCGGTACGTTTGTTAAAAATTTGCCCAAAGTCGGATATCATATGTAAATTATCTTCTAAAGTAATAATATTAGTTACCCAAACTGGACAAATGGTTCGCAATTCTTCAACAATTTCTTTGGTGTTTTCTTCTTTGTTGACAATTATAATATCGGGTTGAAGATTTTTAATTTTATCATACTTTACATTTTTGGTTCCTCCAACAATTGATTTGGTTGATTTAAAATGGAAAGGGTGTACACAGAATTTTGTAATTCCAACAATAGAAGCTTCCAAACCTAAATCGAAAAGCAATTCGGTTTGAGATGGAACAAGTGAAATTATTCTTTCAGGAGTTTTCAGAAAAGTATGGGTTATACCCATTTGGTCAGTTAGCATTTTATACTCTAATCAAATTTATTATTAAAAAGTAAAATTATTGTTTTTTTTAGCACTTTTATCTTTTTAGTATAGTTTTAATATAGGTGATTTATTGCATAATGATAGTATTTACTCTTAGATTTACAAATTATTATTAAATCAGATTCTATGCGTAATTTTACTTTTATCCTTTTCCTATTTTTTTCGTTTTCAAATATTTCACAATCTCAAACTATATCAGATAATTTTGAAGGAAGCGGCAACATTAGCAGTTGGTTTGGAGATAATTGTGGAATGGATAATAATTTTAATAATCCGTACCAAATTGGAATTAATACCTCCGCAAAAGTTTTGAAATATACCGATACTGGAGGTCAATATGCCAATATCCGATTTGATACAACATCCAATTTTAATTTAACTGCGAACCATACATTCACGTTAAAAATATATGTACCTTCATCTGGAATAACTGGAAATCAAACCAATCAAATCTCATTAAAACTTCAAAATGGTTTATTAGCTCAGCCGTGGTCAACACAATGTGAAATCATCAAGCCAATTGTTTTAAATCAATGGCAAGTGATTACTTTCAATTTTGCTACCGATACTTATATTAATTTAAATGGTGGTTCTCCTAATCCGCTTTACAGATCCGATTTTAATAGAGTCCTAATTCAAGTAAATGGAGAAAACAACACCAATCAAGTTATAGCCTATATAGATGACTTTCTTTATAATTTTACCAATGGCCCAGTTTTTAATAACTTAGTTTGGTCTGATGAATTTAATGGAAGTGGTGCTGTAAATGCAACCAATTGGTTTTTACAAACACAATTACCTGCTGGAGGAAGTTGGTATAATGGCGAATTACAACATTATACGAATCGACAAATAAATTCTTTTTTAAATAATGGTTCATTAAATATTGTTGCCAAAAGAGAAACTTTTACAGATCAAGGTCAAACAAAACAGTTTACTTCAGCACGATTAAATTCAAAATTTGCATTTAAATACGGGCGTGTTGAAGTGCGTGCAAAAATGCCAACGGGTGCTGGCACTTGGCCTGCTATATGGATGTTGGGTAAAAACATTATTGAACCAGGCGGTTTCTGGACCAGTACAAACGGAACTGTAAGTTGGCCTGCTTGTGGCGAAATAGATATTATGGAACATTGGGGTAGTAATCAAAATTATGTTCAAAGTGCCATGCATACTCCTTCTAGTTTTGGCAATACCGTTAATAAAGGTGGACAAACAATTAGTACTGTTTCAACTCAATTTCATATTTATACACTAGAATGGACAGCTGAAAGAATGATATTTAGTGTCGACAATGTGGTGCATTATATCTATAATCCTATAATAAAAAATGCAAATACATGGCCTTTTGATGCAGAACAATATTTTTTATTAAATATTGCGATTGATCCAAATGTAACTGCTAGTTTCATTCAAAGTACAATAGAAGTGGATTATGTTAGAGTTTATCAAGAAACTGTATTGTCAAATCAAGAACAAAATAATTTAAATGATATAATTTTGTATCCAAATCCTGTTACAGATAATCTAACCCTACAAATAACAAACCAACTGATAGGAATTAAAGCTAAGATTTATTCGCTTTTGGGTCAAGAAGTCAGTTCATTTTCTTTAAACGAAATTCAAAATGCTATTGATGTTTCTCATTATCAAAGTGGTATTTACTTTGTAAAATTGGAAACTGAAAATGGCATTAAAACTTTTAAAATTATTAAGAAGTAGCTATCCTTAAAATTGTTTCCATTTCTTGTTGAATTTTTGATGCTTCTTGCCTTGCTTTTTCTGCAAAATCGATAGCATTAGAGGCATATATAATTGCTCGAGACGAGTTTATTAGCAATCCGACATCTTCATTCAAACCAAATTTACACACTTCTTGTAAACTTCCGCCTTGTGCGCCAACTCCAGGTACAAGAAGAAAACTATTCGGAATTATTTTACGGATTTCTGAAAAATATTCGGCTTTAGTTGCTCCTACTACATACATTAAATTTTGAGTATTTTTCCAAGTTTTGGAAGTTTCAATAACTACTTTATACAATTCTTTACCATTTACATTTTTTGTTTGAAAATCGAAAGCGCCATCATTGGAAGTCAACGCCAACATAATCGTGTGTTTGTTTTCAAAAGCTAAAAAAGGTTCTATCGAATCTTTTCCCATATAAGGAGCAACGGTTACACTATCAAAATTCAAATCTTCAAAAAAAGCTTTGGCATACATAGACGATGTATTTCCAATATCGCCACGTTTGGCATCTGCAATGGTGAAAATTTCCGGATATTTTTCGTTAATGTAATTGATGGTTTTTTGCAATGATTGCCAACCTTTTATTCCGTATGCTTCATAAAAAGCAGTGTTCGGTTTATAAGCAACACACAAATCTTGAGTGGCGTCGATAATCGCTTTATTGAATTCGAAAATAGGATCTTCGAGAGAAAGTAAATGTTGTGGAATTTTAGTTACATCAACGTCTAAACCTATACAGAGAAAGGATTTTTTTTTGCGAATTTGAGCAATTAAATGTTCGGTAGTCATTATGCTGTGTTTAACCGCAAAGTTCGCAAAGTTTTCGCAAAGTTCGCTATTAAAAGGTGAACAAAAATAAAAATGGTTTACTTTTTAGCCCTGATTGAGCTGATAGCTTGCGAGGGACGAGCAACTAAAAGCGAAAGCAGGAATTTCGTTTACAGATAAATCCCAAACCATTTGCTACTCATATTCATCAGCATAAACTCAAAAAAAAGCCAAACTAAAATTTAGCTGGCCTCTTTTTTCTATGTTCTTTATTCTATATTCTTTTTAAAAAACTTCACTTTCTTTGAGTTTTTCCATATTGTTTACCAATTGAAGTTCGTCAACAAATTTTTGAATCTTTCCATTCATCACTCCATCCATATCAAAAACATCCAATCCTATTCGGTGATCTGTTACACGACCTTGTGCATAATTGTAGGTTCTAATTTTAGCTGAACGGTCTCCAGAACTTACTTGAGACGTTCGCTTTGTTGCATCTTCCGCTTCTTTTTTGGCAAGCTCTTGTTCGTATAAACGGGAACGAAGAACTGTTAACGCTTTGTCTTTATTTTTATGTTGTGATTTTTGATCTTGGCATTGGGCAACCAAACCTGAAGGGATATGCGTTAAACGCACCGCCGATTTTGTTGTATTTACCGATTGTCCACCTGGACCTGACGAACAGAAAAAATCGACACGAACATCGTTCATATCTATTTGAACATCAAATTCTTCTGCTTCTGGTAATACCATTACAGTTGCTGCCGAAGTATGCACACGACCTTGCGTTTCTGTTTGTGGAACACGTTGTACACGGTGAACCCCAGCTTCAAATTTTAAAGTACCGTAAACGTCTTCACCTGTAACTTCAAAAATTATTTCTTTAAATCCGCCAGAAGTTCCTTCATTCATATCTACAACTGAAGTTCTCCAACCACGACCTTCACAATATTTGGTATACATTCTGAATAAATCTCCTGCAAAAATAGAAGCTTCATCACCACCAGTTCCGGCACGGATTTCCACCATTACGTTTTTCGCATCTTCTGGATCTTTCGGAATCAACATAAACTTGATTTCTTCTTCTAGTTCTGGTAAACGCTCTTTGGCTTCATCGAGTTGCATTTTAGCCATTTCAACCATTTCGGCATCCGAACCATCGGCAAGAATTTCGTTGGCTTCTTTTATATTAGCATCAAGATTTATGTATTCTTCACGCTTTTCCATTAAGCCTTTCAATCCTTTATATTCTTGATTTAATTGCACATAACGTTTCTGATCGGCAATCACATCGGGTTGAATAATCAAATCCGAAATCTCGTCGAAACGTTGCTTTACATATTGAAGTCTGTCTAACATTTTGTATGCTGTAATTTTTTAAAGTGTGCAAATTTAGTGAAAATAATGTAATTTATTTTTATTTTTTGAAGCTATTTCCAGCTGTTCGTTCTAATCTTTTTGCAATTCCGCTGCGCTTCATTGAAGATTTCCCTTCGCTGTGCTTCGGGTAATCCAAAAAGGATTTCCACTTCCATCTGGGCTAGTTGCTATAATTTTCATAATATTGTAATACTAATAAATGAACCATGAAAAATTTAATACCAAACAGTTTACTAATTGTATTTACCATCCTCCTACTACAATCTTGTAATAAATACGATGCCAATGGCAAATTAATAAAAGAATACGAAGAATTAAATAAAGCCAATTGGCTATTGGGTGAATGGCAAAAAGAAGACAGTTTGGGACTATTAGTTGAGATTTGGAAAGTCCAAAACGATAGCACTTTTGCCGGACAATCTTATTATATTATTAATAAAAAAGACACGGTACATAGCGAAACCATTGAACTAAAACAAAATGGCGATAATTTAATTTATTCACCAACTGTAAAAGGACAAAACGACAATGCTGCTGTTTCTTTTTTAATGATAGAAGAAAAAGATAGTGTTATGGTTTTTGAAAATCCTAAGCACGATTATCCTCAAAAAATAAGATACCAACTAAAGCGTGATAATTCATTAATTGCAACAATTTCAGGAATTCAAAAAGGAAAAGAAAGTAGTGAAAATTACTTAATGCAAAAGAAAAATTGATAATTGATAATTTGATTTATTTACCAAAATAAAAAACCTCGTCTATTTCTAAACGAGGTTTTATATAATCTACTCTCTTTATTCTATTCTCTTTTTTCTATTTTCTTTTTTCTATTCTCTTTTTCCTATTTTAGCTTTGCTCCGTTCGGCTATGCCTCGGGTCTTTCTGGTATATTCTTCAAAATCTCTAACACAAATTTATAAAATTTTTGAGATGATTTAATCGATGCTCTTTCATCTGGTGAGTGCGCACCATGAATGGTTGGTCCGAAAGAAATCATATCCATTCCCGGATAATTGGTTCCTAAAATACCGCATTCCAATCCAGCATGACAAGCTACTACCTTTGGCTTTTCGTTATTTTGTTTTTCATAAATACTAACCAATATATCTAATATTTCTGATTTCACATTCGGAGTCCAACCTGGGTAACTACCTCCAAATTCAACTTCACAACCAAACAATTCATAGGCAGAACGCAAACTGTTTGCTAAATCCATTTTAGAACTTTCGACAGAAGATCTTGTTAAATTTTGAATAGAAATTTCACCTTCTTTAACTACAACTTTAGCAATATTATTTGATGTTTCTACTAAGTCTTCCATATCAGCGCTCATGCGGTAAACGCCATTATGAGCAGCATAAATAGAACGCAGCAAACCTTCTTGAACGCCTAATTCCATTACCTTGGCAGGTAAATCAGTTTTTGTAATTTCTATGGTTAAATTCGGCTCGGTTGTTTTGAATTCGAATTTTATATCATTGATCAATTCTTGCATATCAAAAACAAATGCTTCATCAAACATTGAGGCTATAATTACTTTGGCAACACTTTCACGCGGAATCGCATTGCGCAAACTTCCACCTGAAATTGCAGCAATTTGAAGTCCGAAGTTTTCAAATCCGTCAAACAACAAACGGTTCATAATTTTATTAGCATTACCCAATCCTTTGTGAATATCCATTCCAGAATGTCCACCGTTTAACCCTTTTACTGTAATTGAATAACCAACTGAACCTTCTGGAGTTGCTTCTTCTTTGTAATTTCTAGTAGCCGTTACATCAATTCCACCTGCGCAACCTATATCTATTTCATCGTCTTCTTCGGTATCCATATTCAACAAAATTTCACCTTTTAATACACCGCCTTTTAAGTTCAAGGCTCCAGTCATTCCGGTCTCTTCATCAATTGTAAATAGTGCATCAATTGCAGGATGTGGAATATCTTTACTTTCTAAAATCGCCATAATCATCGCGACTCCCAATCCGTTATCGGCACCAAGAGTTGTTCCGCGAGCGCGAACCCAATCACCATCAACATACATATCAATTCCTTGCGTATCGAAATCGAAATTGGTATCATTGTTTTTTTGATGTACCATATCCAAATGTCCTTGAAGCACAATGGTTTTACGGTTTTCCATTCCGGCTGTTGCTTGTTTGCGAATAATTACGTTTCGGATTTCATCTTCAAAAGTTTCCAATCCTAAATTGGTTCCGAAGTCTTTCATAAATTGAATAACACGCTCTTCTTTTTTGGAAGGTCGTGGCACTGCGTTTAAATCGGCAAATTTATTCCAAAGATTTTTTGGTTCCAGGTTTCTAATTTCTTGGCTCATTATAGTTATTTTGTAAATTTAACGATAGCAAAGTTACAAAGTTTAATTGCTTTGCGAATTGATTTGTGATTATATTTACATAATAAAAATTGTTTGTGAAACGCAAATACCTACTTCCTTTATTTTTACTTTTTCAGATTATTGTTCTGAAGCTACTTGCCTTTTTTCCGGAAGTGGTAGAGCGGTTTTACAGCAACGGGGTATATGTTTTTATCTCTAAAATTTCAAGAACTGTTTTGGGTTCAATTCCGTTTTCGGTTGGAGATGTTCTTTATGGAATTGCGATTGTCTATGTATTATTTTCTATTTGGAAAACCCGAAAATCGTGGACTCGAGGCACCCGAGCCGAAGGCGAACTGAGCGGAGCTAAAGTCGAACAGAGCGGAGCTAAACTACAATGGAAAAACAATATACTAAAAATCACAAGTTACCTTTCCGTACTTTATTTTTTCTTTCATTTGCTTTGGGCTTTCAATTATTATAGAGTTCCGTTGTTTGAAAAAATGACTATTAAACGAGCGTATTCTGATGCTGACTTGGTTTCATTTACCGAAAAGTTGATTGCAAAAACAAATGCAATTCATTTAAAAATCACAATGAATAAAAATCTAAAAGTAACCAATCTATACTCTCAAGATTCCATTTTTAAAATGAGTCAAAATGGGTATTACAATTTAGCAAAGCTGTATCCTTTTTTTAAATATGAAATTCCGAGTAAAAAGAAATCACTTTTTAGTTTACCCCTAACTTATATGGGATTTGGTGGTTATTTGAATCCGTTTACCAATGAAGCCCAAGTCAATGACAAGATTCCGATGTACGGATTTCCGAATGTGGTTTGTCATGAAATGGCGCATCAAATAGGATATGGAAGTGAAAGTGAATGTAACTTTATTGGTTTTTTAGCCTGCATAAAAAACGACGATTTGTATTTTCAGTATTCGGCATATGCAAATGCTTTGCGGTATTGTATGGTGAATATTGGAAAGAAAGACGAGGCAAAATTTAATGAACTCAAATCAAAAATAAACTCCGGAATTCTAGAAAATTTCAAAGAAAGTGATTTGTTTTGGGAACAATACGACACCTTTATCGACAAAGGATTTCATGCTTTTTACGACCAGTTTTTAAAAATGAATCAGCAAAAAGACGGTATAGAAAGTTATAGTAAATTTGTCAATTTGTTAGTGAATTATTATAAAGAAGGCAATCGCTTTTAATCATTAGTTATAAATAATGTTTTTTATTTTTCTTCAACGTATTTATTCCATTCTGATAAATTAACTCCCTTGAAAATTAACCAGAGACAAAGTGATAATTCTCCAATTAAACAAGGAACAAGCACAAAAACACTTAAAAATTTAGGAGCTAATATTAAAGTAAAACAATTTATCAAATAACACAATCCAGCAATTTGCATTAAAATCCCGATAGCTTTTGGGAAATACTTTGATTTAAAAATCAGATATCCTTCAATTAAACAGACAAAACCAAAAAATATCAAACCAACACCAAATCCTGCATCATGTAGTCTAATATAAATATATGATAAAGTATTTAGTTGATCAGGATTAAAAGTATTTAAATATGTTGCATCTCCTAATAAAAATAATGCCGTTAAAAGGTTTAATTTATTGGCAACCAAAACTGCTGTTTGTATCAAATTGAATAACAAATTAAGTAACGCCAAATTTTTATTTACTGGTTTCAGCAAGAGATAAAAGATTAGCATTAAAGGCAAGTCGCAAATTTGCATAATTAAATCTACAGTAATTCCAATTCGCCATAACATTTCAGAATTCATGATTTTATTTGCTGTAGCTGTTGGATCTCCTGAAACAACTAATGCTTCTCTAACCAATAGTTGTCCGAACAAACCAGCAATTATGATAATTAAATACAACACACCACCAATTCTTGCATATTTATTTGGAGAAAATTCAGAAATCGTATTTTTAAAGTTCATTTTATTTTTTTTAGTTTGATTTAATTGTCTCTGATAAAAATAATATTATTGCAGATAAAGATTTTACAGAATTGCACTTTAAACGATTTACTTTTTTAAATGTTACATATTAAAATATTTCTACTTTAATTTTTGTATTGATTTTGAATTTGTTGGTATATTATTATAAAGCCAAAAGGCATTAGGCAAAAGGCAATAGTTTATCAAGATTTAACTAATGTCTATTGCCTTTTCACTAATGTCTATCTATACTTCATCACTGGTAAATGTCGTAAAGCTTTTCTTTTTAAATGGGCGAATAATCAATCGCCCTTCGCGATCAAAACGGATATAATTGTATACCCAATTTAAGAAAACAACTGCTTTATTTTTAAATCCGATAAGGGAAAACAAATGTACAAACATCCATACAAACCAAGCAAAAATACCACTAAAATGATAGTGAGGCAAATCGACTACAGCTAGGTTTCTCCCGATAGTTGCCATCGAACCTTTATCATTATATTCAAAAGGTTTCATGGGTTTGTTATTGAGGAATTGTACTAAATTTTCAGCTAATAAAACACCTTGTTGCATGGCAGGTTGCGCCATCATCGGATGTCCTTGTGGGTACTTATCCGTTTCCATAGTGGCGATGTCGCCGATGGCAAAAATGTTATCATAACCCACAACTTGATTGAAGTGATTCACTCGAATCCGTTCGACGTTTTTCACTAACGAACTCGCATCCAATCCGGCTATGGCAGCACCTTTCACTCCGGCTGTCCATATGACTGTTGCAGTTTCGAAAGTCAAATCGGAGTTGGTGGTGATGGTTCTTCCGTCGTAATTGGTTACACGAACATTTTTCCAGATTTTTACGCCCAAATCTTCTAGAAATTTTTCGGCGGCAATAGAAGATTTTTCCGTCATCGTATTCAATACTCGATCATCACCTTGCACGAGATTGATTTGCATTTTGGCAATATCCAAATCGGGATAATCTTTTTGAAGAATGGCTTTTTTCATTTCGGCTAAAGCACCTGCGAGTTCTACGCCAGTAGGTCCAGCACCAACTAATACAAAATTGATTAATGCATCTTTTTCGGTTTGTTCTTTGGTAAGTACCGCTTGTTCGAAATTTTCTAAAATTAAACTTCGGATGTTAAGCGACTGCGGAATCGTTTTCATCGACATCACGTTGCGTTCGATTTCTTTATTGCCAAAATAATTGGTTTTAGAACCCGTTGCGATAACTAGATAATCGTAATGTAAATCGCCAATTTCGGCAATTACTTTTTGGTTTATCGTATCGATTTCTTTGACCGATGTGAGTCGAAAATAGAAATCCCTGTATTCTTGAATGACTTTTCGAATTGGGTAGGCAATTGAACCCGCTTCTAATCCGCCAGTTGCTACTTGGTACAAGAGCGGTTGAAATGTATGGTAGTTGTGTTTGTCGAGCAAGACGACTTGTAGGTGTTTATTTCGAAGTTTTTTGGCTAGGGCGATTCCGGCAAATCCGCCGCCAATGATTACTATTCTTGGATTGGGTGATTGTGGGATATTCATTATTGAGAAGCTGAGTGACTTAGAAGCTGAGCGACTGAGTTAAAAGTTGCTTAGCTACTTAATCGGTTTATACAAAGTTACAAACTGTTCGGAAGTTAATGGGTTAATATTCTAAAATTTTCTTACATAATTATGTCCAAAATACACTCAGCATCAAAGTTACAAAGCAACTAAGCCATTCTCCATAAAAATCACTATAATTGTAACAAAATCGACCATTGAATTACTAACGTAGGTATGAGTGAAAATTTGGAACAATCTTTTGTAAAACAGCTTAAGGATAATCAGAACATTATTCATAAGATTTGCCGACTATATACATCGGGCGAAGATGCGCATAAGGATTTGTTTCAGGAAATTACCATTCAGTTGTGGAAAGCGTTTCCGAAGTTTAGAGGTGATTCTAAATTTTCGACTTGGGCATATAGAGTAGCATTAAATACAGCAATTACGTTGTATCGAAAAAGCACAAGAAGTATTTCGACAGTAGATTATGAAAGTCACAGTTTTTTTATTAGTCAGGAAGATTATAACACAGAAGAAGAAGAACAATTAAAATTAATGTATCAAGCAGTACAGCAGTTAAATGATATTGAAAAAGCGTTGATTTATATGTATTTGGAAGATAAAGATTATACCGAAATTGCCGAAACTTTAGGTATAAGTGAGGTAAATGCAAGGGTTAAAATGAATAGAATAAAAGGAAAATTAAAAAAAATATTAAATCCGTAAATTTATGATGGAAGAGTTGGATTTATTGAAGAAAGACTGGAAGAAAAATGAAAATTCGTACCAGCAAATATCGGAAGTTGACATTTATAAAATGCTGCATAAAAAATCGTCTTCGATAGTGAAGTGGATTTTGATTATAAGCATTTTGGAAGTGGTAATATGGACAGTTATTAGCGTTTGTTTTAATACTGATGATTATTTAAAGAAAATTCACGGAGAATTCTATTTGATTTACTTTAAATATTTAACCATTTTCAATTATGTTGTAATCGCTGTTTTTATTTTTATGTTTTATAAAAATTATAAAAACATATCTACAATTACATCAACCAAACAATTGATGAAGGATATTCTGAAGACTAGAAGAACTGTTAAATATTATGTTTGGTATAATTTGGGAATGATAGTAATAAGTATGATTTTAGGATTTGTTTTGGCTTTTTCTTTGAATCCTAAAATTCATGAAATAACAGCTAACACTAAAGTTTATATTATCACTATTGTTTTTTGTGGACTATTCTTGATTTTATTTGTTGGCTTATTTTGGCTTTTCTACCGATTAATTTATGGCACTTTACTAAAAAAATTATTTAAGAATTATCATGAATTAAAGAAAATAGATTTATAAAAAGAAAAGCTCTGATAAAATCGGAGCTTTTCTTTTTTAATATTCCCATTGACGGAGTTTGTTTAGCTTTTCTTGCTCTTCTAATTCTTCAATCGGAATTACTTTTAAAAAAGAGGCATGTTGCTCTATCGCATATTCTACTTTTTCTACGATTTCATCAATGGTATCATTTTCATAATCAAACTCTAGTGGTTCTTTGATGATAAACGATTGTAGAATTCCTTTCTTTTTCATACGTAATCCTTTTTTATCAAAAGAACGTCGAAAACCATCAATAACTATTGGAACAACTATAGGTTTGTGTTGTTTAATGATATGTGCTGTTCCTTTACGAACGGGTTTAAAAGATTTAGTAGTTCCTTGAGGAAAAGTAATTACCCAACCATCTTCTAAAGCAATTTTAATATTTTCGGTATCATTTGGATTGACTTCTTTTTTTTCAGTAACGTCTTTTCCGCCAGCACGCCATGTTCTTTCCACAGATATGGCTCCGACATAAGCTAAAATCCTTGGAAGTAAACCTGCTTTCATAGTTTCACTAGCAGCCACATAATAAATATTCATTTTTGGCTGCCATAAGTAACTTACGTTTTTAATATTATCTGCCCGTCCTGATAAACTTGCATTAAAAACGTGAAACATGGCCACAACATCGGCAAAATAAGTTTGATGATTGGATATAAACAATACATTTTTATCTGGTAAAGCTCTAATTACTTCAGATCCTTCTATATGCAATTGGTTAAAACCTCTATAGCGTTTGTGTGTAATTACACCGAATATTCGAATCAACCATTTTTTAATAAAAAGTATGTGTCCAAAAGGATTTCGTTTAAATAATCCCATAATTACATGTAAAAAAAATGAACAACAAACATACAAAAAGTTCTTATTTATAACACCATTTTCAAGGCTTCTTTTAACTCACTCAACATCATAGCAGTGGCTCCCCAAACAGCATGTTCACCGATTTGAAAAACGGGCACTTCAATCCTATTAGCGTAAGAAGTAGTTATCGATTTATTTTTTACTATCGATTCATCTAATAACATTGATAATGGTAATTCTATTATTCCAGCAACTTCCTCTTTTTGTAAAGTAAAGGTTAATTCCGTTGAAGCAATTCCAAGAAAAGGAAATACCAAAAAATTACTAGGAGGTATATATATAGAAGAAAAATCTCTTATTACATTTATTTTATCAGCGTGTATTCCAATTTCTTCATAAGTTTCACGTAAAGCAGTTTCTTTTAAATCGAAATCCGTATTTTCTACTTTTCCACCTGGAAAAGCAATTTGAGAGGAATGCACTCCTGGATATTCGTTTCTGATAATTAATAACAAATGGGTTACTCCTTTCTTTGGATAAAACAACATCATCACAGCAGCCTCTTTTGCGTTATTTGTATTTTCGTAACCCATTTCTAAAATAGCAATTCTTTCTAATGGCGCCATTTTAATATGTGCAGTAGTAGCTGGTAAATCCAAATCAACAATGGCAGAAATAGCATTAAAAAAGACATCAAAATTCATAATCAATCGTAATAATTATTTATAAATTTACCTAAAATTAATTTAACAAGCCAAAAAGAAAATTCAATGTACAGTAAAGAAGAAAATT
>CALPIE020000046.1 GCA_943323545.2 Bifidobacterium breve | reverse complement strand
GGAAGTGGTTGGGGTTAGCAAGATTAAAAAAAATATTGGGGCGATTAGCTCAGCTGGTTCAGAGCACCTCGTTTACACCGAGGGGGTCGGGGGTTCGAACCCCTCATCGCCCACAAAAACTCCTTAAGCAATTAAGGAGTTTTTTTATATGTCTTAATGGAGTATAACAAGCTGGTTCAGAGCATTCCGATTGCATCGGAAGTGGTCGGGGGTTCGAACCCCTTTCCGATTTTATCGGAACTGGCAATCGCCCACAAAAACTCCTTAAGAAATTAAGGAGTTTTTTTATATGCCATGAAATATATTGTTTACATCCTTTTTAGCGAATCTAAGAATCGATTTTATATTGGTTATACTTCCAATTTAGAAGAACGAATTACTCGTCACAATCAAAAAAGCAAAGGTTTTACAGGAAATGTTAATGATTGGAAAGTGGTTTATACTGAAAACTATACTTCTAAAGAAACTGCAAATAAAAGAGAACTTCAAATTAAATCTTGGAAAAGTAGAATTAAAATTGAAAAATTAATCTTAAAAAAGGATTAGTTCAGCTGCCTCAGAGCATTCCGATTCCATCGGAAGTGGTCGGGGGTTCGAACCCCTCATCGCCCACAAAAACTTCTTGAGAAATTAAGAAGTTTTTTATTTTATAACAATTCTAATGTTCGCTCTAAAGCCATACCTCTAGAACCTTTAACTAAAATCATTTTATTTTCTATCTTTCTGCTTTTTAAAAAATCCGAAAAATAGTCAAAAGTTTTAAAGAAATGAAAGTTGCTTTTCGCTACTTTATTGAAATAAAAGTCATTTCCAACAAAACAACATTCAATTTCATTTTCATTAAGCAGTAGATTTACAATGCTATTGTGCTCGGCCAAACTTTCAGCGCCCAATTCGAACATATCGCCAATAATGATTAGTTTATTAGCTTTAGCTTCGCTCAGTTCGGCTTTGCCTCGGGTTTCCAATTGGATAAAGTTTTCCAAAGCAACAGCCATACTACTCGGATTGGCATTGTAAGCATCGAGAATAATTTCGTTTGTTCCTTTAGTAAGTAATTGCGATCGGTTGTTTTCCGGAATGTAATTCTCAATTGCGTTTTTAATATCGTTATTAGCAACGTTAAAGTATTTTCCAATAGTAATTGCCGCATTGATGTTATTTGCGTTATACAAGCCAATTAATTGAGATTTAACAACCATATCATCAAACTCGATAGTAACAAACGGATTAGCCGTTACATTTTTGATATAATTAAATACACTAGTATCTGTTTGACTGAATGTAATGGTTTCTATATCTTTTGAATTCGCGACTTGAATCACATCATCAGTATTTAGGAATACTTTTTTATGGTTGCTTCTTAGAAAAAAATACATTTCGCTTTTCCCTTTTACAACTCCTTCAACACCACCAAATCCTTCTAAATGGGCTTTCCCAAAATTGGTAATATAGCCGTAATCGGGTTGTGCAATTTTACATAGAAATTCAATTTCTTTTTGATGGTTGGCGCCCATTTCTACAATTCCGATTTCTGTTGTTGACGAAAAAGACAATAATGTTAATGGCACTCCGATGTGGTTGTTTAGATTTCCAACGGTAGCTTTAGTATTGTATTTTTTAGACAATACCACATTGATTAATTCTTTTGTAGTTGTTTTTCCGTTACTCCCAGTTAATGCAATAATGGGAAGATTTAAATAAGTTCTGTGATATGATGCTAATTCTTGTAATGTTTCTAAACTATCTTTTACTAGTATTGTTCTAGTATCAATATAATAAGCTGCATTATCAATTATTACATAAGATGCACCTTTTTCTAATGCTTCTTTAGCAAAGGTATTGGCATCAAATCGTTCTCCTTTAATAGCTACAAAAAAGGAATTGGATGCTATTTTTCTGGTATCAATAGAAACAGAACTACATTTTAAAAATATACTATGAATTTCTTGGATTGTCATATTTTAATTCATCATAAAAAATAAAAGCCCTAACTAAAGGGCTTATATTGTGAAAAAATAATTAATTTATCTTTTATTTCTAGGTGATTTCTTATTTTTATCTGATTTCGGACCAACCCTAGACATTGCGCATCTAAATCCGATATAATCAGTTGCCATATCTTGAGGGAAATACCTTCTTTGAGCAGGATCTAACCAATAAGCTCTATCTCTCCAAGAACCTCCTTTATATACTCTTACATCATCGTTCACAAGAGTAGTTCTTTTATTCGATTTATCATATTTACGAGTCATGTTTCCTAAACTATCCACACTAACATTGTGCATAGGAGAATCGTACATTCTTTGATTGTCTTTCATTTTTGTATTCTCTTCAGTATCAGAACCTCCAAAATCGAAATAACGAGAAGATTGTTTGTCACCATCTCTATAATTTTTTTCATTACTCTTATCAAAGTTTTGTCTCAAATAGGTTTCGTTTTCGTCAACTGGTACTTGAGCAATTTGACCTGGAAAATTTCTGGCCATCACTTTACCATTTGGTAAGGTATCGTATTTTTGAGTTTCGGCAGTAACCAATTCTACTTTACCGTCTTCGCCAATTTTATTTTTTTCGTAAACGTTTCCTCTGTAGTAATTAAAGTCATTGGCTTCGTCATCAACAATTGGACGGTACACATCGGCAACCCATTCGGCTACATTTCCAGCCATATCATACAAACCAAAATCATTTGGAGGATACGATTTTACTTTATTAGTGATATCGGCACCATCATCAGACCAACCTGCTATACCTCCGTAATCACCTTTTCCTTGTTTAAAGTTGGCCAATTGGTCTCCTTTAATTTTTCTTTTACCAGCACGCGTATAACTTCCAGACCAAGGGTATTTCTTTTGCCCTTTATAAACATTATATTCTCTTTGACCAACGTCTGCTGCAGCTGCATATTCCCATTCTGCCTCAGTTGGCAGTCTGTATTCTGGTAATACTATTCCAGATGTTTTTTGAGCATATAAATTCTTAGGTTCTTGAGTTACCCCTTTTGAATCTTTCACACCACCTTTTCCTTTTCCTTTAGCACCTTTTCTACCTTTTAAAACGATTTCTTCATTACCACCAAAAGTTTTTGAAGGAGCTGCAAGATACGTTTCGGTATCAAACGAAGCATCGGCTTTAGTGTCGGTAAGTTTGGCATCTTTCTTTAAATAACCTGCTTTTTCAAGAATGGATTCATTAACACGATTGGTTCTCCATTTGGCATATTCGGATGCTTGAATCCAATTTACCCCAACAACAGGATATTCTGCATATGCAGGATGTCTTAAATAGTTATTGGTCATTGTTTCGTTATAACCCAAACGATTTCTCCAAACCAATGTATCAGGAGAGGCACCAGTATAAATGTTTTTGTAATTTTCTTCTTCTGGAGGGAAAACTCTTTTCATCCAGTCAAGATATTCCATATACATTAAATTGGTTACTTCTGTTTCATCCATATAAAAAGATTGCACATGCTGTTGATTGGGTGTATTATTCCAATCGTGCATCGGATCATCTTGAACTTTACCCATTGTAAATGTTCCTCCTTCGACTAAAACTAAACCAGGTCCAGTTGCTTGCTTCTTAAAATTAGAAGCATATTGAAAACCACCTTTTTTATCGTTGATTTTCCAACCTGTAGCTTTTGAAGCATTTTTTGAACTTCCTTTTTTGCTACAACTAGTAAAACCAACAATTATTACTAACGATAGTAATAACTTAATAGCCATAATTTTGTTTACTTTCATACTCTTAATAGGTAATAAATTTCGAGGCGCAATATAATAAATATCTATTAAATGGCAACATCTTTATTAATTTTTAAAATAAATCAATTTCTCGATTTTAAATTTCTTTCAGATAACGATTGGATATGTGATTTATTGTTTAAATGTATGTAAAATATTATTTTTATGTTTGCAATATTTGTAAAAACATTACGTTAGTAACAAGATGAAAAAAATTGCTATTTTTCTATATTTCATAATACAATCCTATAGTTTTGCCCAACAGCAAGGCAGCATAACTATTGATTGGAATGAGAAAACTTTGTATGCAAATAGTGATTTTTCGGTGAAAATTCCCCAATTTAATTCGGATAGTTTTAATTATGATGATTCCAAAAAACAATTGTTATTTTCATTAAAAATTCCTTCTTCAAATCTGATAAATGAGAATTCCCTCCAAATAACCAACATTATTTATGAAATAATTGATGAAGTTAAGTTGGGTGAATTGTCGAAAAAAAATATTCCAACAACGATTAAAGCAAAAGTTGAAAATTGTATTTCACGAGATCAAATAATAGCAATCCTTTCTTTTTCTCCCATTATTAAAGAAGATAATAGTTATAAAAAAGTACTATCGCTTACTTATAATTTTACCAATCAAACCAATTCGAACCGATTAAATGCTCCTCCTAATAATGTAACTGCAATTACAAACTCAGTTTTAAATACAGGTTCATGGTACCGTTTTTATGTTGAAAAATCGGGCGTATATCAAATATCAAAGTCATTTTTAAACGACTTAGGCTTGTCAACTGAAGGAATCGATCCAAAAAAAATAAAGATTTTTGGTGGTGGCGGAAGAATGGTTCCTTTGCCTAATAGCGCGCCCTATCCAAATGATTTAGAAGAAAATGCTATTCAAGTTATAGGAGAAAATGATGGTGTTTTTAACAATGAAGATTTTATTTTATTTTATGCAGAAGGAATAGACAATTGGAGTGCAGAAAATAAAACAAATCTTAACTTATATAGCGACAAAGCTTATTACTACATAACAACAAACGGTGGATTTGGGAAAAGAATAACACCCTTTATTGAACCTACTGTAAATAGCACCGTGACATTAACATCGTTTGATGATTATCAATTTCACGAACAAGATTTAACAAATATTGGTCGTTTGGGACGTATATGGTTTGGTGAATCATTTAATATTGATGACGAACAAGAATTTGAATTTAGGTTCCCTAACATAGTCCCTTCTGCCACAACTACAATTGACATACATGTTGGCGGAAATTCTTTTGTTGCTACAAAATTTTCTACTTCAGTTAATTCACAAAACTTGCCAGATATGCCATTAGGTTTGGTACAACTCAACTCAGGTTTTGCAGCAAGTGATTCGCAATTACCGGCTAATACTTCTATAAATACTACTCAAAATTACACAGTCAAACTAACTTTTGATGACGGTGGCGTGCCTACATCTAAGGGATATTTAGATTATATAGCTATAAAAACAAAAAGCAGTTTAACTGGATATGGAAAACAATTTAGGTTTCAATATAATAATACGCTCAACGAGATTGGTTCAATTGCCCAATACCAATTTAATAATGCTAGCGGTATAAAACAAATTTGGGACATTACTGATCTTTACAACGTAACTTCTTTTGCAAATAACAATGCTCCTAATTTAAGTTTTAAAGCAACTTTAGATTCAAAAAAATACATTGCAATTGATCCAAATGATTACTACAGCCCTTTAAAAGAACAACAAACAAGAGTTGCAAATCAAAATTTAAAAGGCACCATTTTTCTAGATAACCAAGGCGCTTTTAAAGACATCGATTATTTAATTGTAACGCCAAGTTCATTAAACACACAAGCAGAAAAATTAGCCAATTTTCACAGAAATAATTCTGGTTTAAATGTGAAAGTAGTTAATTTAGAAGCTATTTATCATGAATTTTCATCAGGAAAACAAGATATTGGTGCTATTAGAAACTTTGTTAAATATGTTTATCAAAATGCTTCTACACCAAGTAAAAAAGTAAAGTATTTAAATTTATTTGGCGATGCCTCATTTGATTTTAAGAATCGTATTTCAAATAATACTAACATTGTTCCAATTTACCATTCATTAGACAGTTATTCTACTGGTGTTTCTTCATTTGTGTCTGATGATTTCTTCTGTTATATGGATGCTAATGAAGGAGAAGTTTTTCTTTTTTCGAGTTATGCAGCAGATATTGCAGTTGGCAGAATGATTGTTTCTTCTCCACAACAAGCTGATGAAATGGTCAATAAAGTAATTGATTATTATGATATTAAATCATATGGTAGTTGGAGAAATAATTTTGTTACCATATCTGATGATGCAGATCAAGTTGGAGATGGTTCGCTACAATTCAATCAAAATCAAGTGACTGACGAAATAGCTTTTGAAAATCCTACTGTAAATACAAAAAAAATATTTTTAGATGCTTATGAACAAACCAGCACTGCAGGAGGTGATAGGTATCCAAAAGCCAAAGAAGATATTCAAAATGCTTTTGAAAAAGGCGCTTTGGTTTTTAATTATTTAGGTCACGGAGGAGAAGACGGATTAACGGGAGAGCGCATTTGGGATAAATTAGATGGATTAAACTTTTTTAATAAATACCGATATCCGCTTTTTATTACCATAACTTGTGAGTTCTCCCGCTTTGACAATCCATTGCGACCAACAGCTGGAGAATATACTTATTTGAATCCAAAAGGTGGTGCAATTTCGATGATTACAACAACAAGATCGATAGGTTATGCCTTTGGATTTAATAAATCAATTACAAAAAATTTATATAGTTTAGGAGTGCAACCTTTTAAATCTATTGCAGAAATATTACGTGTTTCTAAAGATCAAAATAATAATTATTCCGACACAAAAGTGGCTTTATATATTGGCGACCCCGCCTTAATGTTGGCTATTCCGAAACCGAAAATTGTTTTAACAAAAGTAAATGATATCCCAATTAACCAACCAATAGCCGATTTTAAAGCATTAGCTTATGTTAAACTTTCTGGTGAAATACAAGATGAATCTGGTAATTTAATCTCTATTTATGATGGTGAATTGGCTGTAAACATATTTGATAAAAATTATAATAAAACTACTTTTAATAATGATAATTATAGTCCACCAATGACTTTCAATAATCTTGGTGAAACAATTTTTAGAGGAAATGCTTCTGTAAATGGTGGTCAATTTGAATTTGGATTTGTTGTACCTAGAGATATTAAAATTCCATTAGGTAACGGAAGAATTAGTTTTTACGCTAAAAGAAACCAACTTTTATTAGATAAAACAGGGTTTAATACCGACATCAAAATTGGCGGTATTGATATTAATGCTGTTGCCGATGTTATTCCTCCAAAAGTTAGATTGTACATGAATAATGAATCATTTGTAAATGGCGGAATAACAAATGAATCGCCGTTTTTTCTTGCTTTTTTAGAAGATGAACATGGTATTAATACTGCAAGTGGAATCGGGCATGATATTGTTGCCATTTTAGATGGTGATGAAACCAATCCTTATATTTTAAATGACTATTATGAAACTGAATTAGACGATTTTACCAAAGGAAAAATTCGATTTCCGCTAAGAAACTTATCGTTGGGATTACATACTATTACATTTAAAGCTTGGGATGTGTATAACAATTTTATTTCGGAAGAAATACAGTTTTTAGTTGTTGGAGATGAAACTGTTACCTTAACCAATGTGCTAAATTATCCGAATCCATTTGTAAATTACACACAATTTTGGTTTACACATAACAGACCGTACGAACCTTTAGATGTGCAAGTTCAAATCATAACGATTACCGGAAAAATAGTAAAAACGATTAATCAAAGTGTTTTTACCGATGGTTTTTTATCTAGAGAAATAACTTGGGATGGTAAAGACGACTTTGGCGATAAAATTGGAAAAGGTGTTTATGTTTATAAATTAACCGTTAAATCTACTCTTACAAATGAAAAATCAGAAAAAATTGAAAAACTTGTAATCCTATAATAAAATACTATATTTGTTAACTATTTTTAAATTTTATAAATGAAAAAGATTTCTTTCCTATTGTTATTAGTAGTCCTTACTATACAAACTGTAAATGCACAAGATAGAGTAATTACCACCGGTGTTCCATTTTTATTGATTGCTGCAGATGCAAGAGCAGCTGGTTTAGCCGATCAAGGTGTCGCTACAACATCCGATAACTATTCTCAACAATGGAATCCTGCAAAATATGCTTTTGCTCAAGATAAACAGGGATTTTCAATAAGTTATACTCCATATCTCACCCAATTGGTAAATGACATATCATTGGGACAAATCAATTATTATAACCGTTTTAATGAGCGAAGTGCTTTTGGTGTAAGTCTACGTTATTTTGGATTAGGTGAGATTGAATTACGACAAAATTTTGATGACGTACCAAATGTTGTAAAACCTAATGAATTGGCTTTTGATGCTTCGTACTCATTAAAATTAAGTAATTCCTTTTCTATGGCAGTAGCCGGAAGGTATATTAGATCAAACCTTAAAATTGCAGATGCCAATACCGATGCGAAACCAGCTAGCTCTTTTGCTGTGGATGTAGCTGGTTACTTTCAATCAGAAGAAATTGCTTTTAATGAATTTAATGGTAGGTATCGTTTGGGGTTTAATTTCCAAAATATGGGTCCAAAAATTAGTTATGATAATGATCAAAATGATGTTAATTCGAACTTCTTACCAGCTAATATGAGACTTGGTGGTGCCTTTGATTTTATTTTAGATGAATACAGTAAAGTAACTGCTAGTGTTGAATTTGCTAAATTAATGGTTCCGACGCCACAAGATCCAGACCTAAACGGTGATGGTGTTGTTACAAGTGTTGAAAGAACTCAAAATAATGACGATTACCAAAAAATAAGTTGGGTTTCTGGGATGTTTTCTTCATTTGGAGATGCTCCCGATGGCTTTTCAGAAGAACTAAAAGAATTTACCTATTCTGCTGCTGCCGAATATTTGTACCAAGATTCATTCGCTTTTCGTTTGGGATATTTTAATGAAAGTCCAGTAAAAGGAGCTAGAAAATTTTTCTCTTTAGGAGCTGGTTTTAAATACAATGTTGTTAAGGTAGATGTATCTTATCTTTTCTCAGCATCAAAAGTTAAAAACCCGTTAGAAAATACATTGCGATTTTCACTAACATTTAATTTTGGCGATAAGTATGATGACAATTAATATTAAAAATTATTAAAAATAGCAATCCAAATTTCACTACTAAATGTTAAGAAATTTGGATTTTTTTTCCTTTATAATTAATGCAAATACCTAATGAAAGAAATCGAAATTAAAACTACTATAGGTGTTTTTGATAGCCTTAATGACTTACCTACTGATATACAATCCTTAATGCTTCAAGCAATTGAGATACGAAAAAATGCCTATGCTCCCTATTCAAAATTTAGAGTAGGTGCAGCGATTTTATTAGATAACGGAAAAATAGTTTTGGGTTCCAATCAAGAAAATGCCGCATACCCTTCTGGATTGTGTGCCGAAAGAGTCGCCATTTTTCATGCTGGTGCTATTTATCCAAATACAAAAATTATTAAATTAGCAATAACTGCTGCTTCAGATACTAATCCTACTATTACCCCTATCCCGCCTTGCGGAGCATGCCGTCAATCAATTGTCGAATATGAATCCAAACAAGACAAACCAATAGAAATATATTTTATGGGTGAAAAAGGGGCAATTTATAAATCAAATTCCATCTCTAATTTATTGCCACTTTCATTTGATAAAAGTGCATTGTAAACTAAAACGATGTAGTTGAAAGAAATTTAAATTTGATAATTAATAATTGTCAAATTAACTACTATATATTTTTACATCTACAATCAATATCTTACTTTTGCATTTCGCAAATTTGTTTTATTAATATAAATTTGTTTTAATATAGTAATCAATAGTAATCATAGATTCATAAAAAATGAAACCAGTTACAAAAGAAACATACCTAAAATGGTATGAAGACATGCAATTTTGGAGAAAATTTGAAGACAAACTAGCAGCTGTTTATATCCAACAAAAAGTGCGAGGTTTTTTACATTTATACAATGGCCAAGAAGCAGTACTTGCTGGAGCATTGCATGCAATGGATTTGTCTAAAGATAAAATGATTACTGCTTATCGTAACCATGTGCAACCTATCGGAATGGGTGTTGACCCTAAAAAAGTAATGGCTGAACTTTACGGAAAAGTAACTGGTACTTCAAAAGGAATGGGTGGTTCGATGCACATTTTCTCAAAAGAACATGGTTTTTTTGGCGGTCACGGAATTGTAGGTGCACAAATACCTGTTGGTGCCGGAATGGCATTTGCCGATAAATATTTCGATACTGGCGGTGTTACTTTAACTTATTTTGGAGATGGGGCTGCGCGCCAAGGATCACTTCACGAAGCGTTTAATATGGCAATGTTGTGGAAACTTCCAGTCGTTTTTATCTGTGAGAATAATGGATATGCAATGGGAACTTCTGTAGAAAGAACAGCAAATCATACCGATATTTGGAAATTAGGTTTAGGTTACGAAATGCCGTGTGGACCAGTAGATGGAATGAATCCAGTGAAAGTTGCTGAAGCCATGACAGAAGCTATTGATAGAGCTCGAAGAGGCGACGGACCCACATTTTTAGAAATGAAAACCTATCGTTATAGAGGACACTCTATGTCTGATGCGCAACTTTACAGAAGCAAAGAAGAAGTAGAAGAATACCGAAAAATAGATCCTATCACGCAAGTGTTGGACATCATTAAAGAAAAAAAATACGCAACAGACAAAGAAATCGAAGCCATCGACGAAAGCGTAAAAAATCTTGTTGATGAGTGCGAAAAATTTGCTGAAGAATCTCCGTTTCCGGAAGCGCAACAATTGTATGATGTAGTTTACGAACAAGAAAATTATCCTTTCATTTCTCATAGATTATAATTATGGCAACACTAATAAATATGCCTCGTTTAAGCGATACTATGACAGAAGGAACTGTTGCAACTTGGCTTAAAAAAGTAGGAGACACTATTAAAGAAGGAGACATTTTAGCCGAAATCGAAACCGATAAAGCTACAATGGAATTCGAATCTTTTAATTCGGGTGTGTTATTACACATCGGAATTCCAGAAGGTAAATCGGCACCTGTAGATTCTCTATTAGCCATTATCGGAAAAGAAGGTGAAGATATTTCTGCACTTTTAAGCCCTCTGGCCCCCAATGGGGTAACTAAAACAGAAGTTGAAACAACTACTACTTCAACTCCTTCCCCTTCGGGGAAGGCTGGGATGGGGCTTGGAGTAAAAGTAATCACAATGCCACGATTAAGTGACACGATGACTACTGGAACCGTTGCAACTTGGTTAAAAAAAGTTGGTGATGTAATTAAAGAAGGTGATATTCTTGCCGAAATTGAAACCGATAAAGCGACAATGGAATTCGAGTCTTTCAATGCTGGAACTCTATTGTTTATCGGAATTCAAGAAGGTGAATCAGCACCTGTCGATAGTGTTTTAGCTATCATTGGTCCTGCCGGAACAGACATCGTCGGAATTGCTGAAAACTATTCGAAAAGTGAATCGAGTGGCAGCGAACAGTCCAATCAAGCTCCAGTTAAAGTAGTTTCAACCGACAACCGACAACCGACAACCGACAACCAAACAGCAACCGACAACCAACAACCGACAACTGATTCAAGAATATTCGCTTCCCCATTAGCCAAACAAATAGCATCTGCAAAAGGAATCAACATAGCACAAGTTAAAGGATCTGGTGAAAACGGAAGAATCGTAAAAAGCGATGTTGAAAATTACACCGCAACAGCACAACCTGTTACTGCAGTTACTCAACCGACAACCAACAACCAACAACCGACACCTGAAGTAAAATCATTTGTTCCAGCTGGCGAAATGCATTCCGAAAAAATTCCAAATTCAACGATGCGAAAAGTTATCGCAAAACGTTTATCGGAATCGATTTTCACTGCGCCACATTTCTACTTGACCATCGAAGTGAATATGGACGAAGCTATGAAATCTCGTGCAACTATAAATACTATTCCCGATACGAAAGTTTCGTTTAACGATATGGTAATAAAAGCCTGTGCGATGGCATTAAAAAAACATTTGAAAGTCAATTCACAATGGGCAGATGATGCTATTACAATCAACCACCATGTAAATATCGGAGTTGCTGTTGCGGTTGAAGACGGATTGGTAGTTCCTGTTTTGAAATTCACCGACCAAATGAGTTTGTCTCAAATTGGTGGAAACGTTAAGGATTTGGCCGGAAGAGCCAAAATTAAAAAACTACAACCTACCGAAATGGAAGGAAGTACATTTACAGTTTCTAATTTAGGAATGTTCGGAATAACTGAATTCACTTCGATTATCAACCAACCGAATTCAGCAATCTTATCCGTAGGCGCTATCGTTGAAAAACCTGTGGTTAAAAACGGACAAATCGTAGTAGGAAATACTATGAAAGTTACGCTAGCTTGTGATCACAGAACAGTAGATGGTGCAACAGGAGCACAATTTTTACAAACGTTACGTACGTTTTTAGAGAATCCAGTTACGATGTTAGCGTAATTCAAATAACATAAAAATATAAATCCTGCCCATTTGGAGCAGGATTTTTTATTTCTTATTCTTTTCCTCAATCCACTTCGACATGTATTTGGTACTTGAAACCAAATGATGTTGTAATATCGAACCGATAAAATTCGCATTTCGATGTTGCATTAAATTACTCAAAAGGGAATTAATTACAGCTATAATATTCTTTTCGAAAATTGTCTTTTTATAGCGTTGATTTAAAATTTCAAATCCATTATCTTGACATTCCTGCCATAATTTTTTATCCCGATAAAGTAAAATTGCTACATCAGCAAAATCATTTGGATTGTCTTTTATAAAACCGTTCCAATTCAAAGTACCATTCATGGCTTCAGCACCTATAGACGAAGTTACACTTGGCGTTCCGCATTGCATCGCTTCTAACAATTTGCCTTTAATTCCCGCTCCAAAACGAATTGGAGCAAGAATTACTTTCGCTTTTTTTACCACTTCTAAAGCGTCTTCAGCCCTTCCCATAATATAGAAATTACTTTGCGGACGATGTAATTCTAATACTTTCTGTGACGGATAGGCACCATAAACTAACATTTTAGCTTCTGGTAATTTTGAATTAAGTAATGGCCAAATAGTTTCGGATAAATACTTTACGCAATCCCAATTTGGTTCGTGCAAAAAATTACCGATAAAAACAAAGTTATTTCGTTCTTCATAAATTGGGAGATGATTTAATTTTTCCGCAAAAATTGGAAGGTGATACAGTAAATCTTTATCGATTTTAAAGTGCGTTTGCAATATTTCCATTTCAAATTCAGAAACCATCAACGATAAATCACAGCGCAAAATACTGGCAATTTCTCTTTTCGCCATATCCGAAAACAAATCTTCAAAATGAAATTTGCGTTTTTCTTTCACAGCCAATTGTCGTGCATTTCGCAAACAATGTAAGTCTTCTGTATTGAGTATTTTTAAAGCCCCTGGACAACTTTCGGAAACGCGCCAACCAAATTGCTCTTCAACCATAAATCGGTCGAATAGCACTATTTCTGGACACAGCTCTTTTATAAAATTGTCAAAAGTAGACGAATTCAATTCTATCGTTTTGATAGTAATTCCAAGTTTCTTCAAATCCTCCGAAAATTCCAAATTCTGAGCTGTACTCACAAAAGTTATCACGAAGTCATTCGATTGAAACATCGCAATCAATTGCATCATTCTATTTCCTGCAGCCGACGATTTTGGTTCGGGCCATACAAAACCGATGATTAATAAACTTTTAGATTTTAGCATAATGTGAAATAGAATTACAAAGAAAAGACATAATTTTGCAATACTCTAAAATAACAAAAAAATGTTAGGCCTAAAATTGAAAACCGACCCACGATGGGTGACCATAGTCGAATCGAATATCGAAGAAATACTTACCGATCACGCTTGGTGCGAACAAAAAGCGGCGACTAATGTGATTACTTTGATTACTCAAAATTCCGAACATGAGGAGTTGGTTACCTCATTACTTGAAATCGCAAAAGAAGAATTAGAGCATTTTCAAATGGTACACAACATCATTAAAGAGCGAGGTTTGACTTTAGGACGCGAACGAAAAGACCACTACGTAAATGAATTGTTCAAGTTTTTAAAAAAAGACGGCAGCCGCAATGACGCTTTTGTCGATAGGTTGCTGTTTTCAGCGATGATAGAAGCCCGAAGTTGTGAGCGATTTAAAGTGCTTTCCCAAAACATAAAAGATCCCGAATTGGCTCAATTCTACAAAGATTTAATGATTAGTGAAGCAGGTCATTACACCACATTTCTAGGTTTTGCTAAGAAATATTCAGAAAAAGTAAACGTCGACAAACGTTGGAAGGAATGGTTGGAATTTGAAGGCGAACTCATCACCAACTACGGCAAAACCGAAACCATCCACGGGTAAAAATAAGTTAAAAGCAATTTCAAATGAAGTGGCGCCTTTTTATGGCGTGCCCCCGATAGGTAAAAACTACGTTTTCAACTTGTTTTTATCCATCGGGGTCGGGCTATTCGCTGCAATTTTTTATTCATACTTCATAAAAAGATTTTCGCTTCTATCCCTCACGCGAGCCCAATTCAAAGTTCAACATTCCCTGTTCATTGTTCATTGTTCATTGTTCATTGTTCATTGTTCAAAATTAAAAAGGTTGAACTTCCAACAAGGAACGTCCAATTTTGAACAAAAAAACCTTTACAATTAAGTAAAGTGTTCAAAGTCCCAAGGTTTTAGCCGAACTGGTGCAGCACATTCGCTCACACATAACTGCAGTATTAGTTGCGTAGTCTAACTTAACTTCTCTGTTAGACGCTCTTTAATTAATTTTTTTTAAAAATTTTTACAAAAAAAAGAACCCTTTACAATTAAGTAAAGGGTTCCAAAGACCCGAGTCCCGATACTTCGGGACGAACTGGTGCAGCGCATTCGCTCCCACATAACTGCAGTATTAGCTGCGTAGTCTAACATAACTTCTCTGTT
>CALPIE020000045.1 GCA_943323545.2 Bifidobacterium breve | reverse complement strand
TGCTCTGAACCAGCTGAGCTAATCGCCCCAATATTTTTTTTAATCTTGCTAACCCCAACCACTTCCGATGGAATCGGAATGCTCTGAACCAGCTGAGCTAATCGCCCGATTAGTGCTTTATTGCGAGTGCAAATATAGTACTCTTTTTTACATCTGCAAACATATCGTAAAAAAAATCACAAAATTTCTGCTACTACAAAAGTGCTACCGCCCACATATATAAAGTCATTTGTGGTTGCTTTTTTCAATGCAGTTTGATAAGCATTTGAAACAGAATTGTATACTTTTCCATTTAATCCTTGTTTTTCAGCTTCCTTTTGTAAAATATAGGCATCCAAACCGCGTGGGATGTTTGGTTTGCAAAAATAATAAATCGCATTTTTTGGAAATAATGGTAAGATTTCATTCAGATCTTTATCATTTACTACGCCAATAACAATATGTAAAACATCAAAGTTCTCTTTTTTTATCTGATTTAATACTATTTTTAAACCGTGTGGATTGTGAGCAGTATCACAAATTACTTTCGGATGAACTTGCAGCTGTTGCCATCTGCCTTGTAAACCTGTATTTTTTACAACGTTCAAAAAACCATTTTTAATCGTAGTTTCATCTATATTAAAATGATTTTTTTTATTCAAGACGCTAATCGTTTTTAATACTGTTTTTTTATTGTGAACCTGATAATCACCAAGCAAATCAGAAGGGTAGTTTTCCTGAATTTCATCCGATGCAAAATACATATCCGATTGCGTTTCATTCGCTTTAGCAACAAACACCGCTTTAGTTTGCGAAGTATATTCGCCAATAACAACAGGAATATGCTGCTTAATGATTCCTGCTTTTTCCCCTGCAATTGCTTCTATTGTATTGCCAAGAAATTGCATGTGATCATAGTCAATATTAGTTATTACAGAAACAAGTGGTGTTATAATATTTGTTGCATCCAAACGTCCTCCCAATCCGACTTCGATAATGTTGATATCTGTTTTTTCTTTTACAAAATACTCAAACGCCAAACCTACTGTCATTTCAAAAAAACTCAGAGCATTGGCTTCAAAAAAGGATTTGTTTCTGGCAACAAATTCGCAAACAAAAGTTCCCGATATTTCTCCCGAAGCTTCGGGACCAATGATTTTAATGCGCTCTCTAAAGTCTTTTAAATGGGGCGATGTGTACAATCCGACTTTAAAACCAGCTTCTTGTAGAACCGAAGCGAGTAGGTGAGAAGTTGAGCCTTTTCCATTCGTGCCAGCCACATGAATACAGTGCAGCTTTTTCTCAGGATTACCCAAATGATTGACCAATAAAACTGTATTCGTCAAATCTTTTTTATACGCTGATGCGCCCTGATGTTGGTAAACAGGCAACTGATTAAAAAGCCAATTTATGGTTTCCTGATAGTTCATTACTTTTTTAATAAAATATTCTTAATGCAAAATATTTTATGCTTTTTTTAGTTTAATATTGTAAGGTTACGTTTCGCAATGCAAATTTGGAATTATTTTCACCATTAATACAAACAAATATACTTTATATGATTAATTTTTTTCTTCAAGTCCAAAATGACACAATCGCCAATGCCACTGGAGCACTAATTGAAGGTACAGTAAAAACAGAGGAAATTTCTGTTTTAGGGTTTATTTTAAAAGGAGGTTTTTTCCTTATTCCAATTGCACTTTTGCTTTTTTACACCTTTTATTTGATTATCGAAAGATGGATATTTATCCACAAACGAGGGGTCATCAATCCGAATTTAATTCGCGATATCCGTGACAATTTAAATGCAGGCAATATCGATTTGGCCGTGTCTACTGCCGAAAGAGACAGTTCTGCTTCGGGTTACATTTTAAAAGAAGGAATCCTCAGCATCGGAAGACCAATTGCCGAAATTGAATCGATTATGGAACGTGCTGCCAACATTGAAGTAGGAGGAATGGAGCGAAAATTAGGGCAATTAGGTTTGATTGCGGGTATTGCTCCGACCTTTGGATTCATAGGAACCATATCGGGAGTAATCAAAATTTTCTACAGCATTTCGCAAACAGAAGACATTAGTATCGGAAACATTTCAGGAGGTTTGTATGAAAAAATGATCAGTTCGGGCGCCGGATTGGTAGTCGGAATTATCGCTTATTCTGCTTACCACTTATTCAACGGAAAAATTGACACCTTTGCCCTCGGAATGCAAAAACAAGTATTAGATTTTGTTAATATAATTCAACGTCCAAATGGTAAAACGAAATAAACGATTCCACGCCGAAGTCGCTACTTCGTCACTCAGTGATATTATGTTTTTCTTGCTGTTGTTTTTCTTAATCATATCAACATTGGCAAATCCAAACGTAATTAAAATGACGTTGCCCAAATCGAAAAACAATGAGAAAACCAAAAACCAACAAATCTCCTTGTCGGTGACTGAAGACAAGCGATTTTTCTTAGACAAAAAAGAAGTGCCTTTTGATCAACTCGAAACTGCCTTAATGGCGCAAATGGGTGGTGATAAAGATCAAACGGTTGTAGTGCGCATTCCGTTCAATCTGCAAGTGCAAGACTTGGTCGATGTGTTGCAAATTGGCGTTAAGAATAAACTAAAGTTTGTGATTGCTACCAATGCTTCGAAATAAGGTTAAGGTTAAAGTTGAGGTTAAGGTTAAAGTTGAGGTTGAGAGATTACTTCGATAGTCGCAATGACTTTAGATGCTAGGGGAGAAGAGCCAAAGGTATGGGATTTATTAGTGAGCTATTTTCCTGCTTTACCATACAATAAAAAACTCCCGATTTCCATCGTGACTTTTTTTATTTGTAGTATCCCTCTAAATGAAATTCATCGAGCTCAATTATAAAACAAACACTTTGTGAGATAATCGGGGCTAGATTTTATTTGTATTGAATACTGGTTTAATCCTTTAAACTGAAATTATATCGAATCGTTCCAACTTGCTTTTCAGCTCCGGTCGGACTCGCTTCCCATTTCGTTTTCATCGCTGCAATTCGCGCTTGAGAGGCCAAACAACTTGCTGTATTGGTCGTTCCTCTGGCACCTGGTTTTGCTTCTACAACAGTTCCGTTTTTATCTACTGTAATTTGTACCACCACAACGCCTTCTTCATTGCAATTATATACCGGAGCAGGTTTGCTCAATGCTTTTCTTCCCGCTAAGGAATAACCCGAACCGTTTCCTAAACCATTGCCACTTCCGTTTCCGCCGCCACTTCCAGATCCTGTTCCTGCGCCAGTGCCGGTTCCATTTCCAGTTCCGTTACCGCCACCAGTTCCCCCGCCAGAACCGCCATTTCCGTAACCGCTCGAATTAATATTTCCGTTTGCCGAACCTTGGTTGCCCGCAGTGGTGCTGTTTCCGTCACCGCCTTTGTTTCCTTTAAGGATATTGTCGAGTGCACTATTAGCAGTTGAGTTTACCTTTGGTTTTACGACCACTGGCTTCACTTCTTTAATTATAGGCTTGGTAACTACAACTTTAGGTTTTTCGTTCTTCGGAATAACAACATCGGTTTTATCGGCATCGGCATCTTCAGCTATAATATCTTCTTCTGGAGTGGTAGTTGCTTGCGTTTGTTTGGTCGCATCTTTTACATCCAAAACTTCACTTTTATAATCGGCACCCGAACCCAAATCGGAATCGCCAAAATTGACTTCAACACCGCCACCGCCACCGCCACCAAGCAAAGCCAGTTCGGAGTCAGAAGGAGGCCAAAAGCGAATAAAAAACAAAAGTAAAAGCAACAAGGCATAAATACCTGTTGCGATTAGAAATGATTTTCTTTTTTCTTCTGGTGTTGTGGATTCCATTTAAAAAGTTTTAAAATTGGATTGCTATTTAAAAACGAGGAAAATTATAAAAAATTGTTGAAAAACAATCTTTTGCTGGGTATATTTTAACTTTTCTATGTAAGTTGTTTTAAAGCAATTTCAAAAGCGGTAGCACTTATGTTCGTTTTAGAAGCATTCAAATTGTGTGCTTTTTCAATGGCTTTTTTTATCGTTTCTGAAGTGTCAAAAAAGATGGCTTCATCCGTCATTTGGACTTTCTTCTCCATAAAATAGGCAAACACACGCGCCATTCCGCAGTTCGAAATAAAGTCGGGTATCAAGCTCACTTTGCTGTCGGTTTCTTCCATAATCGAACCAAAAAAGATTTCTTTATCAGCAAAAGGAACATTCGCACCGCACGAAATGACTTCCAATCCCGAGGCAATCATATGGTCAATTTGGTCTTTTGTAACCAATCGTGAGGCAGCACAAGGCGTAAAAATTTCAGCGCCAATGCTCCATATTTTTTGATTGATTGTTTCAAACGGAATCATGTTTTCGGCTACTAATTTATTACCGTCTTTATTCAAAAACAGTTTCTTTATTTCTTCAAAAGTAAATCCATTTTCGTTAATTATTCCGCCATCTCTATCGATAATTCCAATAATTTTTACACCCATTTCTGCCAAGTAAAAGGCAGCTGCTGAACCTACATTTCCGAATCCTTGAACGACTGCTTTTTTACCTGCAATACTACCGCCATAAATGTCGTAATAATGGCGCACCGCTTCGGCGACTCCATACCCCGTAATCATATCGGCAACGGTATATTTTCTGTTCACATCAGGCGAAAATTTTATGTTTTCAATCACTTTAATTACACCTTGTCGCAATTGTCCGATACGATTAATTTTATCGGCTTCAGTAGGTCTAAAATGACCATTAAAAACACCTTCTTGTGGATGCCAAACACCACATTCTTCTGTAATCGGAATTACCTCATGAATCTCATCCACATTCAAATCGCCACCGGTTCCGTAATAACTTTTTAATAAGGGAGAAACAGCTTTATACCAACGTTGTAAAACCTCTTTTTTGCGAGGATCATTTGGGTCGAAATTGATACCCGATTTGGCACCCCCAATAGCCGGTCCGGAAACAGAAAATTTCACCTCCATGGTTTTGGCTAGTGACAAAACTTCATTCATGTCCAATCCTTTTCGCATACGGGTTCCGCCACCGGCAGCGCCGCCCCTGAGAGAATTAATTACAGTCCAGCCTTCAGCATCGGTTTCGGGATCTTTCCAATTAAAGATGATTTCTGGTTCTTTATTTTCAAATATTTTGAGTAAGTCTTTCATTATAAATTGAGCTGAATTTGTATCTGTTAATTTATGGATGCAAATATAAACTTTTATAAATATTAGGCATTTAAGTTAATTAGTATTTATTAATTTATATTCAAAACTAAATATTACCAAAATTTTGAGGGGTATATAAAGACAAATTAATTAATAATCATTAACTTTGTCGATTAATTAAAATAAATTAAATAATTATATTGTGTGTAATATCATGCAATAATATATTTAAATTACATTTTATCTATTATTTCGTGTATTTTATCGAGTTATTTATTATGAAATGTATATTAATATGTTAAGTTTGATTTTCCATTAACTGATTATTAATATAATTTGATAGGGAAAGAAATTAAAAAAGTCATTTTTTGACAAATCAATAGTTAAATTATTTTATCTACTATACACAAGGAGCTTAAATTAAAAATCTTAAAAAGATATTTATGAAATTAAAATTACACAATTCGAAAATAACTACTACTTTATTATTATTAAGCTTGTTTTATGTTGGAAATATTTTTGGACAAACAGCAGGTGATTATCGTTCAAAAAATACAGCAACAGCAAATTGGTCAACACTTGCTACATGGGATAGATATAACGGTTCAACATGGGCTACTCCAACTGTAGGAGAAGGGTATCCTGGACAAAATTCAGGAACTGGAATAGTAACAATTACCAATCATCCAACAGGCACAGTTACTTTAAATGTATCTCCTGCCAATAGCATAAGTACACTTCAAATTGGAGAGACCGATGGAGTTGCCTTTGCAACTTTAACCAATAGTGGTGGTCGAACATTAACAATTACAGGCGACGTAACTATTTATTCTGCACAAGACCCATCTCATGTTAAGAATTTAAATGTGAATGCAGGGGTTATAAATATTGGCGGAAATCTGAGAGTTGGAACTGGTGCACAAGCTAGTAATTTAGCAAATAGAGTAAGCTCACTAACAATTACAACAGGAACTGTATCTGTTGATGGGAATTTAACATTAGAAACTAGAACTGGGGTAGGTGGAAACGCTACACAAGCAGCAATAAACATTACAGGAGCAACAGGAACTTTCAACCTTAAAGGCAGTTTTACGCTTCCAAATTCGAGAGGAACATTAAACATGTCTGGTACAAACAGTGTGTTTAATTACAACAGCACTACAGCTGGTCAAACTATTTTAGTTGGATCAAGTTCGGTAATTTATAATAATTTAAAAATTAATAATACCCATTCGAGTGGTGCAACATTAAGTGCTGCTGTTTCTGCAACTAATGTCACTGGAAATATTTCTGTAGGAGATATAAATACTGGAAGTTTATTAAATACAAATGATTTAGCTGTAGCAAGAGGTGCATCTGATGCTGTAACTGTCGCTGCAGCATCTACTCTTAATGCAGGAACGACTTCCATAACTTGGGGCGCAACATTAGGGTCAGTAACAATTAACGGAATTTTTAAAACTGCAAATACTTCTGGTTTTTCTGGAGCTGCAGGAACTGCAATAAGTTCTACCAATTCTCCTGCAATAACATTAGGAGCAAATTCTACTATTGATTATAATGCAGCAGGGGCGCAGGACGTAACTGCAATCAACTACGCCAATCTTACACTTAGTAACTCAGGAGATAAAACAGTATTTAATGCAACAACTGTAAATAGTAATCTTGAAATAAGTGGTACTGCAAAAGGATTATTAAATAATGGTGGTACTTCTACAACACAAACTTTGTCACTAGGAGGTGTAAATCAAGTTCTAGGTTCATGGGGTAGTACAGGTTCTGCCGCTACTAATACTAGTAACACTTGGTTTGTTGCCGCTAATACAGGAATTATTAATGTTTTATCATGTTTACCATCTACAGCCCCAACAGGCGCGACAGGAACTACTACGATTTGTAACGGAGATAGCACCACACTAACAGTTACGGGAGGAATTGCTGGAGCAGGAGCAACAGCCGAATGGTTTACAGCATCATGTGGAGGAACGCCTGCCGGAACCGGAAACAGCATTACAGTTTCACCAACATCAACAACAACTTATTATGTGCGTTACAACGGTGTTTGTAACACGACAAGTTGTGGTACAGTAACGGTAACAGTTAATACTTTATCTACTGCACCAACAGGAGCAACCGGAACTACAACCATTTGTATCGGAGATAGCACCACACTAACAGTAGCAGGAGGAAGCGCCGGAACAGGAGCAACAGCAGAATGGTTTACTGCTTCATGTGGAGGAACATCAGCCGGAACAGGAAACAGTATTACAGTTTCACCAACGTCAACAGAAACCTATTATGTGCGTTACAACGGTACTTGCAACACAACCACTTGCGGAACAGTTACAGTAACAGTTAATACACTTTCAACAGCACCAACAGGAGCAACCGGAACTACTACGATTTGTAATGGTGGAAGCACCACACTAACAATAGCAGGAGGAAGCGCCGGAACAGGAGCAACAGCAGAATGGTTTACCGCTTCATGTGGAGGAACATCAGCCGGAACAGGAAACAGTATTACAGTATCCCCAACTTCAACAGAAACCTATTATGTACGTTACAACGGTACTTGCAACACTACAAGTTGCGCTACAGTAACGGTAACAGTAAATGCAGTTCCTTCTCCTGGAACTTTAAACCCAACTCCAGCAGCTGGGTCTATTTGTGCAGGAACAACAGTCTCTGCAACATTAACTCCAGGTTCAGGTGGAGCAGGAACAATTGTAGATGAATTAGAAGTAAGTTTAAGCGGAGGTAGTTATGCTGCATACATTTCAGGTACTCCTATTAATACAACTGGACAAACAAGTGTAGACATCAGAACAAGAAGAACTGCTACAGGAAGTGGGTGTACAACATCCTCTTATTCAACTGTAAGTTGGACTTTAGATTCGACTACTTGGAATGGAAGCTGGAGTAACGGTACGCCAACAAGTACGAAATCTGTTATTTTTGCAGCCAATTATACTATTGGAGCAGACATGAATGCATGCTCTTTAACCGTTACAAGTGGAGCTGTAGTTACCGTAACTTCAGGATTTGATGTTACTTTAAATGGATCCCTTACCGTAAGTTCTGGTAGTTTTACATTAAATAATAATGCTAATTTAATTCAAACATCAAACGCAACAAATTCAGGAAACATTATTGTTAAAAGAAATACCAATCCTTTAATACGTTTTGATTATACGTTATGGTCATCACCTGTTGCAAATCAACAGTTATTGGCGTTTTCACCTTTAACATCAATTAGCCCAACCATTCGTTTTTACACCTACACTACTTCTTCAAATTTATACAGTTCTGTGGCTTCGCCATCAACAACTAATTTTGCTACAGGTAAAGGGTATTTAATTCGTTTGCCATTTAATCATCCTACAGCACCGGCAATTTGGACAGGTACTTTTACAGGAGTTCCAAATAATGGTACACAAACAATAGGTTTAACTAATATTGGTGTAGGGCAAAGATTTAACGCTATCGGAAATCCATATCCATCTACTGTCGATTTGGCGCAGTTTGCAACAGATAACAGTTCGAATATAGAATCTACCTTATATTATTGGAGAAAAACAAATAATACGGCAAGCCCTTCTTATTGTACTTGGAATACAGCTTCTAATACTTTTGTAGATAATGGTGAAGCTTATACTGATAGTCCTTTAGGAATTTTACCTATAGGACAAGGATTTTTAGTAGAGGCAAAAGCTGGAGCAACCTCAGTAGAATTTAACAACAGTCAAAGAGTTGGTGATAATGCCAATCAATTCTTTAGAAATTCTAATCCAGTTGTAAGTGCTGCTTCAAATGAAGCGAATAGAATTTGGTTAAATATAGCTGGAGTTGGTGCTGAATATTCTCAAACTGTTGTAGGTTATTTTGCTAATGCTACACAAGGTAGAGATGATTTTGATAGTAAATATTACAATGATGGTGCACTTGCTGTATCTTCATTAATAGACGCTAATGAATATGCTATTCAAGGACGTGGATTACCATTTCAAGATACTGATGTTGTACCATTAAGTTATAAAGTAGCTACAGCAGGAGATTATACTTTTACTATTGATCATGTTGATGGTTTATTTGCAGATGGGAATCAAGATATTTACATTAAAGATAATGATGTTACAAATGGGTCGAATAGTTCTCTTTATACTGTTCCAACATATACTAAATTAAATGATAAACCTTTTACTTTCAAATCTAAAGCAGGTACGTTTAATAAACGATTTGAATTGGTATACAAAATACCAAATCAGCGAACAGTTTCAAATTTTTCTGAAAATGATATTATAGTATACAAACAAAATGATGAGTTGGTTTTGAATTCAAATGCTATTGTAATGAAAACGGTTAAAGTATTTGATATTAGAGGTAGATTACTTACAGAAAAATCTAATATTAATTCAACCGAAACAAGATTAAATGCTGGCAGTACAAAGCAAGTATTACTTATTCAAATCACCTCTGTCGATAATGTAATGGTTACTAAAAAAGTAGTCAACTAATTTAGAACTTCTAATCTCTTTAGGTAAAAGCCCATTCTTTTTGAATGGGCTTTTATATTTTAGGAGCATTTGTTTTTCTAAAGTATTAAATTAAGTAATGATAAAGTGCAAATAAATACGCTTAAATACATCCAACGATAACTTTAACGATTATTAGAGTAGTTTAACGAAATTTTTTTTAAGCAAACAATTTAGGCTTTAGTTTTGGCCTAAATAAAAAATATGGAAACAAGTACAATGAACTTACAAAATACCAAAAGCAATTTTATTATTGAAAATAAATTTAGAATTATATTTATTATTCTATTTTTTATTTTAACCAGTTTAAGAATGTTTGGTCAAACAACTACTCCAATTTCAAATAAAAATGAAGTAGAAGTTGCCATTGTATTTAATCAGTTTCAAACTAGTATTGTTTCTATAGATTCACAAATCGATTTTGTAAGCTGGTTTATGGGTTCTAGACAATCACAAATGAATGAAAACGTTTCTGCAAACAAATTCAATTCAACTTCAACAAAAAAACAAATACTTAACGCTGGTGTTACTCCTAATAGAGTACTTTACAGAACTTTTATGAAAAAAGTAATCAGTCAAGATATTGCAATAGTATAATTTTTTAGTTAATTACTTTAAATTTGGTTAGTAATGTTAAAAGTCAAAACCCTACTTTATAGTAGGGTTTTGTTATTTATAACGCTCTTTGTTTCTATACTTAATTTAGATTTAACCCTTTGGGTGTAATTGGATTTGACAATTTAGATTTTAGTTTTAATAATAAAAATAACTCGTTTTGTCATTTCAACGTAGGAGACTCGAGCATAGCGAACAGACGAAGTAAATCACATCAAGAGATTCAGATTATGTGATTTACTTCGTCTGTTCTCTCCTACGTCGAAATGACAAAATAAAGCATGATAACTGTTTTTTTAATAATTTCACCCAACGGATTAAATTTAGTAAGACTTATAGCTAATTGTGAAATTAATTTAAATCTATAAACATGCAGATAACTTTTTTGCCAGTTAAAGAACTCAAAAACAGATTGTAAAACGCAGCATTTGACTTAATGTAAAAATAAAATATTTCCAATGGTTTATTAATTAAATTTATTTATTGGCATAAATACGCAGTTATTGTAAGATTTTTTCTATGTAATTTATTTTTAACATCTTATTTAAAAAAAAATCTAAAATTACCTAAATTTTATGTGCGTTTCATCGATTTTTTTTGTATTTCATCGTTTTTACGAAAATCACATTAACAACTTATTAACTTTATTTATATCTTCCACAATTATTTAACACATTATTTAACCCAATTTTTTAATTATGATGAATAACTACAATTCTTTGAGTATTGGATTAGTATCTTATCTCAAAAAATGGAGTAATAATAGTGTCGGTTCTCCGCCCACTATTAACATTCCAGAAAAGCAAAAAAAGATGCATTCTTATGGCATTTTTATTTTATTATTTTCTATTTGTTTAGGGCTATTTAGTTCAAATGCCATTGCGCAAACAACCTTAATTGGTTCGGGTGGAAATGGTGGTTTTGAAACTGGTGGCACTTTAACAGCCAACAACTGGATAGGCGTTACTGGTTCTACCGATGCTTGGACTGTTGGTACTGTGCCAGGCTCAAGCGCTGGTACTAATTGTGCTTATGTATCCAATAATGGAGGAGCTGCCTGGGCTTATTCTCAGACTAGCACTATTGAACATCTATATACAGATGTAACAATACCAGCTGGTCAAACAAGTTTAACCTTAACTTTTAAGTGGAAAGCTGAAGGTGAAGGAACAGGAACTACTAATGATTGGGATAACTTAAAAGTGTTTTGGGGTTTAGCATCTGCTTTTACTCCTATCGCCAATGGAGCAATAGCTGCGGGTAATCAAGTAGCAGGTCCTGGTGCAATTAATGGTATGTATAAACTGAGTAGTTCTGCCTATAACTCAGAAACAATAACTTTTAGTGGTATAGCTGGATCAACTTATCGTTTGGCATTTAGCTGGAAATCTGATATTTCGGATATTGCCAATCCACCTGCTGCTATTGATGAAATAAATTTAGTAGCCAATCCACCAGCAGCAATTACATCTGTTCAAGGTGGTCTTTGGAATTCTCCTGCAACTTGGGCAGGTGGTGTAGTGCCTGTAATAGGAAATAATGTTGTTATTTCTGCAGGTCATATTGTAACACAAAATGTGAATGTATCAATAAATTCCTTAACAATTAATGGTACACTTCAACATGGTACATTAGCTACAGGTGGTTTCACAACATCTGTTACAGGTAAATTATTAATTAATACTGGTGGAAGATATCTGCCATATACTACTGGCCAGGAATTTACAAATACAGTTACTATAATTGGCGATTTTGAAAATAACGGATATGCCAATTTATATCTGACGACTTTAAATTTTGGTGATAATGGTAGTGCAGGTACTCTTCTTAGCGGTACTGGTACTTTTCAAGGTGACGGAGTTGGAGGAAGAGGTGTAGTACGTTCTCTTAGATTTGGTAATACGGGTACTAATGTTATTAACACAAGTCAAAACCTAGTAGTTACAAGTGGTATTACTCAATTATTTGGTTCAGTCAATACAAATGGTAAAGTAACATGTGATAATACAGTTCAGTTGCATGGTCAACCTATTAACACAAGTGTTGCTAATATAGTTGTTACTGCAATGGGGTCTAATTACAGTACGCAGCCAGTTGTTTTTGGTTTATCAGTTGTACAATATGCCGATGGATTGAGCGCAGTTGTAAATAACAGATATGTATATCAAAACAATGTATATGTTTGTACAACAGGTGGTACTTTTAATTCAACACCACCAACTTTTGCTGCACTTAATGTTTTAGATTCGACAAGTGGACCTGAATTATTGTATTTAGGACAGATAGGTACGCTGGGAACACCTGCACCTTATAATCAGGCATTAACTGTGGGAGCAAATTATTTTTATGCAGGTAATTTATATGCTGCAGTTGCTACAACAGCAAGTACTACTATGCCAACCCACATTTCTGGTGTTGTTGGAAGCTACTTATATATAGGTACTCCGGCTACTGCCTCAGTAAATTGGGATGCAACTACACAAACGGTTCGTAGTTTAACATTAAATAATGCTGGTACAGGTTTAGCTCCTTATGCAGTTCTACTTCCGACGCCTGCTACTATTTTAGCTAATCCATCGATTACTTTTAGTAGAGGTGATTTAGATACCACTGGTTCTGGTGCAACTGCAATTGGGGTTGTAATAACTAGATTTACAGCTCTTGCTACACATTTAATTCAAAAATCTTCTGGATGGCCTTTAACTGGTGGTTTAACTATCAATAGTAATCAAAATGCCAATGTGCTTTCGTCAAATCACCCGCAATCTGCATCAGGTTTAGGTAATCTATCTACATTTAATGGTGGTTTAAATTATACAGTAGCACCTACTGTTGGATTTTCACCTCCTACTACTTTAAATTTAGTAACCAATTCGGGTTCAGGATATACTACTGCTCCAACAATAGTTGTAACAGGAGGTAATTTAGTTTCAGGAGTTGGGCTTACATCTGCAAATTTTACAATTACTGTAAATAATGGTTCTGTTGTATCTGTTTATTATACGGCAGTTACTGGATCAGCGGCTAATACGCCAACTTATTCTGTTCTACCCACTTTATCGTTTAGCTCAGGATCAGCTACTTTGGCTTGGCCAGCAAATTGTTTGCCTGCAGCCACAGCAAATATTGGTGCTAACGGTCAGTTGTTAAGCTATACTATTACAAATAGTGGTTTTGGATATCTTGCTAATGTAGGTACCGCACAAGGTTCTATTCCTGCTAATGCAGGAATGGTTGTCGGTCTTTTAGGAGGTACATTTACATTAGCTGCAGCTGCACCAACACCTGTTGTTGCATCTTACTCAATAAGAACTGCTTTTTTTGGTGGAAGTGCATTAGCTATGACTACTGAAAATGAGGCCTATATTCCTGCAAATCGTATAATGAATAGATTAGACATGGATGGAAATGGATTGGGTATTAACCTTACATCTAATTTAACATTAATTGGAGGGGCACCTTTAAATTTGGTAGCAAGTGGTGTAGGTACTGGTAATGTTGTAAATTTAGGAGGAAATAACCTTAACTTTACATGGCATGGATATACCGGAACAGTGCCAACATATAATGCATCAGTTGGTTCTTTTGCATATGTTAAAAATGGTTCAATCTCATTGACACATAAAGGAGGTACAGGTACATTAAATTTCCCATTTTCTGGAGCAGGTACTGGTCCATATACTGCAGGTTTTGTATTTAACAAAGGTCTTACACCTACAGCAATAACTACAGGTTCAACAGTTACAAGGGTAACAGTTACAGAAACAGCTGCTCCTTCTAATACATCTCTAGGTTCAGGTTTTGCTAAAGGCGCTAGGGCTTACAGATTACAAAATGAAGTAGGTGCTGTACATGGTACTACGCCAACAGTTACTTTGAGTTTCAACGATACTGATGCTTTAACAGGTGTAACCCAAAATGCATTATTTGTTGGGGAAAGCCCAAGTCTTTCAGGGCCTTGGACCAATGAAACTGCTGCTTATGGTGCTTCTGGTGTTTTACCATCAAATGGCTTTTTAGCTACTCCAACTGTTGCTCCTGGGCCAATTGCGCCAACGGGTGACACTTATTATGCTTGGACTACGCTTCCTCCAACTATAACCAATGTAACACCAACAACATTATGTGCTTCTTCAGGAGCATTTACAATTACAGGTACAAATTTATCATCTACATCTGCAATATCTATTGGAGGTACTCCAGTTGCCTCATTTTTAGTCGTAAATGATACAACAATAACAGGTATTGCAGGTCCAGGTACTAGTGGTAACTTAACAGTAACTACTGTTGGAGGTGCTGCTAATGGTCCAGTAGCAATTACATTGCTTGCAGTTCCTGTAGCTCCTACAGTGAGTGCGTCTTCTTTAACAGTTGAATACGGAGTTGCTGCAAATGTAACCGCTTCGGGTACTGGACCAACATTTAATTGGTATAGCGCACCTACTGCTGGTACGCTTTTATCTACAGGTGCTACTTTTAATGGTTTTGTTTGTGCTTCTACTACAATATATGCTGCGCAATCAAATGGTACTTGTGAAAGTCCAAGAACACCAGTGGTAGTAACTGTTAACCAAAGAGTAATTTCTGCTACTGCTCCTATATTTTGTGGTACAGGTGGTTCAACGGTTCTTAGTATAACCCCTGTTCCTGGAGCTACTTCTTATGCTTGGTCTAAACTTACACCAAGTGCTACTTTTACTTCAGGCACTACAAGTACTTCAGCTACAGTAACTGTAACTGAAACTTCAGATTTTAGTTTATTAATTACAGGACCTGGTACATGTACTTCTACTGTATTTTATTCGGTAAGTGTTTATCCGCTTCCTACAGCCACAGTTACTACTACTGC